>CAYNUO010000127.1:0-6658 GCA_964400405.1 uncultured Bifidobacteriaceae bacterium | reverse complement strand
TGTTGACCGGTTCCTGCTTCTGGTAGATGCAGGCCTTCATGCAGTCGTTGCAGATCCGGTGGCCGGTGCCCGGGCACATCGGGTTGTCGACGATGACGATCGCCAGCGCGCCGAGCGGATCGCCCGCCTTGCGCAGCATGTGCATCTCGGAAATCTTCTCGTCGAGCGGGCACCCGTCGAGCGGGATGCCGAGCGCGTTCTTCGAGACCTTCCCCTCCTTGTCCCTGAGGCCCTTCGAGCACGAGTCCTTCTCGCGCTCGTGGCAGAGGACGCAGTAGTGGATGTCGCTGAGCACGTTCGGCGTATCCCAGCGGCGGTCGGTCAGCGCGAAGCCGTCGCGCCGGCGGCGGTGGCCGTCCGGTCCGATCATCACCTCCGGCTGATCGGCGAGCGGACGCTCGACGTGCACGAGATTGAACGGTTCGACGGATTCCGGAAACCGGAACACGACCCAGCCGCGCGTGGCCGGGTCGTGCAGGAACGCCGCGCACCAGCGCTTCAGGGCGTCGATGTCGGCGGCCACGGCGGCCTTGTCCGCGTCGGACCCGGCGCGCGCCGCCGCCTCGCGGTCGAGCAGCGCGCAACCGGCAAGGGCGATGGCGGCCTCGCGCTCGCGTCCCGCAAACGGCGCCACGAGCCGTTCGACCACCGAGGCATCCGCGGGCGACAGCGTGGGCTTCAGGCCGCCCTTGACGGTCGGCAGCACTCGCCGGCGGACGAAGTCCACCTTGAACCGGAACAGCGCGTCGAGCGCGCGCGTTCCGTCGACGGCGGCTGCAGCAACGGCTTCCAGGTGGAACAGCCGCGCGACGAAGCGGCTGACGTGCGGGGCCATGCGGACGATGAGATCCGACACGCCGGTCGCCGGCCTCGGCGCATCCGGCGCCGCAGCGTACGCGGACCACTCGGCCCACAGGCCGGGGTCGGCCTCGGCCGTGTCCCTGGCGAAGACGTCGTGCAGGTCGCGAAGCCGTGCAGGTTCGTGGAGATCCGTGTAGCGAAATCCATCGACACCGAGTGACGGGGGCTCTGTGTGGTTACTCATGCGCGTGGTGTGAACGTACGCGACCACGAAAGCGAGGTCAAACCCGAGGGCAGACGCGGAGGGTATAATCGGCCTGTCGTGGAAATCACGCTCAACGGTGAGTCGTATCCCCTCGACGCGCCGCTGTCGGTGGCCGACCTGCTCGCGCGGCTCGAGATCGACCCGCGCCGCGTGGCCATCGAGCACAACCTCGCGATCCTCCGGCGTCACGCCTTCATGGACACCGTCGTCCGGGACGGCGACCGGGTCGAGATCGTGAACTTCGTGGGCGGAGGCTGATGATCGATTCCCCTTTTACGATTGCGGGGCGCACGTTCCGCTCGCGCCTGATCGTCGGCACCGGCAAGTACCCGTCGCACGAGATCATGCGGCAGGCGCACGAGGCGTCCGGCGCGGACATGGTCACGGTCGCCGTTCGGCGCGTGAACATCTCGGACCGCACGAAGGAGTCGCTGCTCGACTACATCGACACGAGCCGCATCTTCCTGCTGCCGAACACCGCGGGCTGCTACACGGTCGATGAGGCCGTCCGAACGGCAAAGCTCGGCCGCGAAGCGGGCCTCTCCAACTGGGTGAAGCTCGAAGTAATCGGCGACGAGCGCACGCTGTTCCCGGACAACGAAGCGCTCATCGAGGCCACGCGCATCCTGGTGAGCGATGGCTTCGTCGTCCTCCCGTACACGAACGACGACCCGATCGCGTGCCGCAAGCTCGAAGAAGCCGGCGCGGCGGCCGTGATGCCGCTCGGTGCGCCGATCGGCTCGGGCCTCGGCGTCCAGAACCCGAACAACATCCGCATCATCCGCGAGTTCTCGAAGGTGCCCGTCATCGTGGACGCCGGGGTCGGCACGGCCTCGGATGCCGCCTTCGCGATGGAGCTGGGCGCCGACGCGGTGTTGATGAACACCGCAATTGCCGGTGCGGACCAGCCGGTGGCCATGGCACAGGCGATGAACCACGCCGTCCGGGCGGGCCGGCTGGCGTACCTGTCCGGCCGGATTCCGCGAAAGATGTACGCGACGGCAAGCAGCCCCGTGGAGGGCCTCGTCGGCCGATGAGCCGGCCCCTTCCGATTCCCGGGCCGGACCGGCAGCAGATCGAGGCGCTGAACCAGCGGTATCGGATCGATGCGGAGGACGAAGCGCCGCGTGGACTGCGGGACCACGCCCTGCGGGTGCTCCGCAGGATCGGCTTCCTGTTCCTCGGTCCCCACCTCCGGCGGCAGCAGCACTTCAACGCGCTTCTCGTGGACCACCTGAACCGAACCGAGCAGCGGGCCCAGGAAGCGCATCTGCGCAGCGAAGAGGCGCTCATCTGGACTGAGGCCAGCCTCTACGGGCTCGCGCAACGGTTCGACGATGTCGAGATGTCGGGCGACGACCTCCGCCGGCATCGGGAGGCGGCCGAGGCCCGCGAGCGCCGGGCCGGCGCCGCCGTCGATCGGCTCGCCGCCGCCCACGACGAACTCCGTTCCGCGCTCGGCCTGCTCCAGGTCGCGACGCAGAGTCTCCGCAGCGACGTCGCCCGCGTCAGCGCGTCGGGAGGGGCACCACCCGTTCACGCGGCAGCGGGCGCGCCGGCCGCCGCGCCCGCCGCGGCACCGGCTGAACCGGGCGGCTTCTCTCGCGACGGCGGCTTCAAGTACGTCGGCTTCGAGGAGCGCTTCCGCGGCTCCCAGGACGACATCCGCCAGCGGCAGCTCGACTACGTGGCGCTCTTTGCGGGCGCGTCGGATGTGCTGGACGTAGGCTGCGGGCGCGGCGAGTTCCTGACGCTGCTCGGCGAGCACGGCATTTCGGCCCGCGGACTCGACATCAACCAGACGATGGTGGACGTCTGCACGGCGAAGGGCCTGTCCGCCACGGCCGGCGACGCCGTCGCATACCTGCGCGGGCTGCCGGACGGCTCGCTCGGCGGACTGATGGCCGCCCAGGTCGTCGAGCACTTCGACCCGCCGTATCTGAACGCGTTCATCGAAGCCGCGTTTCCGAAGCTCAGGCCCGGTGCCGTCATCGTGCTCGAGACCATCAACGCGGCTAGCTGGTACGCCTTCTTCTCGAGCTACATCCGCGACTACACGCACCGGCAGCCGCTCCATCCGGAGACGCTGGGCTTCCTGCTGGAGGCCGCCGGCTTCCAGCGCGTCGAGCTGCGCTACCTCTCGCCGGTCGCGGACAGCCAGAAGCTCCAGCGGCTGACGGCCACCGCCGGCACGCCCCTCGCCGACGTCGCCGAAGCGCTCAACGCCAACCTCGACCGCCTCAACGGGCTGCTCTTTGCCAGCCAGGACTACGCCGCCATCGGCCGACGGCCGTGACACCCCAGAACACCGCCGTGCCGGGCGTGCCCGTGTTCATCCGCATCCTCGCGACTCTCGCCCGCCTCGCCGGCGCCGCGCCGCTCCTCGCCGCACTCGCCTGGGCCGCCGCCGCGCCGGAGCTCCCGCTGCTGCTCAAGCTGGCGTGCGGCGTGACGCTCGCCGCGACGCTGGCGCACCCCGTGTCGGGCCTGCTGCTCGTGACCGTGCTGGCGCCGGCCGGGCTGCTACTGGCCGCGGCCCCGGCCAGCGCCTCGGAGGCGCTGGCGTGGAGCTTCCTCGCCGGCTGGCTCATCGCCCTGTGGCGCCCGCTCGGCAACCATCGCGTGAGTTCTGCCGCGCCTGGCGCCATCGCGCTGTACGCCGCCGCGATCGGCGTCTCGTGGCTGGGCCTCGTGCTCGCCGACTCGGGCGGCATTCCCGTCCCGCACCTGCCCGGATACCTGCTCCGTGCTCTTTCGCCGGACTACCTCGTGTTCTCCAGCCCCGAGCCCGAGACGTGGAACGCGCTGCGCGCGCTGACCGGCCTCGCGCTGCTCGGCGCGTCGCTGACGCTCGCCCGGCAGGAGTCGCGGCTGGCCCGGTGGGTCGCGGTCGCGCTCGTCGGCGGGTCCGCCGCCCTCGGAGCGGCCACGCTCGGCGGCGTCTGGCGCGCCTGGGCCACCGAGGGCGAGTACGGCGGCTGGTTCCTGTGGAGATATGTCACCGGCGTGCGCTACAGCCTGCACCTGACGGATCTGAATGCCGCCGGCTCGCTCTTCGTCCTGGCCGGTCTCACCGCCGCGTCGCTGGCGGCGAGCGGCGTGCTGCGCCGCGTCGCCGTGGCGGCGGGTGTACTGATGTTGCCGGCGCTGCTGCTGAGCGGCTCGCGCAGCGCCGTGGCCGGCGCCGTGGCTGCCGGTGCCGTCGTGCTGCTTCGCGGCCCTGGTCGCGGGGACGCGCCTGGGCGCCGTTCCGCCCTGCTGCTCCCGGCCACCGCGATCGTCGCCGTGCTCCTTGGCGGCGTGGTGATCACCTCCACGCTGACCAGCGACCCGACGGGCGGCGCCGGCGCCTCGCTCGGCATGCGGTCCGAGTTCGCGGCTACGAGCGCGCGGATGCTGGCCTCGGCCCCGATGTCCGGCGTCGGCATTGGCCGCTACTATCCGCGGTCCCCCGAGTTCATGTCCGCGCACCTGCGGTCCATCTACGCCTACGAGAACGCGCACAACTACCTGCTGCAGCAGTTCGCGGAGCTCGGCGTCGTCGGCGGCGGCCTCTTCGTCCTGATGCTGGCGACACTCGTCACCGGCATCTGGCGCAGCCTCCGGGCCGCGCCGTCTCCCGCGCCGCTGGCGCTGCTCGCCGGCGTGGTCGGGTATCTCGCGACCTGCCTGACGGGGCACCCGCTCCTCGTGCCCGAAGCCGCGTTCCCGTTCTGGATCGCGCTGGGCGTGGCCGCCGGAGCCACCGGTGCCGCGACGTCACGACCCGCGGAGATGCCGGCCGTGTGGCCCTGGGTGCCGCGCGGCGTCGCCACGTTCCTGGCCCTGTCGCTCGTCGTCTCCGCCGCCCGTGCGAACCGGGTGTTTCCGTCGCCACCGGACCGCGGATTCCACGACGAGCAGCAGACCGATGCCGGCGTGAAGTATCGCTGGACGACGCGCCATGCCGTGGCGTGGGTCCAGCGGGACGTCGGCTTTCTGACCATCGACGTCCAGGCACCGTCGATCCCGGACCGTGCGCGGCCGTTCGTCGTGCAGCTCGAAGCGGACGGCGAGCTGGTGCAGACGGCCACCGTGCCGGCCGGCAAGTGGACGCAGGTCGGCGTCGCGCTGCGCACGCCGGGTCTGAAGCCGCGACGGCGCATCGACCTGCGCGTCAATCAGGTGTGGACGGAGAAGCGGGACCGGCCCGGACCGAACGTCACCGACGATCGGCCCCGCGGCGTGATGGCCGGCTACCCGGTGCTGCACGAAGTCGGCGCGGTCACGCCGCTGAGCGGCGCGGCCCGCTGACACAGGACACCGAGGGAGGAGACATCCGTGATGCGTACCGTAACAACGCTGGTGAAAGCGTGGAATCCTGCTGCCGGCGCTCTGCTGCTGGCCGCCACGATCGTCGCGGCGGGTTGCGACGTCCTCACCTCTCCGTCGTCCCTCACCGAGGCGCAACTGCTCGGCACGTGGACGCTCTCGTCGCTGCAGGGCAGCGGGCAGGCCTCGCAGAACGTGCCCGCCGGCGCCACGTACACACTCACGTTCGCAGACGGCAACCTGTCCGCCAGGGCCGACTGCAACACGTGCGGCGGCCGGTACACGTTGTCGGGCAAGACGCTGACGGCAGGACCCGCGCTCGCCTGCACCCGCGCGGCCTGTGCCACGGCGAGCTTCGAGTCGACGTTCACGACGATCCTGAGCGGCGACAGCACGGTCGAAGGGTCGGCCACGTCGATGACGCTGACCTCCACAAGAGGGATCCTCCGCTTCTCGCGGTAGCAGGCCCACGTCGTTTCGCGGTCGACGCCGCCCTCAGCGGAAGCGCCCGGCGGTCCGTGCCCGTGCGGGTGCGACTGTGGAGCATGCCGTCTTCATGACAAACGCACCGCAGGCGCCGGGTGGGATGTCGACGGTGGGACCCGTAGGTCGATCAGGCTACGGGCGTCGACAGGGTTCCCGCCCGGATGCGACAGGTCCGCCGGAGGTGCGTTTGTCCGGCATGCGGAACCGGAGCATCCGCACGGGCACGGGCCGCCGGGTGCTTCCGAACACGGGCGTCCCAGCCGTGGCGCTAGAGCCGGAAAAGGTTGTCGGCTTCCGTGCCCTTGAGCGCGTTGCGCGTATCGAGCACGAGCGGGAAGCGTTTGGGCATCGCCGCGTAGTCGAACACGCCGTGGTTCGTGCAGATCACGGCGATGTCCACGCCGGGACCGGCCTGCTCCTCGGGCACGGACACGAGGTCCAGGTCCGCGTGCTTCAGCACCGGGACGTACGGGTCCGTGTAGCTCAGCTTCGCGCCGCGGCGCTCGAGCAGTTCCATCACGTCCAGCGCGGGCGACTCGCGCATGTCGTTGACGTCCTTCTTGTAGGCCACGCCGAACACATGCACGCGTGAACCGTTGATCGCCTTCTTCCGCGTGTTGAGGGCCTCGCCCACGCGCTCGACGACGAACGCCGGCATCGAGCCGTTGATCTGGCCCGCAAGTTCGATGAAGCGGCACTCGAAGCCGCTCTGCCGTGCCTTCCATGACAGGTAGAACGGGTCGATCGGGATGCAGTGGCCGCCGAGGCCGGGACCCGGGTAGAACGGCATGAAGC
>CAYNUO010000126.1:5425-7001 GCA_964400405.1 uncultured Bifidobacteriaceae bacterium | reverse complement strand
ACGAGCGCCTCGATGACGAGTGATCCCGACTCGTCCGGATGCGCGGCGCCGGTCACCTCGACCCAGCGCGAGCTGCCGTCGGTGCGGCGGAGACGGATGGGGTGGTCGACGATGCCGCCCGGTGCAGCGAGCATCGACAGGAACGTGCCGCCGGCGGGCGGTGCGTCCACCACGCCGCCCAGGGCCCGGAGGTCGATCTCCTCAACCGGCGTGTCCTCGGCGCAGCCGAGAATCCGCCGCATCGGGGCATTGGCGACCATGGTGAGGATCTGCCCGGTGGGCAGCACCTTCGCCACGCACAGGCCCGCGTTCAGCCGCGTGGTGAGCGACGTGAGCGCGGCGGTTCGGGCAGCGGCAGAGGGTCCGCGGACGCGGGACGGTCTCATCCTCGCGCCCGGGGCACTAGAGCTTTGTGGGCTTCGCCTTGGCCGGGGCCGCCGGCACGACCGGAGCCTTGGGCGCCACGCGCGGCGGATCCGGAACGGTGGCCGTCGGCGGCCCGGCGGCGGCGTACTTCCGGTCGATGGCGGCGCGGATGGACGCGACCGACGCGCCCGAGTTGTACATCTGCATCGAGTCGCGCGCGACGTCCATGCACACGGCGCAGCCGTAGCCGTGCGAATCCCACTGCGTGATCCGGCCGTCGGCGCCGCGGCTCTTCACGAAGCAGTCGTGGTTGCCGCGGTGCCCGGCGCTGCGGTCGCAGGCGCAGAAGCACGGCATGTAGCGCAGCACCTCCGGGTGCCTGGCGGCGAACTCATAGGCCGCCCGCACGACCGGCATGGGCCGCGAGGCGGGGTAGCCGTCGTACGGAATCGGCGGCAGCGGCACGTTGGCCGGATGCGCCTTCATGGCCGAAGGCGGCGGGTCGTACTGGGGGCGCTGGGCGGACAGGGGGCCGGACAGGCCCGTCACGATCAGGGCGGCCGTCAGGGCGCCCGCACCGAGGTTCAGCAAGGTGGTACGCATGCCGAAATGCTACCCGATCAGGGGCCGGTCGGCCGCGCTACTCAGCGGCGCTACGGGGCGGCGCTACTCGCCGGCGCCGTCCGGCTTGCCGGAGGCGGGTCCCAGGGCGAAGCTCATCACACCGTCGCAGACCACCAGGCCGTTGACGGTCGCGGAGCCGACCAGTTGCCCCATGCGGCTCCGCAGGCGCTTCACACGCGCCTCGATCACGACCGTGTCGCCCGGATACACCGGACGACGGAAGCGGACGCGGTCGATCCCGCCGAAAAAGATCAGCTTTTCGCGGTTGGCCGGCTTGGAGAGGATCAGGATGGCGCCCACCTGGGCGACGGCTTCCGTCAGGATCGTCGGCGGCAGCGTGGGCCGCTCGCCGGGAAGGCGCGAGAGGTACTTCTCGTTCAGCGTGACGTTCTTGATCCCGACGATGCGCGTGTCCTCCTCCAGCTCGGTAATCCGGTCCACGAGCAGGAACGGATAGCGGTGGGGCAGGATGCGTTCGATCGCGCTGTAGTCGAGGGGGAGGGTCAGGCCGTCCACGGGAGGTTCAGTATATCGTGGGCGTTGACGACCTCATGAGCACCGCACCCACGCCGAGGCCGGCGACCGA
>CAYNUO010000126.1:0-5325 GCA_964400405.1 uncultured Bifidobacteriaceae bacterium | reverse complement strand
TCGTGGGCGTTGACGACCTCATGAGCACCGCACCCACGCCGAGGCCGGCGACCGATACCGAGCTGATCTCGACCCTGGTGGAGCTGGGGCGCGAGGTCGCGAGTGTGCTCGACCTGCAGGAACTGCTCGCCAAGATCCCGTCACTCATCGCGCGGCTGACCGCGTTCACGGCGTTCGGCGTGTATCTGCTGGACGAGGCGACGCAGACGCTCTCAGTGCCGTATTCCGTGGGCTATCCGTCGCACATCCGCCAGGAGCTGCGTGTCGGCCAGGGCGTCGTCGGTGCGGCCGTATCCCAGGGGGCGCCGATCCTGGTCGGCGATGTGGATGCGGACCCGCGGTACCGCGGCCTCGTGCCCGGCATGCATTCGCAACTCGCCGTGCCGCTTCGCCGCAAGGGCCGCGTGATCGGCGCGCTGAACCTGCTCAGCGATCGGCGCGGCGCCTTCACGCCGCAGGACCAGACGCTGCTCCGGCAGTTTGCGGCACACGTCGCGGTGGCGATCGAGAACGCGCGACTCTACGACGCCCTCCGGCGCAGCGAACTGCGCATGGAGCGCGAGCTCCGGATCGCGCGGCGTGTGCAGATGGCGCTGCAGCCGGGCCGGTTCCTCAACGCGCCGGCCGGAATCACCGTGGCGGGCCGGTTCGAGTCTGCCCTCGAGCTGGGCGGCGACCTGCACGACTTCCGGGCGCCGATGCCGGACACGCTGATGGTGGCCGTCGGTGACGTCTCCGGCAAGGGTGTGCCGGCGGCGCTCTATTCCGCCTTCACGAAGGAGCTCATCCGCTCCAGGACCGTGCACGGCCATTACCGTCCGGAAGATTTCAGCGTGGCGGCCGCGCTCGAGTGGATGAACACGCAGCTCCACGAGCGGCAGCTCGCGGAGTTCTACTGCACGCTCTGCTACGCGCAGTTCGACATGCACGCGCGCACGGTGACGATCGCCAACTCCGGGCTGCCGTATCCGCTGCGCTGGTCCAACGGCCGCGTCACGCCGGTCACGATCGCGGGCGTGCCGCTCGGCACGTTCGACGGCACGACGTACGACCATGTGGCATTCCCGCTCGAGTCCGGCGACGTCTACATGTTCTGCACGGACGGCGTGTACGAGGCGACGAACCCGCAGGGCGAGGAGTTCGGCGTGCGCAGGACGGCGGCCGTCATGGAAGCCACGGCGGGCCAGGACGCGGAAGCGATCATCGACGCGCTGTTCGACGCACTCCGGACGTTCACAGCAGGTACGCCGCACCCGGACGACCTGACGGCGGTCGCCGTCCGCATCGCATAGAGGCCGCCCACTCCCGCTGGGCACGACGGGACCCGTATGGGTCCCAAGCGACACCGCTTGGAGTGACGCCACTCAGCATCCGCTGCCGACCAGCGAGGTGGCAAAGTGCACCCCCACGGTGTTACTTGGGACCCATACGGGTCCCGTCGTGCCCAGCGGGACCGTCACGCCGCGGCCGGCGCGCTAGTACGTGTTCAAGTAGCGCTCGATCTCCCAGCGCGACACGTGGCGGATGTAGCTGTCCCACTCGGCGCGCTTGGCTTCGAGGAAGTGGTCGAAGATGTGGTCGCCGAGCACGTCGCGCATCAGCGCGTCCCGCTCGAATTCGTCCAGTGCCTCCGACAGGTTCCCCGGCAGTTCATCGATCCGCAGGTGCCGGCGCTCCCGGTGGCTCATCTTGTAGATGTTCTTGTTGACCGGCGGCCCCGGGTGCAGGCTCCGCTCCACGCCGTCGAGCCCGCTGCGCAGCATGACGGCCAGCGCGAGATACGGGTTGCACGACGGGTCCGGCATGCGGAGCTCCACGCGCACATCCTCGCCGTGGGCTTCCGCCACGCGAACGAGCGGGCTCCGGTTGCGCTGTGACCAGGCGATCGCCGTCGGCGCCTCGTAGCCGGGCACGAGCCGCTTGTACGAGTTCACGAGCGGGTTCGTGACCGCGCAGAAGCTCTTCGCGTGACGCAGGATGCCCGCGATGTAGCCGAGGCCCACCGGACTCAGGCGCCACTCGCCGCGCGCATCGTAGAAGGCGTTCTTTCCCTTCGCGACGAGCGTCTGGTGCGTGTGCATGCCGCTGCCATTGATGCCGAAGATCGGCTTCGGCATGAACGTGGCGTGCAGGTTGTTGCGGACGGCCACGTTCTTGACGACGAAGCGGAAGGTGCCGATGTTATCGGCCGTCGCGATCGCGTCGTCCGCCTGGAAGTCGACTTCGTGCTGGCCGGGCGCCACCTCGTGATGCGCCGCCTCGACGTGGATACCCATCTGCTCGAGCGCGAGCACGATCTCGCGGCGGACATCTTCACCGAGGTCGATGGGCGTCAGGTCGAAGTAGCCGCCGGCGTCGTGCGTCTCCGTGGTCGGCTCGCCGCTGCTGCGCTGAAACAGGAAGAACTCGGCCTCGGGCATCGCGCGCAGCGTGTAGCCACGCTCCGCCGCGTAGGCGACGGCGCGCTTGAGCGCGGAGCGCGGGCACCCGGCAAACGGTGACCCGTCGGGTGCGGCGATGTCGCAGATGATACGCGCCACGCGCTCGGAGCCGTTGTACGTCCACGGAAATACCTGGAACGTCTCGAGGTCCGGCTTCAGGAACATGTCGGACTCTTCGATACGGACGAAGCCCTCGATCGACGAGCCGTCGAACAGCACCCGGCCGTCGAGCGCCTCGGCCACGCGGCCGTTCGGCACTTCCACGTTCTTGACCTGGCCGAGGATGTCGGTGAACTGCAGGCGCAGGAACTTGACCTTCTCGCGCTCCACGCGCTCGAGAATCCGCGCCTTCGCGTCGCTCTTCGGCATGGCCGGAATTATGGACCAACTCCTTTGACCGACCATTTGACCGCCTGCCGCGTCAGAACCTCCAGCGCGGCCACTCCGGCGCCTGTCCGGAGGGCCTGGCGTGTGCCGCCCCGCGTCGTCCCGACGCCGCGCGGCCGGTGATGCGAAGGAGTGAAGCAGTCATGCGAACGACACAAGCGATGCAGAGGGTGACGGTGTGCGCCGTGGTGGCCCTGGTGGGTGGAGCGGCGAGCCTGGCCTCGGCGCAGGGACGCGAGGAGCGCCGGGAGATTCGGCAGTTTGCGATGGCCGCGGCCGGTGGCGGCTCGATCGGCGTGCAGGTGAAGGACCTCACGCAGGAGGAGCTGGCAAAGGCGCGGACGCAGGGCGGTGCGGCCATCGTGGATGTGGTCGAGGACAGTCCCGCCCAGAAGGCCGGCTTGAAGACGGGCGACATCGTGGTCGAGTTCGACGGGGAGCGCGTGCGCAGCGCGCGGCAGTTTGCCCGGCTCGTCGAGGACACGCCTGACGGCCGCGCCGTGAAGGTGATCGTCAACCGTTCGGGTGCGAAGCAGACGATGGAGGTCACGCCGGCGGCTCGCCGTGGCGAGATGGCCTGGACGGAGCATCTGGGTCCCCGCATCCGCGAGGGGATGGAGCGCGGCATGCGCGAGTTCAGTCCGGGCATGCGGACGTTCGAGTTCGACACACCGGTCGCGCCTGGCATCCTGATGGGGCAGAACCGTCCGCGCCTCGGCGTGGGCGTCGAGCCGCTCGGCGATCAGCTGGCCGAGTACTTCGGCGCGAAGGGCGGCGTGCTGGTGGCGTCGGTCGAGGCGGACTCACCGGCCGCGAAGGCCGGCCTGAAGGCGGGCGACGTCATCACGTCCGTGAACGGTGAAGCGATTGCCGACCCCCGCGACCTGACGTCGGAGATCCGGAAGGCCGCGGCGGGCTCGACGCTCTCGATGGAGATCGTCCGCGAGCGGAAGACGCAGACGTTGAAGGCGACCTTGCCTGACGCGCCGAAGCGGAAGCAGGTGCGCGACCGCCTGACCGCGCGCGGCATCTAGCGCGACGGCCGCCGAGACGCAGCCAACGAAGACCCGGGGCCGGCGCGGTGTTCAACGGAACACCGCCCGGCCTTCGTGTCGTACGGCTAGATCAGGTGGGACAGCAGCCCGTCGCGCAGCTTGGGCTCGAACCACGTGGACTTCGGCGGCATGATGCCGCCGGAATCCGAGATCTCCATCAGGTCGCTGACCCGGACCGGGAACAGCGAGAAAGCGACGGCGGCCTTGCCGCTCTCGACCAGCGACTCCAGCTCCTTCGTGCCGCGCGCACCGCCCACGAAGTCGATCCGCTTGTCGCTGCGCACGTCGCCGATCTTCAGCAGCGGCGTCAGCACGGTGTCCTGCAGCACGCTCACGTCCAGCCGGTCGCTCGGGCTGGCGGATGCCGGAGCGGGCGTCAGCGTGATCTCGTGCCACGCACCGCCGAGGTACATGCAGACGACGCCGGGCTTCGAGGGCAGCGCCTTGCCGGGAACGACCGAGTGCACCGCGGAGATCTTCTTCAGCAGCGACTCCGGCGTCTCGCCCGCGAGATCCTTCACGACGCGGTTGTAGGCGAGCACCTGCATCTGGTTGTCGGGGAACGCGACGGCCAGGAACGTGTCCCACTCACCGGGCGTCTTCGCAGCACCGCCAAGCTCCGTGCGCGCCCGCGCGGCGCTCGCTGCACGGTGGTGGCCGTCGGCGATGTAGAGCGCCGGAATCTTCCCGAAGGCCGCCACGAGCGCGTCGCGCTCGGCCGCCGGCACCTGCCAGATCGTGTGGACGATGCCGTCCACGGCGGTGAAGTTGAAGAGCGGGAGCTGCAGCGTGGCGCGCGCGATGATCGCGTCCACGTCGGCCGACGCCTTGTAGGTCAGGAACACCGGGCCCGTCTGGCCACGTGTCGCGAGGATGTGCCGCGTGCGGTCGTCTTCCTTGTCGCGTCGCGTGCGCTCGTGCTTCTTGATCAGGTCCGCGTCGTACTCAGCCACGGAGAAGCAGGCCGCGACGCCCGTCTGCACGTGCGCGCCCATCCGGAGCCGGTACACGTAGAGCGTGGGTTCGGCCTCCACTTCGAGCGGCGCGTTGGCGCGCAGCGCGGCGAAGTTGGCGACTGCCCTCTCGTAGACCGCCGGGGAGTACGGGTCGGTGTTCGCCGGCAGGCCGATCTCCGCGCGCGACACATGCAGGAAGCTCAGCGGCTGACCTTCGGCGAGCACGCGCGCCTCGTCGGTGTTCACGACGTCGTAGGGAACGGCCGCCACCGCCGCCGCGGCGGCAGGAGCGGGACGAAGGGCGCGAAACGGAAACAGACGTGCCATGTAAGGATGTTCTCCAGTGTGTGGGCGATACCGCCCGGTCGGTTCAGTGCTTCTTGCCCTTGAGGCGGACCCAGATCACGAGGTCCGTGTCGGGCGCGGGGTGTCCGGCCTGGCGCAGCAGCGTCGTCACCTGGCCCCGGTGGTAGGACGAGTGGTTCA
>CAYNUO010000125.1:3797-7075 GCA_964400405.1 uncultured Bifidobacteriaceae bacterium | reverse complement strand
GCGACCGCGCAGCCGCTGCTGCTCGGCATCACGAAGGCGTCGCTCTCGACCGACTCGTTCATCTCGGCCGCCTCCTTCCAGGAGACGACGAGGGTGCTGACCGAGGCGTCGATCTCGGGTCGCGTGGATCACCTGCGCGGGCTGAAGGAGAACGTCACGATGGGCCGCCTGATCCCGGCTGGCACCGGGTTCGAGTGGTATCGCCACGTGCGGATCCCGGCGGACGAACCGCCGCCGCCGCCGGCGCCGCCGCAGCCGGCCGAGGACGACTTCGATCTGGATCGCGAGATCGAGTACGCGTTCGAGAGCGACGAGTCGCTCGGCGTACGCGGCGGCGACACCGAGTAGTCACGCCGTTCGTGTTCTCTGCAAAGGGGGCTGGCTTCCGGTCAGCCCCCTTTGTGTTGTACAACCGCAACCGTTGCGCCCGGGAGCGCAGCCCACACCCGACGAGGCATGCATGGTTTTGACGACTAGCGAGTTGCTCGACGCCCTCCAGCAGGAGGTGCGCATCCTTTCCCACCTGGTCACGAAAGTGACGCCCGAGATGCTCGACTACCGGCCGACGCCGAAGCAGCGGAGCATGATCGAGTTGCTGCGCTACCTCGCGATGATGGGGCCGATGATGACGCGGTTCGCGCTGGCGAAGCCGGGCGAAGACGTGCGGGCCGCCTGGGGTGCGCAGGCCAAGGAGGTGGAAGGCATGAACCTCCAGCAGGTCGCCGCGAAGATCGCGAGCCAGGAAGCGGAGTATGCCGCGCTGCTCGGGCCGCTGACCGACGAGGACTACCGGGCCACGTTCCAGGGCTTCTCGGGCCCCGCCAAGCGGGGGCCGTATCTCGTGACGTCCGTTCTGGGCGGGCACGCGGCCTATCGGACACAGCTCTTCTGTTACCTGAAGGCCTGTGGCCGCGAGGAGTTGACGACCGCCAACCTGTGGCGCGGGATGGACGCGCCGCCCCCGACGGCCTAGCACCCCGTCAGTGACCCCTTACGACCTGTCCGGCAAGACCGTGCTGGTCACCGGGGCGACGGCCGGCATCGGCCTCGCCACCGCGAGGATCCTTGCGTCCGCAGGGGCGCGGGTCCTCGTGGCCGGGCGGGACCGCCAGCGGGCCGAGGCGGCCGTGCGGCAGGTCGCGCCGCCCGGCTCGGCGGGCAGCGCCGCGGCCTTCGTGGCGGACTTCACGTCGATGCAGGCGGTACGGCGGCTGGCCGGCGAGGTGCGGGACAGTCACGCCAGGCTGGACGTGCTCATCAACAACGCCGGGGCGATCTTCGGAGACCGTCTGCTGACGATTGAGGGTTTTGAGCGCACCTGGGCGCTCAATCACCTCTCCGGCATGCTGTTGACGCTGGAACTGCTGCCGCTGCTGAAGGGCAGCGCCGGAGGCCGGGTCATCAACGTATCCTCGCATATGCACCGCATGGGCTCACTGGCCCGGCAGACCCATGCCCAGGTGCAGAAGTTCAGTGGGTTGCGTGCCTACTCGCAGGCGAAGCTGGCGCAGATCATGTGTGGCTATGCGTTGGCTCGCCGTCTCGGGAGTTCCACGGTGACGGTCAACGCGCTGCATCCGGGCGTCGTGCCGACCGGTGTCGGACGGGAGATGGGCACGGCGTTCGACTTCATGCAGCGCGTCCTGCTGCGGCCCTTTGCATCGTCCCCGGAGGAGGGGGCCCGGACCTCCGTCTACCTGGCCGCGTCCCCGGATGTGGCCGGTGTCACCGGTGGGTACTTCGAGAAGTGCGCGCCTCGACAGTCGTCGCCGGACAGCTATGACGAGGCGGCGCAGGAACGTGTCTGGACGACGAGCCTGGCGCAGCTCGGGCATGCCAATACGCAAATCTGAGGTCGTGACGTCATGAAGTGGCTGAAGCGGGTTCTCTGGGCGCTTGTCGCGCTGGTCGTGTTGCTGGTGGTCGCGCTCCCGTTCGTCGTGGGCCTGCGGCCCATCATCGGAGCCAGGGCCCGGTCGTTGACGGACCGGAAGTTCGAGGCCACGCCCGAGCGGCTGGAGCGGGGCCGCTATCTGGCGACCTCCGTGAGCGGATGCGTGTACTGCCACGGAGAGTTGGACTGGAAGGCTCCGGGATTCCCCGTGAAGGCGGGCACCGAGGGCATGGGCCGCTCCCTGACGGATGAGGGGATGCCCTGGGTCTCTGCGCCCAACATCACGCCGGATCCCGAGACGGGCGCCGGCACGTGGACGGATGACATGCTGGCCCGCGCGATCCGGGAAGGCATCGGCCATGACGGCCGCACGCTGTTCCCGATGATGCCCTACCCGCAGTACCGGTACATGTCCGATGAGGATGTCGCGTCGGTGGTCGTGTATCTCCGGTCGTTGCCGCCCGTGAAGAAAGCACAGGCGGCGCCCGCCATTCCGTTCCCTGTGAACCGCTTCATCAATGCGGTGCCCGAACCCGTCGAGAGCGTCATCCCGCAGCCGGATCGGACGCGCCAGGTGGAGTACGGGGGCTACCTCGTCCGCATCTCGGCGTGCCGCGACTGCCACACCCCGCAGACTCCCGAAGGGGAGCCGATCGCCGCCCTGGAACTGGCCGGCGGCTTCGTGCTGCACGGCCCCTACGGCCAGGTGGCCAGCGTCAACGTGACGCCCGACCCGAGCGGCATTCCGTACTACACGGAAGAGCTGTTCCTCGGGATGATGCGGACCGGCATGGTCAAGGCGCGCAAGATTCACGACCAGATGCCGTGGGCGCTCTATGGGAAGCAGACGGACGAAGACCTGAAGGCAATCTTCGCGTATCTGCGTACGGTCGCGCCCGTGAAGCACCGGGTCGACAACACGCTACCGCCCACCGCGTGTCCCGTGTGCGGCGGCAGCCATGGTGGCGGCGACACGAACCCGGCGCCGCCGCGGTAGCCGGCTACCGGGTTACGGGTGGCTGTGCCCGGTGGGCATGCCGAGCTTGGCGAGCGTGTCCCGTTCGAAGTCGAACTCGATCATGATCACCGCCTGCCGGCCGACGACCCAGCCGTCGTGACCCGGATCGATGGCCACGATCTGCGGCGCCTTGTGTTCGACCACGCAGCCGTCCCAGTACTCGATGTGGATCTCGCCCTGGGCGAGGTAGCCGACGTGCGCGTGCATGCAGAGGTCGGTGCCCACGACCGGCTTCATGTCCTTCGACCAGTGGAACCCGGGCGGATAGATCATCCGCTTCACCCGCGCCGAGCCAGCCTTGCCGAACTCCAGGCGCACGCCACCTAACTCGCGGCTCTGGGTTGCGCCCCGGAGTGGGGGAATGCG
>CAYNUO010000125.1:0-3697 GCA_964400405.1 uncultured Bifidobacteriaceae bacterium | reverse complement strand
TGCGCGCCGCCGGTTTCCTGGCGGGGCTGGGCCGCTTGCGAGAAGGAGCCTTGCGGGCGGGCTTTCGAACCTGTGCTTTCTTCTTCGCGGCAGACTTGGCCATTCGGACCTCGCCCGCGTTTATACCTTGAACGCGCAGGCCCGGCCAACCGATCCTTTAGTCCTGATGTCTCGTACCGGGCGTTTCCTGCAGAGCGTGGTGGTCGTCGCGGCGGCGGCCTCGGGGTGGACGTTGCTCGCGGAGTCGCGTCCGACGACCGTTCCCGTGCAGCTCCTCGCGTTCAACGACTTCCACGGCAACCTGGAACCGCCTGCGGGAGCCAACGGCCGGATCGGACAGACGCCGGCCGGGGGCGTCGAGTTCCTCGCCTCGCACATCGCGGGGCTCAAGGCCACGAACCCGAACACGCTCGTCGTGTCGGCGGGGGACAACATCGGCGCCACGCCGCTCCTCTCCGGGCTCTTCCATGACGAGCCGGCCATCGAAGCGCTGAACACGCTGGGCCTCCAGGTGTCGGCCGTCGGCAACCACGAACTCGACGAGGGCTGGTGGGAACTGCAGCGGATGGCGAGCGGTGGCTGCCATCCGAAGGATGGCTGTCAGGACGGGACGCCGTTCGGCGGAGCCCGTTTCGAGTTTCTTGCCGCCAACGTCACCGTCGACACCGCGCGGGTCAGCCGCGAGCATCTGGCGGCCGCGGGCTGGAAGCGCACGAAGAGCGCGCGGACGCTCTTTCCGCCCTCGACCGTCAGGAAGGTTGGCGGCGTGAAGGTCGGCTTCATCGGCCTGACGCTGGAGGGGACGCCGCAGATCGTGATGCCCGCGAGCCTGGAAGGCCTGACCTTCCACCCGGAGGCCGCGGCCGCGAACGTCGAGGTGGCACGTCTGCGGAAGCGCGGGGTGCGGGCAATCGTCGTGCTGATCCACGAAGGGGGCGTGCCGCAGGGGAGCGACCCGAACGGGTGCAGCAACCTGACCGGCCCGATCGTATCGATCGCCGAGGCCCTGAGTCCGGACGTTGACGTGGTCGTCAGCGGGCACACGCACAAGTCGTACGTCTGCACGATTGCCGGCAAGCTCGTGACCAGCGCGGAGTCCTACAGCCGCATCGTGACGGACATCGACCTTGAGATCGATCGGAAGAGCGGGGAGGTCGTCGGCAAGCGGGCCAGGAACGTCGTCGCGACGCGCGACGTGGACCGCGATGCCGCGGAGACCCGTCTGATCGGCTGGTACAAGCCCCTGGCATCCAAGGTCGGGGAGCGGCAGGTCGGCACGGTCGCGGCGACGGTGGACCAGTCCGCCAACGATGCCGGTGAGAGCGCGATCGGGCAGCTGGTGGCCGACGCCATGCTCGAGGGTTCCCGTGACCCGGCACAGGGGGGCGCCCAGATCGCGCTCACGAATACGGGTGGCATCCGCGCTGAGCTCACGCGCGCGGCCGGCACGCCGGCCGGCCAGCCGGCCCCGATCACGTTCTCGATGGTCTCGGACGTGCTGCCGTTCGGGAACATCACCGTCGTCAAGACCATGACCGGCGATGCGCTGGTGCGGCTGCTGGAAGAGCAGTTCGACCGCCCGGACGGGCGGCCGATGATGCTGCAGGTCTCGAACGGATTCAGCTACGCCTTCGATCCGTCGAAGCCGGCCGGGCAGAAAGTGGACCGCGCTTCGGTAATGCTCAACGGCAAGGTGATCGGCCCGGCCGACCGCGTCCGTGTGGCATCCGTCGACTTCGTCTGGAATGGCGGGGATCGGTTCACGGTCGTCAAGGAAGGCACGGAGCCGACGACGGTCGTGGACGTGCTGGACCAGTTGATTGCGTATCTCGGCGCGCACTCACCGGTCTCCCCTGGTCCGCGCGGGAGGGTGCGGCGCATCTCGTGACCACACCATCACGCGCGCTGACGACTCGTTTCCTCGATTTCTGGCTGCTGGGCGGCGCCAGCATCCTCGTGTGGGCCGTGATGACGGCGGCGCAGCCGTTCCGGGCGAGCTGGGCCGTCGATCAGCATTTCAAGAACCTCGCGGTGACCACGGCCACGCTCTCCCTGCTGGTCAACTATCCGCACTTCCTCGTGTCCTACAAGCTGGCCTATTCGCGCGGCACCAGGTTCGTCACGGCCCATGCGTGGCAGCTCCTGATCGTGCCGGCGCTGCTGGTCGGTGTGTTCGTCGTGGCGTATCTGCGCTTCGACGCCCCGGTGCGTGGCGTGCCGGGCCTCGGCGCCGCGGCGGACGCCCTGGGAACGCTGGGCGGCAACGCCCGGGTGGTCTCAGGCCCGCGCGTCGGCGACCTGCTCTTCACGGCGGCGTTCAACGTGATGCTGATGACCGTGGGGTGGCACTACACGAAGCAGGTCTTCGGCTGCGTGATGGTTTACGCGAAGTTCGATGGCTATGCGCTGACCCCGGCGCAGCGGACGCTCATGAAGTACGCGCTGCTGAGCGTGTGGTGGCTGACCTTTGCGCACACCAATCGCTACGGGTCCCAGTTCACGTTCTCGAACTTCACCTACTACGGGCTCGACCTGCCGGACTGGCTGGTGCCGGTCCTGGAGGCCGCGGTGTATGCGGGCCTCGCCGCCGTCGGCTGGTTCGTGTTCTGGCAGAACTTCCGCGAGCGCGGGGCCAGGCCCAGCCTGAACATGCTCGTGCCGTTCGTGGCGCTTTACCTATGGTGGCTGCCGCGCACCCGCCAGGAGGAGTTCTATCTGCTCCTGACGCCGCTCTTTCACTCGCTTCAGTACCTGGCCTTCGTCTATCGGATGGAGCACGCCAGGCTGAGCGAGCGCCCGGGGCTCGAATTCAAGGCCACCGCACTCGGCGTCGGACTCGTGACGGCCGGCTGGCTCGCCTTTGAGCTCGTGCCGAACAGTCTGGATGTCCAGTTCGGCACCTATGCCTCGTGGCAGATGTTCTTCTTCTTCACCGCGGCGATGCTCTTCATCAACGTGCACCACTACTTCATCGATAACGTCCTGTGGCGCTTCAACGACCCGAACGTCCGGAAGTACCTCCTGCAATGACGGGGTGGGCGCAGGCGTGGCGAGTGGCTGGCGCGTGCCTGCTCTGTGGGCTGGTCGTGACACACGCGCGGGCGCAGCAGTTGCCGCCGGCCGCGGCCGGAGAGATTGCGCAGGTGGTGCAGGAAGGCATTGCCCGGGAGTTCACGACCTGCAAGCTCCAGGACGCCTTATGGGGCGGCTACGACGTGCGTGTGCACATCACGATGGGCATTGACGGCCTGCCGCATCTGTTCGAGCTGCGGACCGGGGCGTTCAGCCGCGTGGTGGACCCGCAGCCCATGCCCGGCCCGAACCGCTTCGAGCGCACCGGCCGGCTGACGGCTGGCAGCGCCGAGCAGGCGTTCGCCAGAGGCATGCCGTTCTACGTGAGCGCGGCCGAGCTGCTGGCGCCGGACCGTCTGGCGGTGACCGTCGTGTCGAATCCCGGCGTGCGCGTCGAGTCGGCGACGCTCCTCGTGCTGGTGGACCAGCCGGGAGCCGAGGACCTGGCGTCCGTCTCGATTCCGCTGGAATCAAACCCCGCGCCGCAGCGGCTCGTGGCGGTGCATCCCGCCCTGCGTGCGCCCGCGCTCGTCCGGCTGGCTATCCTGCGCGACGTGGGCAACACGGCCCTGATGATCGGCTGTGTGCTCAGCAACGAGGTCGACGTCAGGCCCGCGCTCTAGGT
>CAYNUO010000124.1:0-7188 GCA_964400405.1 uncultured Bifidobacteriaceae bacterium | reverse complement strand
TTCATCAAGCGGGTGATCGGCCTGCCTGGCGAAACGCTCGAGCTGAAGGGGCGGACCATCTACATAAAGGGAACCGCGCTCAGCGAGCCCTACGTGCAGTTCATCGAGCCCGGCCAGCCCGGCGCGCCGTCCGAGGACGGCAGCGACGGCGACGTGCGCCGGAAGTACGGCCCGGTCACGGTGCCCGCCGGTCACTACTTCATGATGGGCGACAACCGCGACAACTCGCAGGACAGCCGGTACTGGGGCTTCCTGCCTCGGGGCTACATGAAAGGCCGGGCCGCCTTCATCTACTGGTCTTACGAAGCTGAAACCGCCGATTACCAGACCAGCGGTCTCGGGGACCAGGTCGGCGGGGTTTTCGACACAGTGACGCACTTCTTCACGAAAACGCGCTGGTCACGGCTCTTGCATCAGATCCACTGACGCGACGCCCATGCGGACCATCATCACCTTCTTCGCCATGATTGCGACGCTGAACGCCACGGCCCGCGTGGGGTCGGCGTACTGGAACAACTACCAGCTGCAGGACACCGTCGAGGGCATCATCACCTACGGTGGCGTGACGCCTCCGGAAACGCTGCAGCAGCAGGTGATCGACAAGGCAGAGCGGCTGGACGTGGTGCTCGACTACGAAGAGGTGACCGTGACGCGGGAGGGCTCGACGACCACCGTCGATGCCTCGTATACGAAGACCATCGAGGTCTTTCCCCGGTTCGAGCACGAGTTCCGCTTCCGCGTTCACGCGTCAGCGGTCTATACGGGCATCATCCCGTTCGGTCATCGCTGAAGGAGCGCCAGCAGCTTCAGCGTCGTCGCCAGGTTCCGGGTCGTCGCCCCACGGCCCGCCTTGCCGAGCAGTGCCAGCGCGGCTTTGCTCTCGGCGATGCCCTTCGGACACGACAGATACGCCGCGTGCGGACCGATCGCGAACCTCTCCGGTGAGCGGACCAGTGGCCGTACGACGTCGAGCGCGGCAAGGTCTCCCGGGTCCTGCGTAAAGACCACCAGGAACTTCGAGTGGGCGTCCTCCGGGACGACGATCGGACTGCCGTCGACGATGGCCGTCATGTCCTTCGCCGTCTTGACGACCACCGGCACCTGGACACTCAGCTCCTCGTCGAGCGTCCTCGCGATGCGCCGCGCATGCGACAGGGCGGTGCCGGCCCTGGCCGTGAACACGGCGTTGCCGCTGTTCAGCAACGTGGTCACCTGCGTGTAGCCCATCCCTTCGAGCATGGCCTTGAAGGCGGCCATCGGGACCCGGTTGCCGCCGCCTACGTTCACGCCCCTGAGGAGCACGGCGAAGGCCGGCATCGTGGCTAGCGTCGGGCCGGGGCGAGCGTGATGGCGTGCTCCGGACACGCCGTCACGCAGAGCCCGCACGCGTGGCAGGCGTCCGGCGACGTGACGAACGCCTGCTTGTTGCCGTGCGCCCACGTCTTGATGCGTCCGGCCCACGAGAGCCCGCTGCGTTCCTCCGGCGTCAGTGTCCGGATCTCGAAGACGTGGTAGGGGCAGACGCGCAGGCAGTCGGCCTTGGCCTCGCAGCGGTTCTGATCGATGACCGGAACGACTCTGCCGGCCTCCTTGCACGCGTCCGCTGATGCGCCTGCCATGTAACGGATCCTCCTGTTGCCGTCAGCCCAGCGACTTGGCGCAGGCGGGGCAGATGCCGTGTGTGACCTGCTCGGTCTGTTTCACATAGTCATGAAGCGACTGCCAGGCGCCATCCCCTGCCCGGACGTTCCTGCACCATGCGCACATCGGGATTAACTGCTGGAGCAACTCGAGGTCGGCGACCGCACGACGCAGCCGAAGCTGGGTGACGACTGCGTGGCGCAGGACGCTGAGTGCCTCGATCTGGGTGTCGGTCAGCTGTCTCGGCGTCTGGTCGATGACGCACAAGGTGCCGATCGCCTGCCCGTCGTCCACGACCAGCGGCGCACCGGCGTAGAACCGGATCGCGGGATCGCCGGTGACCAGTGGATTGTCGCTGAACCGCGGATCTTCGGTGGCGTCTTTGACGACAAGCACTTCGTCGGGCCGCAGAATCGCGTGCGCGCAGAACGCCATCTCGCGTGGCGTTTCCGTGGCGTCCAGCCCCACCTTGGCCTTGAACCACTGGCGATCCTGGTCCACGAGGCTCACTAGGCTGATGGGGGCTCCGCAGACGGCTGCGGCCAGGCGTGTGAGCTGGTCGAAGGACGCCTCGGCCTGCGTGTCGAGCACCTGCAGCAGCTTGAGGGAGTTCAGGCGCTTTGCTTCGTTTGCCGGGGTCGCGGCCTTCATGCCGGCATCAGCCTAGCGCAGGTCGTCCATTCGCCCAACGCCCTGCAGGTCCGCGACGACCGGCTTCAGAGCGATCAGCGCCAGCAGTCCGGCGAGTGGAATCGTGGCGAGATAGCCGATTGCCGAAAAGCCGAACGCACCGGCGAGGCCGCCACCGAGGAAGGAGACGAAGAGCAGGAGGTGGACACCCAGGCGCGTGCGGTCGACGCGGACCGGATCGCCCAGGGCTTCACGGTTGATGTAGATCAGCCTGCCGAGCTCGATCCCGATATCGGTGACCAGGCCGGTCACGTGGGTCGTGCGGATTTCTGCCCGCGAGACCTTGGTGATCACGGCGTTCTGCAGGCCCATCAGAAAGCAGAGCAGCAGCACGGTGGCCGGCGTCAGCAGCGCCGTATAGCCGGCGAGCATGCCCCCGAGGAGCCCGAAGGCCAGCAGGAGCACTGCTTCGAAGAGAAGTGGGATGGCGAACAGGCTCCGGAGGCGGCGCCGTCTCGCCCAGTTGACGCTGACGGCCGTGGTCATCGCCCCGGTGACGAATGCGAGGAGCGCGCCGATGGCCGTCGTCGCGAGCCCCCACCGCCTGAGCACAACGTCGTCCGCCAGCGACGAGACGATCCCGGTCATGTGCGACGTGTACTGACCGACCGCGAGGTAGCTCCCGGCATTCGCCGCGCCGGCCACGAACGCCAGTGTGGCGCCCAGTGCGCGATCGCGCCGGACGGAGCGGGTCGGGTTGGTCAGATCCAGCAGACGCAGCATGCTAGGTGAGTCCCATCCGGGCGGGTGACGTGCGGGCTCGCGGAACCATGTTCACCCGAGCGCTGCCAGTCCCGGGTTGAACGCGACTTCCCACAGGTGACCGTCAGGGTCGGTGAAGTAGCCGGCGTATCCGCCGTAGAACGTCGCCTGGGCCGGCTTCACCACGGCTGCGCCGGCCTTCGCGGCTTGCGCGATGACGGCGTCGACCTCCGCGGCCGAGTCGACGTTGTGCGCGAGCGAGAAGTCGGTCGTGGCAGGCGGCGACAGGGTCAGTCCGGCATCGGCGGCCAGACTCCTGCGTGGCCAGAGGGCCAGCTTCAGGCCTGACTCCAGATTAAAGAACGCGACGGCCCCGTTCTCGAATTCTGTGCCGATGATGCCGCGCGTCTGGAGGCCGAGTCCGTCCCGATAGAAGGCCACGGACCGCTCCAGGTCATCGACGCCGAGCGTGACGAGTGTGATGCGCGGGCGCATGCCTGATATCCCCGTGGAAGATGCGCGGACCGCCATTGGAAGCGCCCCGCGGGGCAACGATATCATCGGCGTGTGAGTACGTTGGTGCGCTCCGGGCGGAGCGACGGGAGCGAGCTCGAGCGTCTGCGCGCACGGATGGCGGAACTGGGGACCCTGCTGAGCGAACGGGACGCGGAGATTGACCGGGTCACGGCCGAGCTCGCCGCGTTCAAGGTCAGCTACGGCCAGCGCGTCGGCGTGCTGTATGAGCAGCTGGACGACCTGGAGTACCGGATTGCCGAGGCCGAACTCGGCGTGGCCGAGGACAAGGCCCGCCGCGAGGGCCGCGGCCCAGGCGCCGCGCCGGTCCCCGCCGAGCAGGCGTCAGCGCCACCGAAGCTGACCTCCGACGCCGTCCGCAAGCTGTTCCGGGATGTCGCCCGGATGATCCACCCGGACCTCGCGATGGATCAGGAGACGCGCGACCGCAGTCACGCGCTGATGATCGAGGCCAATCGTGCGTACGCCGCGGGCGACGAAGAGCGTCTCCGCTGGATCCTGCTGGAGTGGGAGAACCATCCCGACGCCGTGCTGGGGAGCGATGCCGAGGCGCTGCGCGTGCGGCTCGAGCGTCGCGTGGCGCAGCTCGACGAGCAGCTCGCGATCCTGACGGACGAGCTGGCGGAGTTGAAGGCGTCGTCGCTGTGGAGTCTGAAGGCGTTGGTTGACGAGGCCGCCGGAAGAGGGAAAGACCTCATCGGCGACATGGTCGCGAGGCTGAAGCGCGACATCCTCGTGGCGACGAACCGCCTCGACGCGATTCAACCGCCGGACCACCGTTCGACGAACGCCTGATGGCCTACTCGCGCAGCCGGGCCTTGATGTCCGCGTAGGCGGCGTCGATCAGCGCCTGGAGCGCACCGGCATCGACCGCAGTGCCCGGCCCGAGCTTCACGTGACGCATCCGCTTGCCGGTTCCCGTCAGCAGGCCCGCCGGATCCGGCAGTTCCGCGCCGAGGAAGAATCCCACGTTCAGGTGTGACGTGAAGACGTTCACGTAGGCGAAGGCCGTCTCGCCCACGCAGGCCGTGGGATGGCCGTCGTGGAGCAGCTCCCGTACGTCGCTGCCACAGGCCCGCATCCGGTCGAACCAGGTGCGTGCGATCGCGCCAAGCTCCGGTGTGCGCCCAGCCAGCCACGCGTCGACCGCCGGGTCGTGCCTGGTGGTCGGCGCGAACGTCAGCAGCGCGGTCATGCGGACGTGCGCGGGGCGATCTCGGCCATGAAGTAGTTCTCGGGACGAATCGGGCTTCCGGCCATGCGCCGCAACATCACGATCTGGCCGATGTGCGTCAGGGCGTCGCCAATCGGACCCTGCACGAACCGTTCGACCGGGTGCGCCAGTGCGGCCTGCGACGCGAGGAACGCGTCCAGGTGCGCGGCGGCAGCGGAGAAGCGCGACACCTCCTGATCCCAGGGGAGCGGCGGGGAGTTGAGATAGCGCAGCTCCCCCTGGAGCAACAGCAGCGAACCCTCGAGGAGGTCGCCGATGTGGGCCAGGATCTCGGCCGGGGTACGCACGCCGGTTGCCGCGCGGAAGCCCGCAAAGTCCTCGGGGGCACCGGAGACGGCGATCCCGCCGCGATACGCGACGGTCGCGACCATGTGACGCAGCAGACTGATCTTCGGGTCGCTCATGGACGCCGTCACTTGCCGTCGGGCACGCGAAGACGGATCTGCGTGGCCAGATGCACCTCCCGGAGGAAGTACGCCAGTCCGACGACGAGCGCCAGCGTCGACACCGTGAACAGCGTGCCGATCAGCAGGCCCAGCGGCGCGTTGAGCATCGCGTCAAAGAACAGCGTCGCGATGGCGATGCACAGCAGCAGCGCCGCAATCGTGCAGGAGGTGATCGCGACGCTGGTGAAGTGGCGCCGCCGTTCCAGGCTCCGGAGCTCGAGCGTGACGGCCTCCGGTGCCGGCGGCACCGTCGGAAAGGGGCCCTCGCTCAGCGTGCGGCCGCGGTCGATGATGCGGGACAGCCGGCCCGCCATGACGTTGAGCAGGCCGGCGATGCCGGTCAGCAGGAAGACCGGTGCGAGCGCGAGTTGAATCGCCTTCGCGACGTCCGCGGCACTGTCGGCGGTGATGGGCATGGTTGTCAGTTCGGATTATCGTCCTGAAGCGGAAATGGCCGGATTGGCGTATCCCGGTTGCCTGAGCAGCGTCAGTTGTTTGCGGCAGCGCAGTCCTGCGGAGTCATCGGTGGGGACTCGCTCATGACCGTCTCCGCCAATCCTCGACCGTGAGAGCCCACCGCTCGTGGTCGCGCCAGCGGCCCGCGATCTTCAAGTACCGGGGTGACAACCCTTCGAGCCGGAAGCCGAGCGCTCGCACCAGCTCGCGGGACGCGACGTTGCCCGGCTGGATATTGGCTTCGACCCGATGAAGTCGATGGACGCGAAAGACATCCGTCAGGACCGCGCGCAGGCCCTGGCTCATGTGGCCGTGACCGTCGTGCGGCGAGAACGCGTAGTAGCCGAGATACGCGGACTGGAACCCGCCGCGAACGATCTCGCTGACGGTGATGACCCCTGCGAGTGCGCGTTCTGGTGTGCGGACCCAGTAACCAACGGCTGTCGGGCTCCGAAGCCTGGCCAGATACCGGTCGAACGCTTCGGCCGTGCGCGGCGGGGCGACGAGGCCCCGGTGCAGCGCGCGGCTGCGCGCGACCGCTGCGAGGAACTCTGCCCGCTTTCGTGCCGATGGAGCCTCGAGGACGCGCGGCAGGTCCGGTCGCGCCTGCGGACTCATGGCCTTGGTGCGCCGCCCAGTGCGCGGGCCGGGAGCGAGAGGATCGCTCGAAGCAACGCGAACACGGCTTCGAAGGTGATGCCGACCAGGCGGAACGGCAGCGACAGCAGCCACACGATCGGCCACAGGATTAACGCCAGCAGCGCAAGCGGCCAGCAGACGACGAAGAGCAGAAGCCAGAGCAGGAACTTGATCATGACCGGCCTACGTGTCCGTTCGCTGCTCGCTCCCGGGCCCCATCGCAGCAGCTGCCTTGCTCATTCGGTCCTCAAGACTTCGCACTCGACGCTCAAGATCGCCAACGCCCTCGGGGCTCTGGCCCGCTCCCGGGTACTGGGGGAGCGCGACGACCCGCTGGCGCACGAATCTGACATAGCCGAGCCCCAGCGTGATCGCGAGGGCAGCGGTCATGACGAAGAATCTGACGGTGGATGTGTCAGTCACGATGATCCAGCCGACACCGTAGATCATCGTGAAGACGCCACCGAGCAGAAGACCATTGCTGATGACAGGTAGCTGAACAGCCCGGAGCAGCGACACCGCCATGGCCAGGGTCGCGAGCGCGATGAGGATGATGCTGGTGCGACGTCCCCACGCTTCACTCGCCGCCTGTGTCTCGTCCTGGATCGCGTCGAGGTCCTTCTGGAGACTCTGAATCCTCGCCCGATCCTCGGGCGTGAGTTCACCGGGAGCCTTGGAGTTGCGGACCTCCTGTTGCTGCCGGCTCAGCGTCACCACGCGATCCCTGGATGCGCGCTCAGGCGAGGGATAGAACGTGTAGACGCCGACGCCGACAAATGACGTCACCATCAGCCCGAGAAAGAACCCGAAGATGGTCTGCAGCCCAGTTCCGCGGGAATCAGTCAT
>CAYNUO010000123.1:0-7362 GCA_964400405.1 uncultured Bifidobacteriaceae bacterium | reverse complement strand
TGTCCTTCAGCAGGCGCGAGAAGATGTCGTAGGCGCGTTCGCCCCGGTTGGTCTGTTCGACCACCATGGGCACGAGCTGGGCGTAGGCGTTCATGGGCTGTGTCCGGACTCCGTGCGGCCGGGGTGTATCCCCGGACGTGCCTTCAGTATTCACCCTCAGTATCGACATCCCGCCCGTCCCGCAGTAGTCGGACGGTTACCGGCGGCTTTTCGCGTCAAATTCTGGTCACCCGCGCCTGCGCCAGCGCGTGTTCGAGGGCCCGTTCGCGGCGCATACCCGTGACGAGCCTGGGGAGTCCCCCCTCTTTCTCAAGCTGGGCACGGACCGCTTCGGGGGTCCGTTGGAGGGCCTCGGCCATCCGGCCGATTTCCGCGGTGACGGCGTCCCCGTCCACCGTGATCTGGTCCCGTCGGGCGACCTGGTCGAGCGCGATTGCGCTTCCGACCGCCTCCTGCGCCGGAGCGCGCTGCGCGTTCCGGAACTCGTTCCAGTCCATGCCGGCCTTGCGCGGGTCGAGCCCCTGGTCCATCAACCGCCGCATGAACTCCTCGACGCGGCGATCCATCTCCCGCTCGACGAGCGAGGACGGCAGTTCGAAGGGGATGCGCTTGGCGAGTTCGGCCAGAAGGCCGCCGCGAACGGTGCGCTGCGCGTTGGCCGCCGCTTCCTGAATCAGATCGGCCTGCACGCGGGCGCGGAGCGCGTCGAGCGAGGCGAAGTCACCCACGTCCTTCGCGAACTCGTCGTCCAGCGCCGGCAGCACGCGCTGGCGCAGTTCCTTCACCGCCACCGTGTAGGTGACGTCCGTGTTGGCGAGCTGCGGGACGGGGTAGTCCTCGGCGAAGTGCAGGCTGAAGGTCTTCGTCTCGCCCGCCGAGAGCCCGATCAGGTTCGCGTCGAATCCCGGCGGGTTCCCGGACCCGCCGATGGCGAGCGTGACGTCGTCGTGCGTGTCCGATTCGCCGGAGGCATCCTTGCGCTCGATCGTCGCGACGAGCGTGTCGCCGTCGGCCGCCGGGCGGCCTTCGACCGGCTCGAAACGCGCGGCGCGTTCGCGGAGCTGCTGCAGGGCGTTCTCGACGGCGTCGGCAGCGAGTTCGGACGACGGCTCCTGAAGCTCGATCGTGGCGAGGTCGCCGATCTCGAACTCCGGCACGGTCTCGAAGGTGGCGGTGAACGCGAGCGGCTTGCCTTCGTCGATGGCAAAGTCGGCGACGTCGGGTGAGTCCACCGGCTCGACCCCGCGCTCCTGCAGCGCCGCGTCAACCGCGCGGGGCACGAGCTCACGGGCGACGTCCTGCAGAATCTCGGCCTTGAAGCGGCGGCGCGCGACGTTGGCCGGCACCTTCCCCGGACGGAAGCCGGGGATGCGGGCGTTCTTCGCGTAGCTGCGCGTCACGCGCGCGATGCTCGCCTCAACGACGTCCGCGGGAATCTCGATGGACAGCTGCTTGCGGGTATCCGATACGTCAACCAGAGTGTGCGTCATGAATCGTGCGATGCCGGGGGCCGGCGGGAGCGCCGGGCCGGTTCAGAATGATCTGGGCCGGGGACGGGCGGAACGCCCAGTCACCCGAGCGTAACACACTCACCGGGGCCTCCGGGAGGCGGGTGATAGCATCCCGCCCGATGGCGGGACTCTTCGGGTTTTTCGTGCGCAGCCGGCGCTCGCGCGACTGGATCGAGGCCCGTCTGGACCGCATGGGCCGCGGCGCTGTGCGTCGTCCCGGTCACCGGCTCCACCGCGTCATCTTCGAGCACGCCGCGATCGGCAACTCAGGCCCGGACCTGCTCGCCGGATGCCTCGAGTCGCATGTGCATGCCTCCGGCAGCACGATGGTCGCGGAAGGCGAGGTCTATCGCGCCGGCGCATGGACGTCCCGAGCGGGGCGCCGCGCCGAGGCCTGGCCGATCGTGCACGACCGCTGGTGCCGGGGCGGCGCGGATGCGGTGGCGGACGTCGATGGCCTGTACACGCTCGTGCGGTACGACGCCGCCGCGGCGGGACCGTCGCTGACGATCCTCAGCGACCGCTACGGCTCCCGCCGCCTGTTCGTCCACGACGACGGCGACGCGTTCGTGTTTGCCGCCGACTTCGCCGCGGTGCTCGCGTGGATGGGCGAGGCGGCCACCGTCGACCGGCGGTTCGTCGAAGAAACCGTCTGTCTCGGCGCGCCGCTGCGGAGCGCGACGTGGGTCAACGAGGTCCGGCTGTTCGATCCGGCGGCCGAGCAGCAGGTCACCCTCGACGGTGGCACGTTGCGCCGCTACTGGGCGTGGTCGAGCCTCCCGGAGCCGGGCTCGGTCCAGTCGATCGATCCCGTTGCCGAGACCTACGAGCGGTGGCAGGACGTGATGGGCCTCCGGATCGGAGACGCCGAGGCGGGGCAGCAGCTGAGCAGCGGACTCGACAGCCGCCTGATCCTTGCGGAGGCGACGCGCGTCCGCACCGCGTGGCCGTCCCTGACGTACGGGGTCGCGGGCGCCGACGAGGTGCGGTTCGCGGCGCGCGTGGCGCGGGCCGCCGGCAGTCCGTGGACGCTCCTCGAGCTGCCGGGGCCGGACTGGATCGATCGCCGTGTCGCGCTGTCGCTGGAGAACGGCGGATTCCTCGACGTCCTCAACGCGCATCCCGCCGGGCGGCTCGACGAGATCGGGCGCGTCTTCCGTTTCGAGCTGAGCGGGTTTGCCGGCGACGCCACGATGGGCGAGACCTTCCGCGGGATCGATCGCCGCGGCGTGCTCGACAAGCTGCCGTACTGGGCGTCGCCGGTCAGCCTCGACGTGGACGAGGTGGCCCGGCGGCTCCGAGAGGACATCGGAACAGGCTCCCCGTGGGGCTACCTCATGGATACGAAGGTGCGCCGGTCCACCAACGGCTGGCCGCACCTGGCCCCGCCTGACCTGGAGGTCCGGAAGCCGTTCTTCGACTACGGCTTCCTCGAGTTCTGCGCCGGACTTCCTCCGGAGTACCGGACGGCGAGCCGGCTGCACGTGGCGATCCTCCGGCGGTACTTCCCGAGGCTGGCGCGCCTGCCGATCTGTCAGACCGGCGTCCGACCGGGTGCCCCGCGCGCGGCGTACCTGGCGATGGCCGCCGTCCGTCGCGTCTACCGCGGTGGCCGGCGTCTCGGCCTTCCGCTCGACCCGTGGATCCGGGGAGCGCTCGACGTCGAGTTCTGGCTGAAGCCGCCCTCGGTCGAGCGGCAGCTGCGCACCGTGCTGCTCGACCCCGGTGCCCGGCTCCGGGAATACTTCGATCCGTCCGCGATCGATGCCGTGCTCGACCAGACCTTCCGGACCGGAGGGATCGCGCACCAGATTGCCTTCAACCTGCTGCGTGTCGAGCACGTACTGCGGCGGATCCCCGCCTGGATGAGAGCCGAAGAGGTGTAGTCCGGCGTGAGGTGTGGTGCGAAAGGAGGGACTCGAACCCCCATACCCTCTCAGGTACCAGATCCTAAGTCTGGCGCGTCTGCCAGTTCCGCCACTTTCGCAGGGCCGTGACGCGCCGAGCGTACCACACCGCCAGGGCTGCGATGACGCCGTGCTAGCATGGCCTCCCCATGGCCACCGACGGGAAACCAGCCGCCCTCGTGACGGGCGGCGCGGGCTTCATCGGCGCCCATGTCGTCCGCGCAATTCAGGCCTCCGGTGCCACCTCGGTCGTCGTGCTCGACGACCTCTCCGGCGGGTCGGAAGACAACCTGCCGCCCGGTGTCACCTTCGTGCGCGGGAGCGTCGTCGACCACGACCTCGTGGCGCGCCTGTTCGACCAGCACCGTTTCCGCCACGTCTACCATCTCGCGGCGTACGCAGCCGAAGGGCTTTCGCACTTCATCCGCCGGTTCAACTACACCAACAACGTCGTCGGCAGCGTCAACGTCATCAACGAGTGCATCCGGCACGACGTCGAGTGCCTCGTGTTCACCAGCTCGATCGCCGTCTACGGCGCGATCGACCCGCCGATGCGCGAGGACAGCGTCCCCAGGCCGGAAGACCCGTACGGCATCGCGAAGCTGGCCGTGGAGCACGACCTCGACGCCGCGCATCGGATGTTCGGCCTGCGCTCGGTGATCTTCCGTCCGCACAACGTCTACGGCGAGTACCAGAACATCGGCGATCCCTACCGGAACGTGGTCGGGATCTTCATGAACCAGATCATGACGGGGCGGCCGATGTCGGTCTTCGGGGACGGCACGCAGCGCCGCGCGTTCAGCTACGTCGGCGACATCGCGCCGGCCATCGCCGCCAGCGCGTGGACGCCTGCGGCGCACGGGCGCATCTTCAACATCGGCGCGGACCGCGACTACACGGTGCTGGAACTGGCGCGCGCGGTCGCGGCTGCGATGGGCGTGCCGGATCACCCCGTCGTGCATCTCGCGCCGCGCAACGAGGTCCGGGAAGCCTGGGCCGACCATTCGGCGGTCGCGCAGGTGCTGGGACCGTTCCCGGCGACGGCGCTCGACACGGGCCTGGCGCGCATGGCGGCCTGGGTGCGGCGCGTCGGGCCGCGGGCCGGTGAGCCGTTCGAGGCCATCGAGCTCCGGAAGGGGCTGCCGCCGTCCTGGGCCGCGCTGACCTCCGGTCATGCGTGACGGCCCGCTCAAGCGCGTCCTGCTGTCGGCGTATTTCAGCGCGCACGAGGTGCTGCGCGCCGTCCGTCAGGCCACCGGGCCGGCCGGCTTTCGCGGCCAGACGATCGACTACGACGCCTACTGGAACGAACGCGGCGCAGGCGGCATGCATCCGCGCTTCGCGATCATCGCGCGCGGTGTCCGCGACGGCGAGAGCGTGCTCGACGTCGGCTGTGGCAACGGCGCGCTGCTGCAGCATCTGAAGGCCACGCGACGGATCCGCGAGCGCGGAGTGGACGTCAGCGACGCCGGGGTGGCGCTGGCCCGGGCGGCGGGACTCGATGCGCGGGCGGGTACGCTCGGTGCACCGGGGACCGTCGAGCCCGGTGAGCAGTTCGACCACGTCGTCCTGACCGAGGTCATCGAGCACGTGGCCGACGCCGAAGGGCTGCTGGCGCAGGTCTGGTCGCACACACGGCGCAGCCTTTGGGTGACGTTTCCGAACATCGCCTACTTCCCGCACCGGTGGCGGCTGGCGTTCGGCCGGTTCCCCGTGCAGTGGGTGCTGTTTCCCGGGGAGCACCTCCGCTACTGGTCGTTGCCGGACTTCCGCGAGTGGGCAGCCGGTGTGGGCCTTCCCACCCCGACCGTGCTGCCGAGCAATGGCTTCGTGTTCGGCCAGCTGCACCGAATCTGGCCGAACCTGTTCGCGAACCAGATCGTGATGCGGTTCGACCGGCCCGGGGCATGACCCGCGTCAGCTTCTTCGTCCACGACCTCGCCAACAATCCCATCGTCCGGGCCGCGCCGCTGGCGCAGGCGCTCGCCGGGCACTTCGACGTCGAGATGCTCGGCTTTCTGCACGGGGACCGGGACGTCTATGCGCCCTACCGTGACCTGTTCGAATACAGGACGCTCCGCGTTCCGATCGACACGGTCCGCCTGCTCCCGGCGTTGCCGCGCCTGGCCGCGATGGCCACCGGCGACGTCATCTATGCGTGCAAGCCGCTCGTGCCGACGCTCGGCGCCGCGCTCGTTGCATCGAACCTCGGCAGGCGCCGGCCCCTGCTGCTGGACGTGGAGGATGACGAGCGCGTGCCGATGGGCGTCTCGTTCAGCGACGTGCTCTGGCGCGACGTGCTGAAGGGATGGCGTCACGCGACGGCGTGGAAGTACACGCTGGCGATCCACAGTCTGGTGCCGTGCGCCGAGGCGGTCACCGTGTCGACGTCGCGACTGCAGGCCCGCTACGGCGGGACGATCCTGCGCCATGGTCCGGACGAGAAGGTGTTCGACCCGGCCGTCGCGCCGTCGCGCGAGGATGCGCGCCGCGCCTTCCGGCTGCCGCCGGACGTGCCGCTGGCGCTTTTTGCCGGCATGCCGCAGCCGCACAAGGGGTTCGCGGTGCTGCGCGACGCGCTCGCGGACCCGCGGTGCGCCGACTGGCATCTGGCGCTGGCCGGCCCCGAGGGCCATCCGGAGTTCGAGGCGTGCGTCGCCCGGCTTGGCGGGCGCTGTCATTACCTCGGCGTGCTCCCGCAGGAGCGGATGCCGGCGCTCCTTGCGGCCGCGGATGTCGCGCCTGTCCCGCAACTGGCCGTGCGCTTCGCCCTCAGCCAGTTGCCGGCCAAAGCGCTCGAGGCGATGGCGATGGCGTGCCCGCCTGTCGCGAGCCGCGTGTCCGACCTGCCGGACATGCTCGGCCACGGCACGCGCGGCTGGCTGGTGGAACCTGGTGATGCAGACGGGCTCGCCGCGGCGCTGGCCGACGCGGCGGCACGGCCCGACGAGCGTGCGCGGCGGGGTCGCGAGGCTCGCACCTGGTTCCTCGCGCACGCCTCACGGGCGGCCATGGCCGCGACGCTCGTGCCGCTCGTGGAAGAAGCGGCGGAGGCGTGGGCGACGCGGCGTCGATAGCGGAGCCCCATGGTATTCTCGCGGGCCGGCTCACCGGCACCTCTCTGAAGGCGTGTCTTTGCTCACTTCGCTGCGGCGTACTCTCTGGCCGGCCGTGTATCGCCGACTGCCCGGCGGCGTCCGCGGCGCCTACGCCGCGGTCCGTTTCGGTCCCCGCCATCAGACGCCCAACACCGCGTACATCGAGACGACAAGCGCCTGCAATCTGAATTGCGTGATGTGCCCGACGCAGCGGCCGGCCGTCAAGGCCCACAAGCCGAGCGCGCATCTCGACATCGATTTGTTCAAGCGTCTGATCGATGAGATCACGGCTGACTTTCCGACGATTGCCGCTGTGTACCTGCACAAGGACGGGGAGCCGCTGCTCCACCCGCGGATCGTCGAGATGATCGAGTACGCCGCGTCACGCCACGGCAACGTCATCCTGGTGACCAACGCAACCATGCTGGACGAGGCGATGGCACGGGCGATTCTCGCCACTCCGCTCCAGCAGATCCGTTTCTCGGTGGACGGACTGACCCGCGAGACGTTCGAGAAGATTCGGATCCAGCTGCCCACCAACGAGTTCGCCGGTGACGGCGTCGACGTCGGCTTTCACGCCGTGATGCGGAACATTCAGCGCTTTCTGGCCCTGCGCCAGGAGACCGGCAGCGGCGTCAAGGTCGGTATCCGCACCACGGAGTTCAAGCCGACGGCAGGAGAGATCACCGCCTATCGGGCCCACTGGCTCGGCAAAGTCGACTTCGTTGACGTCGCCGGCCTCATCTCCTGGTCGGGGCTGGTGTCAAAGGAGGGAGACGAGAAGCGTGAGCCGTGTATCGCGCCGTGGTCCACGGCCGTGATCAGCGCCGACGGTCACCTCGTCCC
>CAYNUO010000122.1:5742-7434 GCA_964400405.1 uncultured Bifidobacteriaceae bacterium | reverse complement strand
ACGGCCGCCGTCATGACAACTGCTGGCGGAACCGCCAGACACTGATTCCCATCACGACGCTGGCGATGATCACGAGCGCCACCAGGTGCGTCCAGACGTCCGGCAACTCGCTGCCGCGTATGAGCGTGCCGCGGGCGATGAAGCCGAAGTGGAAGATCGGATTGATGACCGTGAACGGCTGCATCCATGCCGGCATCGCCTCGGCCGGCGTCATCGTCCCGGAGAGCGACATCATCGGCGGCATGATGAAGAAGCTGGCCAGCTGCGCCTGCTGCGACGACTTGCTCAGCGTCGCCACGACCGTCCCGAACCCGATGCCGCACATCAGGCACGCCGCCACGGCGATGGCGAAGAGCGTGCCGCTGCCGCGGAAGGGAACCCCGAACCAGAAACGGATCACGACGAGCGCGATCAGCGCCGGGATCATCAGGAGGACGAACTGCGGAAGGATCTTGGCGACGATGATTTCGGACGTGCGGAGCGGCGTCATCAGCAGCTGTTCCAGCGTGCCGGCCTCGCGCTCCTTCACCATCGTGGCGGACGCCGTGATCATCCCGTTCATCAGCAGCAGCTGACCGATAAGTCCGGTGACCAGGAACCACGACGAGACGAGGCCCGGGTTGAAGAGGAACAACGGATGGAGCCTTGCGAGGCCACGTCTCGGAGCCGCGCCGTCGATGTGGCGCGGTGACGCACCGACGTCCCCGCCGGAGAGCGTCCGGTTGAAGCTCTGCAGCACGCCGCGCACGTAGCCCTGGCTCACCGCGGCCGTGTTCGCGTTCATCGCGTTGAGCAGCACCTGGATCAGCGCGGTCCGACCCCGGTCCAGCTCATTCGCGAAGTCGGCCGGAATCACGATGCCCGCGTCCACCGTGCCCTGGCGGATCTCCTCGCTCAGTGCCTCCACCGATCCGAAGGACGCGGCCAGCTCGAAGCTGCCGCTCTCGCTCAGCGCCGCGATGAGATTCCGGCTGGCCGGCGTGCGGCTGTCGTCCACCACGCCCAGCTCGATACCGGTGACCTTCGGGCTCATCACCGTGCCGAAGATCATGAGCTGCAGGAGCGGCGGCAGGATGAGCGCCATCAGGACGCGCTTGTCGTGGCTGACCTGGTGGAGTTCCTTCCATACCAGCGCCCGCAGCGCCGGACTCCAGAAGTCTCTGAATCGCGCGACCATCAGATCTCCAGCCTCATCGGACGCATGCGCCGCCACGCCATGCCGAAGAACACCACGCCGATGCCGCCGATGGCCAGGACCTTCCACCAGACGGCCGCCCAGCCGCCGCCCTGCAAGAGCGCATCGCGGACGATCTCGATGTAGTACCGCGCCCAGACCAGATACGAGAGCCAGCGGAGCTGGCCCGGCACGTTCGACAGCGGAAAGAGCAGCCCCGAAAGCAGGAACGTCAGCAGGAACCCGCCCATCATGACCGCCTGCATCGCCGCGACCTGGTTCGGCACGGCGGCGCCGATCATCGTGCCGAACGACGCGACCGTGAACACATAGAGCACGGTCGCCACGAGGAACGGCGTGGGATCGCCTACGAAGCTCAGGCCGAAGACGGTTCGCAGAATCAGGAACAGCACCGCCCCCTCCGCCAGGGCGACGGTCATGAACGCGAGCACCTTCCCGGCAAGGAAATCCCGGGCCGAGATGTTCGAGACGTACACCTGCAGGATCGTCTTGCGCTC
>CAYNUO010000122.1:0-5642 GCA_964400405.1 uncultured Bifidobacteriaceae bacterium | reverse complement strand
CGCGCCTGCTCGACGATGCTGATGAAGACGTCCTCGAGCGAGAACCGTGACTCGCGGCACTGCCGCACGACGAGACCCTGACCGGCCAGGGCGTCCGTCACCCACGCCGTCGCCGGCCCGACGGCCCTGTCGCTGATCACATGGAGCCGGTCGCCGAAGAGCGAGACACGCCAGCGGTCGGTCTGCGTCTTCAGGAAATCCGCAGCATGCTGGGGCCGGTCGACGTGCAGTTCGAGAAGCGTCCCGGTCTGCGCCGCCTTGATCTCGGACGGCGTGCCCTCCGCCACAAGCTCTCCCGCCACCATCATGCCGAGGCGATTGCACTGCTCCGCCTCTTCCAGGTAGTGCGTGGTGACCAGAATCGCGGTGCCGGAGTCGGCGAGACGATTGATGAGGCTCCAGAAGGAGCGGCGCGCCAGGGGATCGACACCCGAGGTCGGCTCGTCGAGAAACAGCACGCCCGGCTCGTGCATGATCGCCGCGCCGAAGGCGACCCGCTGCTTCCAGCCGCCGGGCAGGCTCGCGACCATCCGGTCGCTTTCCTTCTCCAGACTCGCGAACCGCAGCACCCAGTCGACTTTCTCGTCGCGCTCCTCGTCCGGGACGCCGTACACGCCGGCAAAGAACGCGAGGTTCTCGGCGACCGTCATGTCCTCGTAGAGCGAGAACTTCTGCGACATGTAGCCCACCTGCCGGCGGACCTTCGGCGCGCGCAGGTTCTTCCGCGCACCGGCGAGCTCGGTCACACCACGGGACGGATCCAGCAGCCCGCAGAGCATCTTGATCGTGGTCGTCTTGCCGGCGCCGTTGGCCCCGAGCAGCCCGTACACCTCACCGTATTTCACCTGCAGCGACAGGTCGTGAACCGCGCGGAAGGCGCCGAACGTCCGCGTGACGTGTTCCGCGCCGATCGCCACCTGGCCGCGGGAGCCCGAGCGGTCGCGCCGGCCCGGAAACACCGGGTGCTCGACCGCGCCGCCGAGCGCCCGCAGCTGAGCGACGAACGCATTCTCCAGCGTCGGCGCATCCGCGCGGATGTCGGTGATCGCCAGGCCCGCCTGCCCGAGCCGCTCGCGGATCACGGCCTCGCCGGACGGCTTGTCGTGCACGAGCACGTCGAGGCGGTCGCCGAAGCGCTGGACGTCGACGATGTTGGCGTGGTCGCGGTCCGCTTCGTAGAGGATCAGCTCGGCCGGGCCCAGGCTCGTCGTCCGCACCTCGAGCCGCGCGGCCCCCAGGCTGTCGCGGAGCGCGGCCGGCGTGCCGACCTGCTGAAGCGCGCCCGCGTACATCAACGCGACACGGTGGCAGCGCTCGGCCTCGTCGAGGTACGGCGTCGCGACCAGGATGGTCAGGCCGTCGGTCGACAGGTGCGCCAGCGTGTCCCAGAACTCTCGCCGCGACACCGGGTCCACGCCGGTCGTCGGCTCGTCAAGCAGCAGCACGCGCGGCTCGGGCACGAGCGCACAGGCCAGGGCCAGCTTCTGCTTCATGCCGCCGCTCAGCTGCCCGGCGCGCCGGGCCGTGAAGCGATGCATGTCGAACATGCGCAGATAGCGCATCCCGCGCTCGTCGACCTCACCGCGCGGCGTGCCGCGCAGGTCGCCGAGATAGCGGATGTTCTCCATCACGGTCAGGTCCGGATAGAGGCTGAAGGTCTGCGTGAGATACCCGGTGTGCTCGCGGGCGTCGCGCGCGGGCTGGCCGAAGACCTCCGCCACGCCGCCGCTGGCCTCCATCACGCCCGCCAGCACCTGGAACGTGCTGGTCTTGCCGGCGCCATCCGGGCCGATCAGGCCGAAGATCTCGCCCTGGGCGATCTCGAAGCTGATGCCGCGCACCGCTTCGAGGCCGCCGTAGCGCTTGACGAGACCGTCGACGCGGATCGCCGGCGCCGCACCGGGAGGCGCCGCCTTCGGAGGCACCGCCTTCAGAGGCACTGTCACCGGGTGGCCCGTGCCGGCCAGCTGCCGCCGACCAGGATCTCCCCGTCAGCCGGCATGCCCGGCTTCGCAAAGCCGACCGCGCCCTTCAACTGCACCTTCACGCCGACCACCTGCTTCACGCGGTCCTCCCGGAAGTAGGTGTTCTCGGGGGTGAAGGTGGCCTCGGGGTCGATCCGCGTCACGACCGCCTCGACCGGCGTCTGCGGACTCGAGTCCAGATAGACGCGCGCCGGCTGTCCGGCCTTGACCTCGCCGATCCGGCCTTCGGGCACGAAGCCGCGGAGGTACATCTTGCCGAGGTCCACGATGGTCACCAGCGTCGTCCCGGCCGAGACGATCTCCCCCGGTTCGGCGCTGCGCGTGACGACCGTGCCGTCAAACGGCGCCAGGACCGTCAGGTCCTTGCGCGCCGCCTCGGCCTCGACGAGCCGGGCGCGGGCCTGCTCCGTCGTCGCGAGGCTGCTGACGATCTCGGCCTCCTGCTGCGCGATCTGCCCGCGGATGGCGGCGCTCTGCGCCAGCCGGATATCCGGGTTGGCCAGCATCGCCCGGGCCGAGGCCAGCCCGCCTTTCGCGGCGTCCACGCGCTTGAGCGCGGCCGCCACGGCCGCCGCCTGCTGCTCCGCCGCCGAGGCGGCCTGCCGCCCCTGCCGCTCCGACACGGCGCCGGACTGCGCCAGCTTCGCGTAGGCGTCCCGATCGAACTGCGCGATGTGCAGCGCCGCCCGCTCACGCGCGAGCTGTGCCTCGGCTCCGGCCAGATCCGCGTCGGCCTGGCTCACGCGGCCGTCCGCTTCCACCCTCGACTGTTCCGTCTGCAGCTGGACCTGCCGCAGCTGCTGCTGCAGCACGGCGATCTGCGCCCGCGCCACGGAGGACCGCGCCTCGGCCTGGGCGAGCGCCGCCCGCGCCTGCTGCTCGCGTGCGGCCACCTGGTCGTCGTCGAGCTCCGCGATGACCTCTCCCGCCTTCACGGCGTCGCCCTCCCGCACGGCGATCCGGACCACGCGGCCCGGCACGCGTGAGGCCACGGCGGAGTCGTCGCCTTCGAGGCGTCCGCTCAGCGTCACGACACCCGGAGGCGCGGCCGCGGCGGCGCGCATGCGCCAGAACGTGACGCCCCCGCCGACCACGATGGCCGCGACCAGGATGAGGACGACGGGATGAGGCCGGCGCGGCACACCGTTGGATTCCATGGCGCTCGACTCGATGGCGGCTGCCTTCTCTGATGGCGTTCCGGACGGCTTCGTGGCTTCACTGCTCATGCATGCACTCCAGAAGGACGACCCGGATTATGAGTCACCCGACTTAGAACGTCCAGATATTTCTGAGTCATTCGACTTACTTCAGGTCGCGACCCGGCGTATACTCGGTCCCGTGAGGGCGCCGGCACGGCAGAAACCCGGACAGAAACGGGGTGACGAGACGCGGGAGCGCGTGATCGCCGCGGCGATCGATCGCTTCGGCAGCGACGGATTCGCCCGGACCTCGACGCGGGCGGTCGTCGAGCAGGCCGGCGCGAATCTCGTCTCGATCCATTACCACTTCGGCGGGAAGGACCAGCTGTATTGCTCGGCGGCGGCTCACATCGCCGAAGGCGCCCGCGGGCAGGGCGCCGAGGCGATCGCGCGCGGCCGGGCCCTCGCCGCCGATCGACATGCCTCGACCGACGACCTCATCAACGGCGTCTTTGACGTCTACTCCGCGTTTCTGCAGCTCATCATGGCGGGAGGCCTGCCGGACGCGTGGATGCGGTTCGTCGTGCGGGAACAGATGGAGCCAACAGACACCGGCGCCTTCGCCTGTCTGTTCAGCGTCGTCCGGCCCTTCTTTGAGACGGGCTTCGCGCTGGTCGCGCGGCTCCAGCGCCGGCGTGTGACGGACGCACGCGTGCGGCTGACGACGATGATGATCTTCGGCCACGTGTATGTGTGCCGTACGAACCCGCGTGGCGCGCAGAACCTGCTGGGGTGGAAGACGTTCGGCCCGCGGGAACTGAAGACCATCCGCGCGGTCGCCCGGGACCACATCCGGCGCGTGCTCCAGCCGGAGCCCGCGGTCGCCGCCGCGCGGCGCCGGACGCCCTCGGGCCGCGCCCGCTGACGCAGACCGTCGGGCCGGATCAGGCCCGGGAGGGCGTGCGCGTCCGCAGGAACCAGACGATCCGGAAGCCCAGCACGGCCGCGGTCGCGGCGGCGAATGCCAGCGGCTCCCGGATGTCGGACTTCACCAGCCACCAGAAGTGCACCACCCCGGCCACCGGCACCGCGTACGCGAGCCGATGCAGCACCTGCCACCGGCGGCCGAGCCGGCGGATCCACCCCGTCGTCGACGTGAGCGCCAGCGGCAGCAGCATGGCGAACCCCGCCATGCCCACCGTGATGTAGGGGCGCTTGACGATGTCCTTCCCCATCTCCACCACGTCGAAGAACTTGTCGAAGACGAACCACGTGGAGAAATGCAGGACGACGTAGAAGAAGCCGAAGAGCCCGATCAGGCGCCGGAACTTGACCAGCACGTGCCAGCCGGTCAGCCGGCGCGCAGGCGTGACCGCGAGCGAGGTCAACAGGATGACGAGCGCCCACCAGCCTGTCTGATGCGTGATGTATTCGATGGGGTTGGCGGTGAGATCACCGCCGGTCAGGATCAGGAAGACCAGCCGGGCGGCCGGCACGAGCGCCGCCGCCCAGACCAGGACCTTGAGACCCGTGATCAATAGAACTTCCGGAGGTCCATCCCGCTGTACATCGACGCCACCTGGTCGGCGTAGCCGTTGAACGGGAGTGTCTTTCTCCGCAGTAACTCACCGAGCCGCCGTTCGGTCGCCTGGGTCCAGCGCGGGTGATCCACCTGGGGGTTTACGTTCGAGTAGAAACCGTACTCCTGCGGGTTGGTCACGTTCCAGGTCGAGCGCGGCTGGTTTTCCGTCAACCGGATCTTGACGATCGACTTCACACCCTTGAAGCCGTACTTCCACGGCACGACAAGGCGGATCGGGGCGCCGTTCTGGTTCGGCAGCTTCTCGCCGTAGAGCCCCACGGCGAGGATCGTCAGCGGATGCATCGCCTCGTCCAGCCGCAGCCCGTCGACGTACGGCAGCGGAATGCCGATCTCCCGCTCCGTCAGCATGTGCCGCCGGCTGTACATGGTCTCGAACGACACGAACTTCGCCTTCGGCGTCGGCTCCACCCGCCTCAGCAGTTCGCCGAGCGGAAAGCCGACCCACGGCACGACGACCGACCAGGCCTCGACACACCGCATCCTGTAGACGCGCTCTTCAAGCGGCAGCGTCGAGAAGAGGTCGTCGTAGCCGAGCACCTTCGGCTTTGCGACCTCGCCCTCGATGGTCAGCGTCCACGGGTTGGTCGGAAAGGCTTTCGAGTTCTGCGCCGGATCGGCCTTGTCCGTGCCGAACTCGTAATAGTTGTTGTAGGTGGTGATATCCCTGTACGAATTCAGCTTCTCGCCCGTGGTGCTGAGCGGGCTGGACTTCACGCCCGGGAGCTTCTGACCCGTCTGCGCCAGCAGGCCGGTCTCCGGAAGGAGCAGGCCGGCGCCCGCACCGGTCGCGAGTTTGATGAACTCGCGGCGGCGCACCCAGATGGACTTCGGCGTGATCTCGGAATACGGAATGTCGGCCGGTTTGCGAATCAGCATGGGAGTGATCCTGTCAGAGACGTGCCAGACGCGAAAACT
>CAYNUO010000121.1:5619-7478 GCA_964400405.1 uncultured Bifidobacteriaceae bacterium | reverse complement strand
GGCGCGAACTCCGGGAAGACATCGAACGGCGCGTCCATGGCCGTGCGGATGCCGGCGCCCATCAGGATGACGGACAGCACCAGCACGGGCACCCGCAGGCGCAGCGCGGTGGCGATGAGGGCGCGCATCATCGCGTGCCGGCTACTTCCCGGCCCCGAACTCGGTGCCGAAGAGCTCCGCGGCGCCGACCGTCACGACCCGGAGGCCGGCCGCGGGTCCCTGCCGCAGGATCGCCGTGTCGTCCGCGAAGTCGGTCAGTGCAACCCGCTGGCGCACGAACACACCGCCGGGTCGCGCCTCGTACACCCACGTGCCGCCAAGGGCGTCGAAGAGAATCGCGGACCGTGGCACGACGAGGCTCTCGGCAGACGAGCGCTGCGGTACGCGGACGCCGACGCGCTGGCCAGGGCGCAGCGAGCGATCATCGTTGGCCACGCGGTAGAAGAGATCTACTCCGGCCGTCGCGGCATCGGCGGCGGGTGGCGCGGATACGGGTCGAGCCGTCGTCCCGCGTGTGCCGGCCGGGGCGCCAAGTGGCACCACCTCCACCGCCGCCCGGCGGTCAACAGAGTCGAGTTCCCCCGCGAAGAGCGGGACGCGGAGCCAGACCGTGTCGAGCCGGACGAGGTCGAAGAGCGGCGCTCCGGCCGCCACGGTCTGGCCCGGCATCACGTGCAGGGCCCTGAGCAGCGAGGCATGGGGCGCGGTCAGCGCCAGCGCGCCTGAGGCGCTGATTCCGCGGGCCGCAAGCGCGAGCCGGTCGCGAGCCGCACGCAGCGCGGCGTCGGCCACGGCGACATCGGCTTCGGCCTCTTCGACAGCGCGCCGGCTTCCCGCGCCGTCCTGCACGAGCTGCCGCGCGCGTTCGGCTCGCTTGCGCAGCATCTCCTGCCGTCCGGTTGCCTCCGCGACCACGCGTTCCGCTTCGACGCGGACGTCGCGTTCAGCGGGCGCGAAGGGCACGAGCGTCAGCACCGTCTGGCCGGCCGCGAGCGACGCGCCCACGGGCAGCGGCTCGCCATCGTTCGCAAGCGTGCCCGTGAACGGCGCCGTGACCGTGGTCTGTGCGCCTCCGGCGGGCACCACGTCGGCGCCCAGGTTCCGGCTCCGCGCGACGACGCGCCGTTCGACCACGGCAGTCTCGATGCCCAGGCGGCGCTGCGCGTCGGCCGTGAGTGTGAGCGTCGCGAGCGTGGTCTCCGAACCCGTCGCGGTCACCTTTGCCGGCGCGACGTGCGCGGGTGGCGCGGCCTTCTCGTTGCTGCACGCGCAGGCCCAGATCACCGCCGCGCACGAGCCGACTGCCAGTATTCGACGCCTCACCGGTTCTCTCCTGTATGTGCTGCGCATGCCATGCCGGACGCGCGCTCAAGGCGAGCTTGCGCGCGCTGCTCGTCGGCTGCGATCTCCCGCTCACGAACGCGGGCCTCGACGAGCCGCCGGCTGTTCTCCAGGACCAGCAGATAGGCGCTGTCGCCCGAGGCGAAGGCGTCCTCCGCATCGGCGAGATTCGCGCGGAGCGGCGCGACGATCTGCTGCAGCCACACAGCGCGGGACTCCCGCGCCTGCGCCAGTTGCGCGCTCGACTCACGGACGTCCAGGGCAACCTGCCGCTGCAGCGCCAGATACGCGGCCGATGCGCGCTGCAGTTCGGACTGCGCCCGCAGCCGCCCACCCTGATTGCGGTTGAAGATCGGGAGACCGACGTCGACGCCTGGTCCCATCTCGAAGCCTTCGCGCCCCTGGCCGTTCGCATCCAGGACCGCGGTGAGCGCCAGAACGCGCGACCGCTCCCAGCCGAGGCGAGCCGCCGCGGCGTCAATCGTGAGCTCCGCGGCCCGGATGTCAGGCCGCGCGGC
>CAYNUO010000121.1:0-5519 GCA_964400405.1 uncultured Bifidobacteriaceae bacterium | reverse complement strand
GGGAAAGAGCAGCGACAGCACGGGATTGGTGATCAGGCCCGCATCGACGAGGTCGGCCCGCGCGAACCCCAGCTGGCTGACGCCGGCCTGGAAGGACGGGTTGTTCCACAAGGCGACCGCCACGGCCTCTTCTCGCGACAGACCGTCTTCGAGCTGCACCCCGGGCGGTACCGACGGTGCCTGGGCGCCGTCCATCCGGATCGACGCGGCCGTGCGGGTGCGGAGATCGTCTGCGACGCGACTGGCGACGCCGTTGCCGGCCGTGGCGCAACCCGTCGCGAGGATCCCGGCGGCGAGGGCGAGCGGAAGGTGGCAGCGCATCAGACGAGGTGCACTATGGTCCCACCCCGTTCATGAACGCCCGATGACACGAACCGGGCGTCAGCCTGCAGAGCCTGAGGCGGTGACCGGCAGCGTCACCACGAAGGTGGTCCGCCCCGGTTCGCTGGACTCGAGCGCAACACGACCGCCGTGTGCCTCCGCAATCCACCGGGCGATGGGCAGGCCGAGCCCGGCGCCGTCGGACTGGCCGAGCCGGACGAAGCGCTCGAAGATCCTCGCCTGGTCCGCAGGTGCGATGGGTGTGCCATCGTTCGTCACGCGAAGCGTGGCCTGGCCGGCTGAGAGGCGCAGGTCGGCGAGGACGCGGCTGCCGGCGTGCCGGATCGCGTTGTCGAGCAGGTTGTCGAGGAGCTGCCGCAGCAGCGCGTCGTCGCCCGCGAGCCCCACTTCCTGGTCTCCCTCAACCGCGATCGTCACGGCGCGCTGCTCCGCCAGCACGCGCAGCGCCAGAACGCTCTCCGCGAGCAGGTCGTCCAGGTTCACGAACTCCCGCCGCAGCGGCAAGCCGTGCGCCTCCGCGCGCGAGAGGAGGAACATGGCGTCCACCATCCGCGCCAGTCGCGCGGCCTGTCCGGCGACGATGCCGAGCGACTCGCGGTACTCCTCAGGCGTACGGTCGGTCCGGACGAGCGTGACCTGGGCCGTCGTGCGGACGACGGACACCGGCGTCCGCAACTCGTGAGAGGCGTCCGCCATGAACTGGCGTTGCTGGTCGAGTGCGGCAGCCAGGCGGTCGAGCAGTCCGTTGAAGGCTGCGGCCACCTGCCCGAGCTCGTCGTCGACCTGTGGTGCCGTGAGCCTTCCCCGCGGGTCGTGCTCGTTGATGCGCGTGGCCTGGCCCGCCATGTCGGCCAGCGGCGTCAGCATCCGGCGACCGACCAGCCATCCGCCGATACCGGCGGTCAGCAGAGCGAGAATGATGCCCACGGTCATGGCACGGGTCATCTCTCGCTGCTGGTTGTCCAACTCCACCAGCGGTGCCATCACGACGGCGATATAGCGGCGCCCGTCGCCGTTATCGACGGTCCGGCGGTGCACACGCTGCAGACCGCCCGGCGTCTCGAGCGTCTTCGGGGCGTCCGCCCCTGCCGCGGCGACCACGGACCCGCGGTCCATGGGCAGCCCCCAGATCGCCAGGACGGTGTGGTCGGGAGCGAGTAACGCCAGTGAACGACCCGGGGCGACGACCTCCGCGCTGGCCTCAGCCGCGGCGTCGCCGAGCGTCAGGCCTTCACCGAGCTCGGTTCGCATGACACCCAGCAGCGTCGCCATCGTGCGCACGAGGTCGTCGTCGAGGCGCGCCAGGCCCGACCGCCGCTGGGCGACCGACGCACCGACGGCGCCGACGACCAGCACGGCAACGACGACGCCCAGGTACCAGAGCGTGAGCCGCGCGCGGATGGGCCACTTCATGGAGCCGGGGCGTCGGGCGCGACGAGCATGTAGCCCTCACCGCGACGCGTGACGATCAGCGACGGCCGCTCCGGCGTGTCGATCTTCCTCCTGAGGCGCTGGACCAGCACATCAATGACGTTCGACATCGACTCGAACGGCGCGTCCCAGACGTGTTCGGCGATGGCGCCGCGGCCCACGACCGCACCCGCGTGCACCGCCAGAAACTCGAGCAGCGCGTATTCGCGCGACGTGAGCGGGATGACGCCCTGAGGCCGGTGTGCCTGGCGCGCGCGCAGATTGATCGTCAGGTGTCCGACCGTGATGACGGCGGGCGTGAGAGGCAGCTGTCCCCGTCGGATGACCGCGCGCAGCCGCGCCAGAAGTTCACCGAAGTCGAACGGTTTGATCAGGTAGTCGTCGGCACCGCTGTCCAGGCCGGAGATCCGGGCGTCAACGGCATCCCGCGCTGTCAGCATCAGGACGGGGACATGGGACCCCTGGCGGCGGAGTTCCGCGCAGACGGCAAAGCCGTCCATCCCGGGCAGGAGCACGTCGAGCAGGATGGCGTCGTAGTCAGTGACGCTGGCCTGGAAGAGGCCGTCTTCGCCGTCCGGCGCGACGTCCACCGCGTACGCCTGCTCCCTGAGGCCCTTGGCCAGCATCCGCGCCGCGTGCGGTTCGTCTTCGATCAGCAGGACCCGCATGAACTGGTCGATCGTGCGCGGCGGAGCATGAACCGCCGATGACAGCCGCGCCTCGCCCGCGCCTCAGGGCTTCGCGCTATCGGCCTTGATTTTGTCGATGCGCTGCTGGAGGCGCGGGTCCGGGAAGGCCTTGTTGGCCTCTTCCAGTGCGGCGATCGCCTGGTTCGGTTCACCGGCGGCCACGTGGCCGTCCGCCAGGATGTTGGCCTTGAGCCGGCGCAGCGGCCGGCTGTCGTCCGGCACCTTCACGGCGGCGGTGGCTTCGATCGCCGCCTGCACGCTCTTCTGATCGACGAGCAGCGATTCAGCGGCGAGCAGCTGCACATGCGGATCGGTGGAGAAGCGCTTTGCGGCTTCGCCGATGAGTGCGGCGGCCTCCGCCGGGCGACCGGCCTTCCGGTCGGCCATCGCCTGGTGGTAGTAGCCAGCGAGCAGCAGACGCTCGACATCCTTCGGGTCGCCCGTGCGGACGCCGACGCCGCCCGCGTAGCTGTAGACCAGCTCCCCGCCATGCTCGCCCGCCTCGTACACGGCGAAGAGCGCGCCGAGGCCGACGACGGCGGCGGTGACGCGGACGGTCCTGACCTTCGGCCACCGGTAGAGCGCCAGACCGGCCAGTTCGATCGCGGCCAGGATCAGCAGCGCGTTCTTTGCCCGCTCACCCCACTCTTCGTGCTCCTCGACGGCATGGCGCGCTCCCGGCACGCGTTCGGCCGGGCCGTGCGCCAGCTCTCCGGACTCCGCCGCGATCACGCCGGCCGCGGTGGCCAGCAGAATCAACGTTGCGGCCGCGGGGCTGAGGAACGCCGGTTTGCCCAGCAACGAGAGCCAGCGGAACAGGATGCCCACCACCGCGAGGGCGATGACGAAGTGGACGACGATCGGGTGCAGCGGGGCGAGATCGAGTGTGGGCATGGGGTTCGGAGGGAAACCGAGGTAGAATAACGCCAGTCTCTGCGTCGTACGTAGCTTTCCCGCGGGAATCGCTGACCTGACGGCCTCCGTGGCCGTTTCACCTTCCGTCCCCGCCCCCGATTCATCCGCCAGAGATCGCAGCGCCGTGTCCGGCGCCTCGTCCATTCGCCAGCCTGCGAGCGCGGTTCAGGGAAACGCTCAGGCACTTTGCTCAGGAGCGTTGTCTCGTCATGCCGTTCTCTACCCTCGGACTGTCGTCCGAACTCACTACCCCTCTGACCAAGCTCGGCTATACGACGCCGACACCGGTGCAGCTCGAAGCCATTCCGGTGGTGCTGACGGGCCGCGATCTGCTCGCCAAGGCGCAGACCGGCACCGGCAAGACGGCGGCCTTCGGCCTGCCGATGATCGAGCGGCTGTTCGCCGGCGGGCGGCGGCAGCCGGCGAGCCGTGCGCCCAGGGGTCTCATCCTCGTTCCCACGCGCGAGCTCGCATCGCAGGTACACCAGTCGCTCGTGACCTACGGCGGCCCGCTGCGCATCAAGGTGACGGTCGTCATCGGCGGCGTGTCGATGGGCCCGCAGGTGCAGAACCTGCAGCGTGGTACGGAGATTCTGGTCGCCACGCCGGGCCGCCTGATCGATCACATGGAACGCCGCACGGTCGATCTCTCGAAGGTCGAAGTGCTGGTGCTCGACGAAGCCGATCGGATGCTCGACATGGGCTTCCGGCCGGCGCTGCGCCGCATTCAGGCCGCGCTGCCGAAGAAGCGGCAGACGCTGCTGTTCTCGGCGACGTTCTCGGATGAAGTCGTCGGCCTCTCGAGCGAATACACGCACGACCCCGCGCGCGTGGACGTGACGGCCAACACCATCGTGCCGACCACGGTGACGCACCATGTGCACCCGGTCGGCGACGGCCGCAAGGGCGAACTGCTGGCGCGCGTGCTGCGCGACGCCAACAACGACCAGGCGCTGGTGTTCTGCAAGACGAAGCGCGGGTCGAACCGCGTCGGGGAGCACCTCGAGCGGGCCGGCGTCAAGGCTGCCGTGATCCACGGCAACAAGAGCCAGGGCGCGCGGACGAAGGCGCTGGCCGACTTCAAGGGCGGCCGCGTGCGCGTGCTCGTCGCCACCGACATCGCGGCGCGGGGGCTCGACATCGCGCAGCTGCCGCTGGTCGTGAACTTCGATCTGCCGCTGGTGGCAGCGGACTACGTGCACCGCGTCGGCCGGACGGGCCGTGCGGGTGCGACGGGCCGTGCGGTGTCACTCGTGACGCCCGGTGACCGCGGACTGCTGCGGGACATCCAGAAGCTGCTCGCCGCGCCGCTCGAGCAGGTGGTGGTCGAGGGCTTTGCACCGGCTGGCGGGGTGGATGCAGCGTCGGACGACGCGCCCCGGTCGCATCGTCCCGGTGGCAACCGTCGGCCTGGTGGCGGAGCTCCGCGCCGGAGCTTCGGCAGGCCGGGTCAGTCGCGCGGCGGTCGCGGACCGCGGACGGCACCCCGCGCGCGGGCGTAAGCAGCCGCGTTAGCCCGGTTCCTCAGCGGGACGGCGGGCGCAGGGCAAGTCGCCAGGCAACGGCCGCGACACCGGTCGCCGCGGCCCACGCCAGTGTCGATGCCGGCAGCGGCGACACGCGGAAGAGCGCCGCGACGCTGGGAATCATCAGCATCGCGACCAGGCTCAGCGCCGACACCGTCCACACGCCCCAGAAGAGCCGCGACCGCGGTATTAGCGGCAGCTTCATCTTCGGAAGGGCCATGCGCTCGGCGAAGACGAGAGTCTGGTACCCGGCCATCAGCACGACGAGGGCCGTGGCCCGGCCCGCCGACTCGTCGCCCGACTGGAGCCCCCACCAGTAGCCCGCCAGCGTCGAAGCCGTCAGCACGAGGCCGCAGGCCAGCGACCGCCATACGGCGCCCGGCGGGAACAGTGGGGCCTTCGGGTCCCGCGGCGGGTGCTGCATCACGGCGTCGGTGGCGGGCTCCGCCTGGAACACCAGCGCGGACACGGGGTGCACGATCAGCTCGAGCCACACCAGATGGATCGGCAGCAGTAACAGCGGCCACCCCAACAGCGGCACCAGCGCCGCCAGGACCACGATGGGGATGTGAAACGCCACCAGGTACAGGAACGCCCGCTGGATGTTCTGGTGGAT
>CAYNUO010000120.1:1702-7484 GCA_964400405.1 uncultured Bifidobacteriaceae bacterium | reverse complement strand
CGCAGCATCTCGACGAACCGCGTGACGTTCGCGTCGTCGAGCGGCGCGTCGATCTCGTCCAGCAGGCAGAACGGGCTGGGCTTGTACTTGAAGATCGCGAACATCAGCGCGATGGCCGTCAGCGCCTTCTCGCCGCCGGAGAGCAGCATCACGTTCTGCAGGCGCTTCCCGGGCGGCGACGCGACGATGTCGATGCCGCTCTCGAGCGGGTCGTTCTCGTCCAGCAGGGTCAGCCCGGCATGGCCGCCGCCGAAGAGCGTGCTGAACGTCACCTGGAAGTTCTGCTGAATGGCCGTGAACGCCTCGCGGAACCGGGCCTTGGTCGTCTCGTCGATCCGCTTGATGGCCTCGCTGGTCTGTGCGATCGAGTCGATCAGATCCTGCCGCTGCGTCGTCAGGAACGTGTGACGGGTCTCGAGCTCGTCGAACTGCTCGATGGCCATCATGTTGACGGGGCCGAGACGCTCGATCTTGCCCTTCAGCGCACTGATGGCATCCTCGGCGCTCATGGACCGCTGCTGAGCGGCAGCCAGCGCCGCGTCGGCAGCCTCGACGGCGGCGCCGGCAGCGGCCATGTCGCCGATCGCGGCAACGTCTTCGGCCTCGGGATCCGTCTCTTCGGCGTTGATGACGGCGGCGTCCGGCTCGGTCTCGCCGGCGGCCTCCATCGCGGCCACGTCCGCCAGCACGTCGTCGATGGGCACCTGGACGGCTTCGAGGCACGACTGCGCGACGTGCGCGAGGTCCGCTTCCGCCGTCACGCGCGCGAGTTCGAACGCGGACGCCTGCTGCCGCACGCCGTCGAGGGCATGCCGCGCCTGGCGGATCACGCCGTCCTGCGCGTCGACCTGCTGACGGATCGCCTGCGCGGCCTCGTCGGCATTGCGGACGCGCTCCCGCAGGTCATCGAGTCCCTTGACGCCTTCGTCCAGCAGGCGCTCGGATTCGGCCACCTCGTCGAGGAGGCCCGTTCGCCGGGCGCGGATCTGCTCGACCTCCTGCTTCCGGGCGCTGATGCGATCCTCGAGTTCCCGGGCACTCTCTTCCAGCCGGCGCACTTCGGCGTCGAGCGCGGTGACGCGCTCGACGAGTCCGGCATGCGTGGCGCCGGCATCGGCGGCTCTGCGGCCGAGGTCGTCGATCTCGGATCGTCCGTCGAACAGCCGCTGCTGCGCTTCGTTCAGCCGCGCCTCGGCTTCCAGCTGCTCCGCCTCGAGCTGTGTCAGCGTCGACCGCGCCTCCTCGACCCGGGCGTCGAGCGCGCTCAGCTCTTCGGCCGCCTGCCGCCGCTCGAGCTCGATCGACTCGCCCTTGCGCACGAGGCGCACGCGGGTCTCCTCCGCACGCGCGAGCTGCGCATCGAAGCCGACCGCGGCCACTTCCTGCCGGTGCTGCTCGGCCTGCAGCTCCGTGATCGCGCTGACCGTGCCGGCCACCGTGGTCTGCAGCGCCGACACTTCCTCGCTCAGCCGGAGCAGCCCCTCGCGGTCCAGTTCCAGCCGCTCACGCAGCTCCTTGATCTCCCGCTTCGTCTGCAGGATGCCGCGCGCTTCGGTCGTCGTGCCGCCGGTCACGAGGTGCGAGCCCCGGAACACGTCGCCCGCGATGGTGGCCACCGGCGCGGACGTCTGCCGCGAGACCGCCACGGCCTGCTCGAACGATTCGGCCACGTAGGCCTCGGGCAGCACCTTCTGGATCGTCAGCTGGTGCGGGCCGTTGATGCGCAGCAGGTTCGACACCGGCGTGAGACCCGGGATGCTGAGCGCGGTATGCGGGTGGTACCCGTTGGAGCCGGGGTCGATGACGACGAAGCCGCAGCGGCCGGCCTTCTGCTCGCGCACGAGCGAGAGACCCGCGGCGACCTGGTCGTGCCGCTCGACGATGACGTGCTGGAGCAGCTCGCCGAGACAGGCTTCCACGGCCCGTTCGTAGTGGCCGTCCACCTCGAGGAAGTCGGCCACGGCGCCCTGCTGGCCCACGTGCCCGTTGGCCTGCACGAGCACCATGCGGGCCGCGTCGCCGAAGCCGGCCCGATCCGCCGACAGTTCTTCGAGGGACGCCAGGCGCGCCTCGGCGGCGGTCACTTCCTGCTCACGCGCACGGACGGCCTTCGACCGCTGGTCCAGCGACTCCCGCGCCATCGTCAGCTCGGACTCGCGGACCGAACGCATCCTCGCGATGTCGTCGAGGCTCTGCCGGGCGCGCTCGAGCGCCTCAAACGCAGCCGCGCGTTCGAGCTCGGCGGCATCCTGCTCGCGCCGGAGGTCGGCCATCTCGACGTCGAAGCGCGCGAGGCGCGTCGTCACCTGCTCGCGCTGCGAGTCCGCGTGGCTCATCGCGTGGCGCACCGTCGTGGTGTTGTTCATCACGCGGAAGCCCGCCTGCCGGACCTCGTCCAGCTCGCTCTCGAGCTTCTCGACGTGCTGCTGCGAGACGCGCAGGGCGTCGCTCGCGGCGGCCAGCACGTTCGCGGCCTCGTCGCGCGCGCGCACGGCTTCCTCACCGGCTTCGCGGCGCGACTCGATGGCAATCCGCGCGGGCTCGCGACGGGCGTCGAGATCGGCGACCTCGTTCTCCACTTCCGACGCGCGGTGCGCGAGGTTCTGCGCGTGCTGCCGGTTGAACTCCATCTGCTGCTGCCGGCGGTTGAGGTCGATCTCGGCGGCGTGGGCTTCCTCGCGGACGGCGGTGGCGCGGCCGTCGGTCTCGGCCTGCTCGATCCGCAGGCGGCCGAGCGCGGACTCGACTTCGGCCACCCGCGCGGCGGCGGCGGCCTCCTCATCCCGGACGGCGGCCAGCTTCTCGCGTGCGCTCTCGATGCTCTGCTGCAGCTCGCGGTAGCGGCGGGCGAAGAGCACCTTCTCCCAGCGCCGCAGCTCCTCGCGGAGCGTCTTGTAGCGGCGGGCGCGCCCGGCCTGGCGCTTGAGCGCGCCACGCTGCTTCTCCACCTCGAAGACGATGTCGTCGATGCGGGTGAGGTTCTGCTGTGCGGCGTCGAGCTTCAGCTCGGCGGCGCGGCGGCGCGACTTGTACTTCGTCACGCCGGCGGCTTCCTCGATGAGCTGGCGGCGGTCGGTCGGCCGCGAGCTGAGGATCAGGCCGATCTTGCCCTGCTCGATGATCGAGTAGGCCTTCGCGCCGAGGCCGGTGTCCATCAGCAGTTCGTGGACATCGCGGAGGCGGCACGTCTCGCCATCGATCAGATACTCGCTCTCACCGGAGCGGTAGAGCCGGCGCGTGACCTCGACGTCGCGCGTGAACTCCTCGACCATCTGCCGGACGGCCGCCTGCTCGGCGGGCGCGAGCGTCGTGGCCTCCTGGCCCTCCTCCGCCTCCGCCACACCCAGACCGGCTTCGTCTTCCAGCTGGCGGGCCCTCGGCAGGCCGGACAGCTTCAGGCTGACCTCGGCCGTGCCACCCGCCTTGCGGGCGTCGCTGCCGTTGAAGATGACGTCTTCCATCTTGTCGCCGCGGAGACTCTTGGCGCTCTGTTCGCCGAGGACCCACGTGATGGCGTCCGCCACGTTGCTCTTGCCGCAACCGTTGGGGCCGACGATGGCCGTCACCCCTTTGTCGAAGGCGAGCTCCGACCGATCAGAAAAGGACTTGAAACCCGAGATTTCGAGGCGATCGAGACGCATGCCTTGCCCCCTTCCGAGGGGAAAATTTTGGTGCCGGGGCCACCTCGACACCGGCGGCTGGGAAGGCCGATTTCGGGGTGTTCAGTGACCCGCTGGCGGGAAATTGATTGAAACGCGGGCCAGTCTAGCAAGTGCTAGCCCTAGTGGCAAGGACAGTCCAGGACCCCAATATTTTGGGCCCAAGACCGAACCGGCGGGGGGCTAACGGGCGGCCCGGACGGGCGGCTTCGCCATCTCGGCCAGCTTCTGCGCCTCGGGGAAGAGGGTCAGCGCGAGCTGCACCTGCGGGTCGGCTTCCGACAGCCGGCGCCGGGCCTCGGCCGCGCCGAACAGGTCGAAGTCGATCTCGTAGCGGATCATGGCCGTGATGAAGACGGCGTCCTTCTGCCAGCCGGCGTCGTCGACGGCCACCTTCATCTTCGCGAGCATGTCGCGGAAGTCCTGCACCATGGCGGCGTCCACCGCGAAGCCCTGCGCCACCTCGCGGTGCTCCTTGCTGGTGCTCGGCGGCACGCGGGTATCGCCCTTCCGTGAGAAGCGCTGCGCGAACGTGTCGAAGAGCTGCCGGTTGTACAGGAGCTTGGCGAACCGGCCCGGGGTGAAGCCGTCGACGGGGCCGTCCAGGCGATGGTCGGGCTCGATACCTCCGCCGCTGTAGACCTTGCGGCCGGCGTCGGTGAGCTTCAGGTCATCCGGGTTGTGCGCCTTGTTGGGGTCCTGATCCTTCTGCGAGTACATCAGGTACTCGTCAAAGGTGCCGTCCCACGGGCGCTGGATCAGACGGCCGCTCGGCGTGTAGTAGCGGGCCGTCGTGACCGCCAGGCCGGCGCCCTGATTGATGCGGTAGACCGACTGCACCAGCGCCTTGCCGAACGTCGTCTCGCCGACGATGAGGGCGCGGTCGTGGTCCTGCAGCGCGCCGGAGACAATCTCGGAGGCGCTCGCGCTGTTGCGGTTCGTCAGCACAACAAGAGGCAGGTGCGTGTAGTCGCTCTGTTCCGTCGCGCGGTAGTCCTGATCCGAGTTGGACACGCGGCCGCGCGTGTAGACGATCAGGTCGCCCTTCGGCAGGAACCGGTTGGCGATCTTGATTGCCTGGTCGAGCTGGCCGCCCGGGTTGCCGCGCAGGTCGAACACCAGCCGCTTCATGCCTTTGGCCGTGAGGTCGGTCAGCGCCCGGCCGAGTTCCTGATTGCTGTTCTCCGCGAACTCGGACAGCTGGATGTATCCGGTGGTCGAGTCGACCATGAACGCCGCCTTGACCGTGACGATGTGGATCTCGTCGCGCATCACGGACAGCGGGATCAGGGCGTCGTAGCCGTTCCGCTTCAGCTCGATGCCGACCGTCGTGCCCTTCGGGCCCTTCAGGCGCTTGACCGCCTGCTCGGTGCCCCAGCCTTTGGTGCTCTCGCCTTCGATCTTCGCGATCACGTCCCCGCGGCGCAGCCCCTTCTGGTGCGCGGGCGACCCCTCGAACAGCTGCACGACGGTGATGTCGCCGTCGGCCACTGCGATCGAGACGCCGAGGCCGTAGTACCGGCCTTCCTGGCGCTCGCGCATCTGCGCGTAGCTCTTCGGGTCCATGAAATTCGAGTGGGGGTCCAGCGTCTGCAGCATCCCGGTGATGCCGCTGTAGACCAGGCGGTCGGACTCGACCGGCGCCACGTAGTTGGCTTCGATGGCGCTGAGCGCCGCCGTGAACAGCTTGTACTGCTCGGAGACGCGATCCTCGGTGGCAAGGGCACTCCGGCCGTATACCCCACCAATCAGGGCCGAAATCGCGATGGCGGCCACGGCCGCCGAGGATGGGCGGATCCTGCGCATGCCCGAACTCTAGCAGAGAACCCCCGCCCGGAGGGGCTTCCGGCGCTTCCCCCGGGCCGTATGGGATCCCCCGCGCCGCAGCCCTATAATGGGTTCAAGCACTTGCGGCAAGTTCATCGGGGTTGAAACACCCGCCGCCGGTCCTCAACTGGAGTAGACGCCATGTTTGGTCTGGGAATGCAGGAGCTGGTCATCATCATGGTGATCGCGTTGATCATCTTCGGCCCCCGCAAACTGCCGGAACTCGGGCGGTCGCTGGGCAAGAGCATCGGCGAGTTCAAGCGCGCGTCGAGCGAGCTGCGCAACACGATCGAGGA
>CAYNUO010000120.1:0-1602 GCA_964400405.1 uncultured Bifidobacteriaceae bacterium | reverse complement strand
GGTACGGGCGCGTAGGCCCGATGGCGCTCGTGCCCTTCCCCAGCCAGGCGTCCGCGCCGGAGCCCGGGGAAGACGACACAGATACGGAGCTGACGGACGATCACTCCGGCGGCAAGATGTCGTTTCTGGAGCATCTCGATGAGCTCCGGAAGCGCATCATCTGGTCCTTGACGGCCATCGGCGTCGGTACCGCCGTCGCCTTCTACTTCCACAACGAGATCTTCGATTTCGTCATGCGGCCGATGCAGGCGTTGCTGCCCAAGGGCGGCACGCTGGTCTACACGGACCCTGCCGAAGGCTTCATGCTCCACATCAAGCTCGCGCTGATCGCGGGCCTGATCCTCGCCACGCCGGTCGTCTTCACGCAGCTCTGGCTCTTCATCGCGCCGGGCCTCTACGCGAAGGAGAAGCGCATGGCGATTCCCTTCATCGCGATGTCGTCGGTGCTCTTCGCCATCGGCGCTGCGTTCTCGCACTACGTGGTGTTCCCGATCACGTGGAAGTTCTTCGTGGGATTCACCAGCGACATCCTGACGTTCATGCCGCGGGTCGAGCCGTCGTTCTCGATCTACATGCGCCTGATTCTGGCGCTCGGCTTGACGTTCCAGGTACCGACCGTCGTGCTGCTCCTCGCGCGGCTGGGGCTCGTGACACCGCGCTTCATGATCAAGCACTTCAAGTACGCGGTGATGATCATCGTCATCGCGGCCGCGGTCCTTTCGCCGGATGGCGGTGGCGTAGGCCTGGTCGCAATGGGTGGTCCCGTGATCCTGCTCTACATCATCAGCATCGGGATCGCGTGGATCTTCGGCAAGAAGAAACCCGCCGAGGACGAGGAGCCGGCGTAGCCGGGTCCGAGCACGTTCCAGCGAAGTGCTGCAGCGCCCGTCACCAGGACGGCCGCAGCGCCAGCGCCACCCAGCCGTCCCGCTCGGTCACCACGGCCGTCGTCATGCCCAGGCGGCGGTAGCTCTGCTCCACCTCACCGGCGGCCGACTGCGGGATTCCCGAGAGGACCAGCGTGCCGCCGCTGGCAACGCGGCGCGCCAGCACGGGTGCCAGCGCCATCAGCTCTCCCGCACGGATATTGGCCACGACCAGCGGCCACGTGCCGTCCACACGCTCAGGACCGCCGGGAAGCAGCGTCAGGCGCTCCGCGACGCCATTCAGGCGGGCGTTCTCCGTGGCCACGGTCAGCGCCCCCGGATCGACCTCGACGCCCGTCGCCTGCGGCACGCCCAGATGTAGCGCCGCCAGCGCGAGGATGCCCGAGCCGGTGCCGACGTCCAGCATCCGGGCCGGCAGCTCGACCCCGGAGATCTCGGCAATCGCGTCCAGGCAGAGGGCGGTCGTCGGATGCAGGCCCGTGCCGAAGGCCGGGCCGTTCGCGAGCCGGATCGCCTCTCCGTCCTGGTGACCGTCCGCCGGGATGAATGTGAACGCGCCGACGCGGACCGCGCGCGGCGTCAGCGTCCAGACCGAGCCGTCGTCTCGGCCGACTGCCGGTGAGACGCGAACGGCCGACGGTGCCAGTGCCGCCCTCACCCTTTCGGCGGCCACCGCGTCCGGAATCAGGGCGGCGAGGCCCTCCGGCCCCTCTTC
>CAYNUO010000119.1:0-7500 GCA_964400405.1 uncultured Bifidobacteriaceae bacterium | reverse complement strand
GGCTCCTCGATTCGGGCGTCTGCGCCCGATTCTACAACCCGGATTGCACGTGGTGTACCCCCGGGCATCCGGCGGAGAAGTGGCTCGTCCGGCAGACGAGATCGCGGAATCTGCGCCATCCGGGGCGCACGGTGGAGGCAGTTTCGCGGGTGCCCGCTACTCGAACCGGAGGCCGCTTCGTGAGCGATAGCCGTCGACGGACGAGTACGGCTTCGGCCACGGCAGCGCGTAGCCCTGCGCGGCGGCGGCGTGGTGGGTCCAGTAAGGATTGAACAGGTGCTCACGGCCGAGGAGCACGAGGTCCGCACGGCCCGCGGCGATGATCGTGTTCGCGTCGTCCCACGACGAGATCGCGCCGACGGCCATGGTCGCGATGTCCGCTTCATGCCGGATGCGATCCGCGAACGGCGTCTGGAACTGGCGCGCAAAGGGTGGAAAGACCGGCGTCGTGAAGCCGCTGGAGCAATCCACGGCGTCGGCGCCGTGCTGTTTCAACGCGCGGGCAATTGCCACGGCGTCGTCCGCAGTGGTGCCGCCATCCACCCAGTCGACAGCGGAGATCCGCACTGTGAGCGGTTTCCCGGCCGGCCAGGCGCGGCGACAGGCATCGAGTACCTCGAGAGGAAAGCGGAGCCGGTTCTCAAGCGAACCGCCGTACTCATCGGTGCGCTGGTTGCTCAGCGGCGAGATGAACGACGCCAGCAGGTAGCCGTGCGCCATGTGCAGCTCGATGAGGTCGAAGCCGGCTGCGTGCGCGCGTTCCGCCGCACGGGTGTAATCCGTGACGAGCGCGTCCATGTCAGCCCGGTCGAGTGCGTGCGGCACGGGACTGCGATCGCTGCGATACGGCAGCGCTGATGGGCCTATTACCGGCCATCCGCCCTCCGCCAGCGGCTGATCCGCGCCGCCGTCCCAGGGACGGACCACGGACGCCTTGCGGCCGGCGTGGCCGAGCTGAATCCCAATCTTCCCTGGCGTCTGCGCGTGGACGAAGTCCACCACGCGCTTCCACGCGGCCACGTGCGCGTCCTGATAGAGGCCCGTGCAGCCGGGCGTGATGCGTCCCTCGGCCGTGACGTCCGTCATCTCGGCAATCACGAGCCCGGCACCGCCCACCGCGCGGCTGCCGAGGTGCACGAGGTGCCAGTCGGTCGGCGCGCCGTCCTCGGCCATGTACTGGCACATCGGCGAGACGGCGATGCGGTTCGGCAACAGGAGGTCGCGCAGGCGCACGGGCGTGAACATCGGTGGCGTGGCGGTTGTCTCCGGCACGCCAGTCGCACCGGATGCCGACCGCGCCGAGGCGCTCGTCTGCCGGAGGGCATCGTCCGCGGTCAGGCGGTCGACGCGGGCCACGAACGCGGGGTCACCTGCTGCGAGCTGTCCGCGCGTCATGCGCAGCGAGCGGGTCAGCAGCGAGAACGCGAAGCGGTCCGCGTCGAGAGACGCATAGCGCTCCGCGCCTTCGAACCACGCGGCGGAGGCATCCGCCGCACGCCGCAGGCTCTCGACGGCGGGGCGCCGCGCGGCCTCCCAGTCCATCAGCGCGGCATCGAGGCGGTCGTGTCCGTGGACCGCGTCGGCCAGCGCCAGCGCATCGTCAACGGCCAGCCGCGTGCCGGAACCGATGGAGAAGTGCGCCGTGTGGGCGGCGTCGCCGATGAGCACCGTGGTGCCGGCCGACCACGGCGCGCACGACAGTGATTCGAATGACTGCCAGCCACCTGCGGCTGGCTCGAGCGTCCGGCCGTCGAGCGGGTGCCCGAACACGACGCTGAGCGCCGCAGCGATGGCCGCGGGCGACGCATCCGCGAGGCCGGCCCGCATAACGGTCGATGCCGCGGCTTCGACGATGACCGTGCTGCCGTCTCCGGACGGGTACGCGTGACCGCACCACAGACCGTGCGGCGACGGTACGAAGAGGAACGCGAAGGCTGGGAGCCGGTGTGCGGTCGTCAGCCAGATGTGGCGGTTGTGACTGATCCGTTGCTCGACGGCGAGGTGGCCGCCGGCGCGTTCGCGCACCCGGCTGTTGATGCCGTCGGCGCCGACGATGAGATCCACGGCGAGACTCCCGAGCGTCTCGATCGGTGTGCCGAACGTCAGCGCAACGCCGGCGCGGCGGGCCTGGTCCGCGAGCACGCCGAGCAGCGCGGCCCTGGACACGCTCACATACGGATGCCCGGCGACTTCCACCACCGGACCGCCGGGCGTGCCGACCGCGAGCGTGGACCAGGTGTGCAGATGCGGCGCCAGCGCTTCGTGGAGCTCGGGGTCGCGCGCGCGCCAGCCGTCCACGGCGGCCTGGGGAAGGACGACGCCCGTGCGGTCGCGCGCGTCGCCTTCCGCGCGCCGTTCGTAGACGGTCACGGCGGCGCGGGGTTGGAGACGCTTCACTTCCCGCGCGAAGGCGAGGCCGGCCGGGCCGGCTCCGGCCACGGCGATGCGGCGCGTGCACGGCATGGTCAGTGTCTAGTCGTCCAGCAGCTCACGGGCGATCGCCACGCGCTGAATCTCCGTCGTGCCTTCATAGATCCGCAGCCCGCGAACGGCCCGATACAGCCGCTCCAGCGGATGGCCGGTCAGCAGGCCCACGCCACCGCAGAGCTGAAGCGCCTCGTCGACGATGCGCTGCGCCGCCTCCGTGGCGTAGCTCTTCGCCATCGCGGCGGCCAGCGTGTTGCGGCCGGTCACGGTGTCGGCCCGGTGCGCGGCGCGGTAGACGAGGAGCCGGGCGGCATCCAGCTCGGTGGCCATACGCGCGAGCGTGTCGCGCACGACGGGCATGGAGGCGAGCGTCGTCCCGAACTGCGATCGATTCGTTGCGTGCCTGATCGCCGACGCCAGAGCGCGGCCCGCCATGCCGCACGCCGCGGCACCGACGGACGGGCGGAGCCGGTCGAGCGTCGCGAGACCCAGCGCAAAGCCGGTCCCCTCCTCATCGACCAACGCATCCGCCGGCAGCACGCAGCCGTCGAGCCGGATCCGGCCGAGCGGGTGCGGAGCGGCCGTCACCTGCGCGCCGGCGAAGCTGAGGCCGTGTGTGTCGGCCGGTACGAGAAACAGGCTGATGCGCCGCCGGTCACCGTCGGACGGCGTCGCCGCGAACACGAGGTAGACGTCCGCGATGCCCGCGTTCGAGATCAGGTGTTTCTCCCCGTCGAGGACCCACGACGCGCCGTCGCGTCGGGCCATCGTCGCGATCGCAGCAACGTCCGAGCCCGCGCCCGGCTCGGTCATCGCGAAGGCACCGATCGCCTCGCCCGTGAGGAGCCGGGTCAGCCATGCCGCCTTCTGCGCCGCCGAGCCCGCGGCGATCAGCGGCAGGGCGGTCAGCGCCTGCACGGCGTAGAGCGTGTCGGCCAGACTGCTGGCACCGGCCAGCGCTTCGCGCGTGAGGCAGACGCCACGGGAGTCCATCGCGGCGACGCTGTCGAAGAGTCCGGCGCCCGCCATTTCCCTGAGCAGCTCCGGCGCACGGGCTCTGGCCGCGGCGTCGTCTTCGGGGTCGGGCCGCTTCAGCGTGGATTTCCGGAACGCCGCTGCTCGCGCCGCGACGCCTGCGTGCGCGTCGTCCAGGAACGCCGCAATCGTGTCGAGGTGGTTGACCTGGTGCGGCATCACAGCACCCGCATCAGAGAAAACGGGCGGCGCGCCGCTCGCGGAACGCCATGAACGCTTCCCGGAAGTCTGGCCCCTGCATCAGCACGGCCTGCCGGGCGGCTTCGACGTCGAGCGCCTGGTCGAGCGTCAGTGACACCTCGTCGTTCAGCGCCTGCTTCGTGTCCGCGAGCGCGGCCGCGGGGCCGGCGGCGAGCCGGGTCGCCAATGCATCTGCGGCCGCGGCCAGCCCGGCGTCATCCACCACGCTGTTCACGAGGCCGATGCGATGCGCCTCCGTTGCGTCGATGGTGTCGCCTGTCATCAGCAGCTCGCTGGCACGCCCGAAACCCACCAGGCGGGGCAGCAGCCACGCCGCGCCCATGTCCGCGCCGGACAGGCCGACGCGCGTGAACAGAAAGGCAAAGCTCGCGGATGCCGCGGCAATCCGGATGTCACACGCTGACGCGATGACCGCGCCCGCGCCGGCGGCGATGCCGTTCACGGCGGCGATGACGGGCTTCGGGCACTGCCGGATGGCCCAGACGAGCTCGCACGTCAGCCGCGTGAACTCGAGCTGCTCGTCCGGTTCGCGGTCGAGCAGCGCGCCGATGATCTCGTTGACGTCGCCACCCGAGCAGAAGCCGCGGCCGGCACCGGTCAGTACGACACTGCGCACGGCGTCGTCCTCGCCGAGCGCGTCGAAGGCGTCGCGCAGCTCCGCGTACACGTCGAAGGTCAAGGCGTTCAGGCGATCCGGCCGGTTCAGCGTCAGCGTGGCGACGCGGGTCCCCTCGTCCAGGCCGGCGAGAAAGGTCGCCGGCACGATCACGGCAGCACCGCCGTGGCCTCGATTTCGACGACCGCGCCCGGCTCCACCAGCGCGGTGACGGCGACGACCGACATCGCGGGATAGTGCCGGCCCATGTGCGTCCGCCAGACCGGCGTGAGGAGAGGCTGACTGGCGCGATAGGTCGCCATGTCGGTGACGTAGACCGTCATGCGGCCGATCTGATCGGGGCCGCCGCCGGCGGCGGCAACGACCTGCAGCACCCGCCCGAGCGCCGCGCCGAACTGTGCGGCGAATGTTTCGAGCGCCGAGCCCGCGGTGACGCCCGGCGCCGTCTGCCCGGCGACGAACAGGGTGCGCCCGGCTGCCGGCCCGAGCAGGCCGTGACTGAATCCCGACGGTCGCCCGAGCGCGGCGGGCTCCACGGGGAGGAAGGGTGACGGCATCGTCGCCCTACAGCGTACTCCTCTTGTTCTCGAGCGGTGCGCCCGGCGCGCCTCGCGCCGGCGTCCGTCGGAGAGGGGCGTCGTCGCGGGCCGCGCGGCGGGTTCCGCGCGGCTGGGCTGCATCGGATCCGGGACCGCGCCTGTCAGATGTAAGCTGAGCGTCACTTCAGAGGAGGCGACGGATGGCACTGACACCGAACATGGGGACCGTTGATCGCGCGGCGCGCGTCGCGCTGGCGATCGTCGTCGGCGTGCTCTACGCCAATGGCACCATCTCAGGGACCGTGGCGACCGTGCTTGGTGTGTTCGCGGTGATCTTCGTGCTGACGAGCATCGTCAGTTTCTGCCCGTTGTATCTGCCCTTCGGTCTGTCGACGCGGAAGTAGACACGTCGTCGGAGACGTCCAGGCCGACCGCCCGCATCAGCGCGAGCGCGTTGCTGCGCGTCACGGCTCCCGGCCGCATCCGGTAGTCGAAGCGGATCGCACCGTCGTCGAAGGTGTCCTCGAAGTGCACGTTGGCTGCGCGGGCGCCCAGCTCACCGGCGATCGCGGTGAGTGCGAGATCGTGTGTCGTCACCAGGCCGATCGCGCCCCGGTCAACCAGGGCCCGCAGCACGCCTGCACCGCCGGCCAGCCGGTCGTGCGAGTTGGTGCCGTGCAGCAGTTCGTCGAGCAGGAACAGGAGCGGCGGGCTTCCCGCGGCGAGATCGGAGAGCTGGCGCAGGCGCGTGATCTCCGCGTAGAAGCGCGACCGGCCGTCCTGTATCGAATCCTGCACGCGCAGCGTGGCGCCGATGGCCAGCGGTGTCAGCGTGAGGGCGTCGGCGCGCACCGGCGCACCGGCGTAGGCCAGCACGGCATTGATGCCGACCGATCGCAGCAGCGTGCTCTTGCCCGACATGTTCGATCCGCTGACGACGAGCAGGCGCACGCCGCTGCCGAGGTGGACGTCGTTCCTGACCATGCGCGCGGCGGGCAGCAGCGGATGGCCGAGCGCGCGGGCCTCGAAACGTGGCGCACCGTCGGCGATTGCCGGAAAGACGTCTTCCGGATGTTCGTACGCGCGTGCCGCCACTGACGAGAGCGCCTCGACCTCTCCGACGGCCCGCAGCCAGCCGACGAGTCGCGGGCCGTGGTGCTTTCGCCACCGTTCGACCGCGAACGCCAGATGCGGGCCCCACAACAGGAAGGCCGCCAGGAACGCGAAGATGGCGTTGTGCTGCCAGTCGTGACGTTCGCTCAGCCGCTGAAGGGCGCGGATCGCGCGCGTCGCGCCGCGGTCCGTGGTGACCGGGGAGACCGCCTGCAGGAGCCGGGGCGAGTGGAACGTCGCCACTTCGATGTGCGCGAGCGCGTGGGCCAGGACGTCCAGGTCGCGGACGGGCTGGCCGGCGCCGTGCAGCACGGTCGTGGCGTCCTTTCCGCTGATCGCGCTGAAGACGGCGACCAGCAGGACGGCGACACCGATCGGCCAGCCCGGACCTCCGCCTAGCCACAGGGCGGCGCTGCCGATCGAGATCGCCGTGACCGCTGCAGCGACGGGTTGCCAGAGCGGCGACGTGAAACGCGGCGGCGCGGTCGCCCAGGCCGTCAACGCGTCCGTCATGACCCCTGCGCGCACGTCGGTGCCCGCGAGCGCGATGGCCTCGCGGAAGTCGAGCCGGGACGTCAGCTCCCGCACCGCGCCCTGGCGTGCCGCGATCTCCGGGGCGGATGCCGGCCCCAGCAGCCACGAGGCCAATGTTTCCTCGCCGGCCCGCGTGCGCGCCACGGACAGCAGATCGAAGAGGGAACCCTTCCCGAAGAGGTCGAGATCTTCCGCGTACGGATGGTCCGGGTTGCGGAACCGGTCTCCGGTTTCGCCGCCTCCCTGCCACCGGTCCTCGAGCCGGGCCAGCCCGCGCTCGTAGAACGCGATCGCCCGCGCCGCTTCATCCTTCGCCCTGATCACTTCCGAGTGGCGGCGCACCAGGGCCAGAAATGCGATCACCGGCACCGCCAGCGCGCCCGTGTGCACGGCCTCCGCGGAAAACACGAGCCACGCGATCCCTGCGCCGATCGCGAACACAGCGAGCCGTGCGTACGCGATGCGTCTATCGGCGGCGTCGAGGCGGCTGAGCGTCGCACGACGGGCGGTGAGTCGCGCGCCGTACTCCTCGGTGGCGGAAAGCACGGTTCATGGTAGTCCGCCGATGGTGCACGTATGATCAGGCGCCCGCCCGCCACTCCCGATGCCCACGCTCTCCGCTTCGCTCCGCCGGTCGATGGGCGACATCGACATCTACCTGTTCGACCAGATCGCCCGGGGGCGCTTCGACGACCGTCGCGCGGTGCTCGACGCCGGCTGCGGCGACGGCCGGAACCTCGTCTACCTGCTGAGCCAGGGCGTCAACTGCTACGGCATCGACCGCGACGCGGCGTCGATCGCGCGCGTGCAGGCACTCGCGGCGCGGCTCGCGCCCGCGCTGCCTCCCGGGCAGTTCGTCGCAGGCGAGCTCGACCAACTGCCGTGGCCGGACGGATCGATGGACGCCGTGATCTGCAGCGCCGTGCTGCATTTCTCACGGGACGCCGCGCATTTCCTGGCGCAGGTGACCGAGCTGTGGCGCGTGCTCGCGCCGGGCGGTCTGTTCTTCGCGCGGCTGGCATCCACGATCGGCCT
>CAYNUO010000118.1:0-7508 GCA_964400405.1 uncultured Bifidobacteriaceae bacterium | reverse complement strand
ACGCCGAAGAGCGCGATGAAGCCGACCGCCGCCGAGAGGTTCAAGGTGCGCCCGCCGATCCATAACGCCGCCACCCCGCCCACCAGCGCGAACGGCACGCTGAGCAGGATGAGCCCGGCCTGCCGCAGCCGGCCGAAGGTGATGAACAGCAGCAGGAAGATGATGGCGATGGACAACGGGACGACCAGCGCCAACCGGTCCATCGCACGCGACTGGTTCTCGAACTGGCCGCCCCAGGCAATGCGATACCCCTCGGGCAGCGGGACGGCCTGTTCTATCCGCGGACGCGCCTCGGCCACGAAGCTGCCGACGTCCCTGCCGCGCACATTCGCCTGGACGACCAACCGCCGTTCGGCATTCTCGTGGTTGATGGCCTCCGGCGCCCGGCCTTCCTGGATCCGCGCCACGCGCGAGAGCGGCACACGCTCGCCGTCCGCGCCGGTGAGGGGGAGGTTCCCGATCGCCGTGCCGTCGCGGCGGAGTTCCTCAGGCAGCCGCACAAGCACAGGGAACCGCCGTGCGCCATCCACCAGTTCGGTCGCCTGCCGGCCGCCGACGGCCGTTTCGACCACATCACGGACGTCGGCCACGCTGAGACCGACGCGCGCGACGGCAGCCCGGTCGACGTCGATCTGCAGCTGGACGGCGCCGAACAGCGCCTCGGTCTGCAGGTCCGACGCGCCCGGCACGTGCTCGATCTCGTCCTGTATCGCCCGGCCCAGCCGCTCCAGCGTGCCGGCGTCCGGACCGAAGACCTTCACGGCGACGTCGGCCTTCACGCCCGAGATGGTTTCATCCAGCCGCATGGCCATCGGCTGCGTGAAGTTGAACGTCATGCCGGGCACGTCCGTCAGCGCGGTCGCCATCGCCTCGACCAGCTGCGGCTTGGTGCGCCCGGTGGTCCACTGCGCGCTCGGGTGCAGGGAAACGTAGATATCGCCCTGATAGATCCCCATGGCTTCGGTCGCGAGGTCCGGTCGACCCAGCTTGGTCACGACCCCTGAGACTTCAGGAAACGTCCGGACGAGTGTTTCGACGTGCCCCGACATCCGGACCGATTCGTCGAGGGACACCGAGGGCAGCTTCCGCGACTCGATGAGAATCGAGCCCTCGTCCAGCTTCGGCATGAACTCCGTGCCGAGGAAGGTCAACGAGCCGAGCGCCACGGACACGACCACCAGAGCGACGCTCAGCGTGCGCCAGGGGTGATCCATGACACGCCGGAGGTCGTGCACATAGCGGCCGCGGAGGCGCAGAAACCAGGCCTGCTCGTGGTGCGCCCCGCCGCCGGCCGGCAGAAACGTGGCCAGCACCGGTACGACGGTGAGCGAGAGCACCAGCGCGCCCAGGATCGCCGAGCACACCGTGATGGCCATCGGCCGGAACATCTTCCCCTCGAGGCCCTCGAGCGTGAAGATCGGCAGGTAGACGGCGAGGATGATGAGCACGCCGAAGAGCACCGGGCGCGCCACTTCGGTGGCCGCCGCCGTGACGCCCGCGATCCGGCCGTGGGGTCCGTCCGGTGCCTGCCCGTGGTGCGGGTGCGTGGCGCGGTGGCGGATGACGCTCTCGATCATCACCACCGCCCCATCCACGATCAGACCGAAATCAATCGCACCGAGCGACATCAGGTTGGCGGACACGCCGAACACACGCATCCCGATGAACCCGGTCAGCATCGCCACCGGGATGACGGCCGCCACGATCAGCGAGGCCCGCAGGTCGCGGAGAAAGAAGACCAGCACGGCGATCACGAGCAGCGAGCCTTCGACGAGGCTCGTCGTGACCGTCGACGAGGTCCGCGCGATCACCTCTGTCTGGTCGTAGAACGGCACGAGCCGCAGCTTTCCGGGCAGCGTGCCGATGATCTCGGCCACCTTCGCCTTCACGCGCGCCCCCACGTCGCGGCCGTTCTCGCCCTTGAGCATGATCACCATGCCCGCGACCGACTCGCCACGACCGTCACGCGTGACGGCGCCCTGCCTCGGCATCGCCCCTACCGAGACCTCCGCCACGTCGCCGATGAACACCGGCACGCCGCGCCGCGCGTCGACGACGATCCGCCGCAGGTCCTGCTCGTTCTTCGCCAGGCCGTCGCCGCGCACCGTGTAGCGTTCCTGCCGGTGCTCGATGAAACCGCCCGAGAACGGGAGGTTGTTGGCCGCGACGGCGTCAAAGACCTGCCGGAGGGTCACCTGGTAGCGCTCGAGGCGCGCCGGGTCGACGACGACGTGATACTGCCGGGTGTAGCCGCCCCAGGCATTGATCTCACCGACACCGCGCACGGCTCGCAGCTGGGTGCGCAGCTCCCAGTCGTGCGTCGTCTTGCGATCCATGAGGCTCGCCTCGTCGCTCTCGACCAGGTACTGGTAGATCTCGCCGAACGCGGTGGCAACCGGACCCAGCACCGGGGCGACGCCCTCGGGCAGCCGACTCCGGGCTTCGGATACCCGCTCGGTCACCAGCTGTCGCGCCAGGTAGACAGGCACGCCGTCGCCAAAGACGACCGTCACCAGCGAGAGGCCCGCTTTCGATACCGACCGGACCTGCTCGGCATTCGGCACGCCCATCAAGGCGGTCTCGATCGGGAAGGACACACGCTGCTCGACTTCCACGGCCGCCAGGCCCGGGGCTTCGGCCACGACGGTGACCTGGTTGTTCGTCAGGTCCGGGAACGCCTCGACCGGAAGACCCTGGTACGCCACGACGCCGGCACCGACCAGCGCGACCAGACACAGCAGCACGAAGAGGCGCTGGCGAATGCTGGCCGCCACCAGCCGTTCGATCACGCCCAACTCAGTCACCGGCGGAACCTCACTCACCGGCTGGACCTGCAAGCGCCGACTTCAGCGCAAAGCCCCCGGTGGCGGCGATGCGCTCCCCGGCCTTCAGGCCGGTCACGACGTCCACGCGCCCATCCACCTCGGCACCCAGCGTCACCGGCCTCACCGCGAATCGCCCCGCCCCGTCGGCGACGAAGACGACCGGGTTGCCGTCCACGGTCTGCACCGCGGACCGGGGAACGATGAGCGAGGGGCGCGGCTCATGCAGGCTGAGCGCCACCGTGGCGAACATCTCGGGCTTCAACCGCCGCTGGCGGTTGGCCAGCGCGGCCCGCACGGTCACGCGGCGCGTCTCGGCGTTCAGGACATCGCCGATGAAGGTGATGCGCCCGGAGAAGACCTCGCCGGGCCAGGCCGCAACACGCACCTCGACAGACAGGCCCTCCCGGATGAACGGAAGCAGCGACTCATCGACTTCGGCCACCACCCAGACCGAGGTCAGGTCGCTGACGGTGTAGAGGGGCGTCCCGGGCACCACCGTGGTTCCCGGCGTGACGAGGCGCTCCAGCACGACCCCGGCCACCGGGCTGCGCACGGGAATCGGCTCGTCGGCGACGGCCTCGCGAACGCCGGGTTGGCCCTGGCCCGCATCCGTGATGTGCACGCCGACGTGTTCCAGCTCCTCGATCGCGCGCGTGACTTCGGCGCGGGCATCCGCCACGCGCTCCGCCGCCGTGACCCGGTCCAGTTCGGCCCGGCGCACCTCCTGCGCGGCAACGGCCCTGGCCGCCAGCAGGCGCTCCGCCCGGCCGATCGCATCCACGGCATAGGCCAGCTCGGCGTCGGCGCGCTGACGTGCCGCGATGGCCTTGCGGTATCCGGCCCACGCGTCGTGCATCGCGTGGCCGTGCATCGTGGCGAGCAACTGCCCCTGACCCACGGAGTCGCCCACCTGCTTCAGTGTCGAGAGGACCAGACCCTCCTGCAGTGACCCGATGTGTGCGGTCCGGGTCTCGTCCACGGTCACCACACCCGGCACGCTGACCTGCCCAGAGGATGAGGCCGCCTCCACCGTGGCGAGCGTGATGCCGCCGTTGGCGAGCGCCGCGGCGCCCAGCGTGACCGTCGACGTCTGTGCCGGCGCGGACGCGGCAGCCGCCCCTCCGGTGTCAGATGCCGGTGCGCTGCCGCCGCACGCGGAGACACCGGCAGCAAGGGCGAGTACGACGAGACGGTTCCACACGGTCACGGCAGGGGCTCCTCTCCGGCCGCCATCCGGGCGGCGATGGCCGCCCCCACTGCGTCGAGCCGGGCATCGGTTTCCAGGTGTCGCGCCTCGCGCAGCACGCGCTCCGCATCGAGGAGCCGGAGGACATCCACCTGGCCTTCGTTCAGTGCGGCCACGGCAGCGGCGCGCACCGACTCGGCGGGGCCGACCAGATCGCGCCCCACTGCGGCCGCGCGGTCGGCGAGCGAGCGGGCAGCGATTCGCGTGCTCTCCACTTCAGCCACCAGGCGTCTGGTGAGCGCGGCCTCTTCAGCCTCCGCGGCGCGCAGGTCGCCTCCGGCCTTCGCCGTGGCCACGCCATTCCGGTCGAAGATCGGCAGCGTCATCAGCACCGCTGCCACGCCACTGTTGAGGCCGGCCGTCCGCTTGTAGCCTCCGGTCACCAGCGCATCCGGCGTGCGTCGCGCCTGTTCGAGCGAAAGAGCCTGCCGGGCCCGGGCGACGCGGGCGGTGGCGGCACGCAGGTCGGGGTGCCGGGCCAGACCGGCGGCGGTCGCCGCGGCCTCGCCGGGCGGCGATGTCAGAACCAGGGGCTCGATCAGACGGGCCGCGTCAATGCGCTCCGGCGCCCCGATCAGATAGGCCAGCTCGATGAGGCGCTGGTCCTCGTCCAGGCGCGCGCGAACCAGATCGAGGTCCACACGGGCGAGGTCGGTTCGAACCTTCAGGGCATCGGCTTCCGCCACGAGACCCTCCGCCAGGCGGCGCGCCATGACCTGCGCGGCGGTCGTCAGGTCGGCGCGCGAAGCGTCGAGCACCTCCACGCGCCGCCGGGCCCGAAGCGCGTCCAGGTAGACGTCGACCACCCGACCGGCCACTGACCAGTCGGCCAGGCCCAGCTGCGCCGCGGCCACGCCGCTCTCGGACAGGGTCAGTGCGCGGCGCAAACGCCGCTTACCGCCCAGTTCCAGCGTCTGGTTCACGACGGCGAACACGTCCTTGGACAGACCGGGGCCGTCAGGCCACAGGTTCTCGACGCGCAGGTCGATCTGCGGATTCGGCAGCCGGCCCGCCCGGCGCCCGGCGTCCTCCGCACCGGTCGCAAGCCGTGCGGCCGCGTCTCGTAGCGGCGACGCCTCCCTGGCCTGCGCGAGGGCGTCGGCCAGCGTCAGGGGTGGCGTAGCGGGCGCGCCCAGCATGCCGGCGGCCAGTGCGAACAGCACGAGCATGCGGCCACTCTAGCGACGCTGGATGAGAGGACGATGAGAGCGGCCGTACAGCGCAACGCCCCGGCCCAGCACGCTCGATCGAGCGGTGCTGAACCGGGGCGTTGTCGTAATGCGTGTGCCGACGGCTACGGCAGGCGCGGCGGCGCCAGACGCTCGTGGTCGCCCTTGTGCGGCGTCCGCGTGTCGACGTACTGGAGCTTCTGGCCGAACGGCGTGCGGCCCGGCTTCTCCCAGTGCACGGTGGAGCCATCCATCGCCTTCACCAGGTCCGCGTTGGGCGCCCCGGGCAGCGTGAAGCTCAGTTCCGCCTTCTCGGTCGCGGCGAGCTTCGGCAGCTTCCAGACCACCACGTCACCCGACAGGTCGGGGGTCGGACGCGGCGTGACGCCCTGCTCGTTCGGGTGCGTCGCCACCGCGAGACCGGGCTCGAGGCCGAGCGACTTGAGCGACTGCGAGCCCTTGTAACCGGGGCCCGTACCGGCGACCACCTTCGTGCCCTCCGGGATCCGGACGAACACCGTGAGGCCCTCGGCCGTGGCACCGCTGTCCTTCACGCCGCGATTGGTGACCGTGAGCTTGTAGGTGGTGTTGCCGCCTGCCTGCTCTCCGATCGTCACCGCGCCGCCGATCGAGGCACGGACGCCGAGATCCACGACGAGGAACTGGTAGATCTCCTTGAGCATGATCTCCGGCAGCCGATCCGGGTTGTAATCGCCCATGCTGCCGCGCGGCCACTTCGCGGTGTGCTGGTAGATCTGCTTCTTGAAGTACTCGTAGTTCACTTCCTTCGCGTGCTCACCGAGCCACATGCGCGCGAACTTGTTCTCCGGCTCGTGGCACTGCCCGCAGCCCACGTTGATGTAGATGCGCTGGCCGAGCGGGGCGCTGGGCGCCGGCTGCGGCCAGTGCCAGTGGCCTGCTTCCTTCCCGGCGGGCTTGCTCTTGATGAAGGCGTAGATATCCGCCGCCATCTGCGCGTTGAGCTGGTTCTCGTTGTACTGAGGCATCAGGCTCCACGGCTGGCGGATCGCGCGGAGGAACTGCTTGTACGTGATGTTGCGGCCCGCGAGGTCCATGCCGTAACCGCCTTCGGCGTCTTCCCCGTGACACATACGGCAGAGTTTTCCGCTGAAAGCCCGTGCACCCGCGGCCGGGTCACCCTTGGGCGCGTCCTGCGCGCCCGCAATGGCCGGCACGGCCACGACGAGCACGGGCACAAGCGCCAGGGCGATGAGTAACCTCTTCATGTGCGATGTCCTCCCTCGGACAGGAATGTCCGGCCGTATCTTAATTCGACCGGAGGTATCGTCAAGTCCCACCTCGGGGGTACGAGGGCTGTGCGGGCTCTTCCGTACCCGTTACGAGTCGCCGTCGAGCAGGTTGCCGATCCCGCCGAGGATCGAGCCTTCCTCGCGTCGTGACCCGGTGTACGGCATGGCCTGCCGGAGACGCGCCGCCAGCCGGGAGAACGGCAGCGACTGCAGCCAGACACGGCCGGGCCCGGTCAGGGTCGCGAAGAACAGCCCCTCGCCGCCGAAGAGGGCGCTCTTGATGCCGCGCACCATCTGGATGTCGTAGTCGACGGTGGGCTGAAGCGCCACGAGGCACCCTGTGTCCACTCGCAGCACCTGACCAGGCGCCAGGTCCAGCGCGTGCACGGTGCCGCCGGCGTGAACGAACGCCAGGCCGTCACCCTGCAGCCGCTGCATGATGAACCCCTCGCCGCCGAAGAGGCCCGCACCGATCTTGCGCTGGAAGGCGATGCCGACCGAGACACCGCGGGCCGCGCACAGGAACGCATCCTTCTGACAGATCAGCTCGCCGCCGAGCGTCTTCAGATCCATGGGGAGAATCTTGCCGGGGTACGGCGCCGCGAACGACACGTGCTGCTTGCCCTGGCCACCGTTGGTGAAGACGGTCATGAACAGGCTCTCGCCCGTCAGCAGGCGCTTGCCGGCACCCACCAGCGCGTCGAGCACGCCGCGATTGGCCGGCTGGCTTCCGTCGCCGAAGATGGTCTCCATCTGAACCGCGCTGGTCATGTACATCATCGACCCAGCCTCGGCCACGGCGCTTTCGCCGGGGTCAAGCTCCACTTCGACGAACTGCATGTCGTCCCCGTGGATCCGGTAATCCACCTCATGTGAACGCATCGATCCTCCTGGAGCGCATTACGTCCCGAACGGGACAGCGGTTTCAGGTTTCCGGCGCCCGGCCGGCGGTGTCAGATCCGGCTGCTGGCCTTGGCGGCCACGGCAGGCTTGGCAG
>CAYNUO010000117.1:0-7595 GCA_964400405.1 uncultured Bifidobacteriaceae bacterium | reverse complement strand
TCGAGTTCGCCGCCGAGGAGCGCGAGCACCTCGACCTGCTGATGCGCGAGTACCGCGCGCTGGTGAAGCGGCAGGGCCGGCGTCCGAGAGTCCGGCCAGGCCGGCAGGCGGCGCCGACCCGGCGTGGCCGCCACGCGTGATCGATCTTCATCTCCACACCACCGCATCCGACGGCCGGCTCGCTCCCGTGGATCTCGTGGCCGCCGTGGCCGCGGCGGGCGGCCGCGTGCTGGCCGTGACGGACCACGACACGGTGGCCGCCTGCGCCGAAGTGGCCGAGCATGCCGCCGCGCACGGCATGACGACGGTGACCGGCATCGAGATCACCGCCGTCGAGGAGGGGCGCGACGTCCACGTGCTGGCCTACGGCTTTCGCGCGGACGACCCGGCGCTGCAGACCTTCCTGACCGCGCAGCTGGCCGCGCGCCGCGAGCGTACCGCGCGCATCGGCGCCCGGCTGGCCGAACTCGGCGTGCCCATTGACGTGGACGACGTGATCGCGTCGGTCCCGACGGGCCGGTCGGTCGGCCGTCCGCACATTGCCCGCGCGCTGTTGGCCGCGGGCCACGTCCGCTCGGTCGCCGAGGCGTTCGAACGCTGGCTCGGTGGCGGATGCCCGGCGTTCGTGGCGCGCGACGGCGCGGACGTCAAGTCGGTCGTGGACGTCGTCAGCCGCGCGGGCGGCATCGCCTCGCTCGCGCATCCGGGCAAGGCCGGCGTCGACGCGCGGCTCCGCGCGTTCGTCGCGGCCGGCCTGCCGGCGATCGAGGTGTTCCATCCGGATCATTCGCTGGCCGTGCGGGATCGCTATCAGCGATTCGCCGAGTCACACGGGCTGCTGATGACCGGCGGGTCGGACTTTCACGGCGAGCCCGAGCAGCACCGGTCGCCGGGTTGCGCGCGCGTGCCTGAGAGTGTCTGGGCGGCGCTCAGCGCGCGGCTGGAATCCCACCTCTAACCGATGCCGCCGGTTGTCCTGGCTCTGCGCGGCGTCGAGAAGCGCTACGGCGCGCTGCGGCCGCTCCGCATCCGCGAGCTCACGCTGCACGAAGGGGAGTCCGTGGCGCTGGTCGGCGTCGATGGCCCGGCCGCCGAAGTGCTCGTCGACCTGATCACCGGGTCCATCGTGCCGGACCACGGCGAGGTGGAAGTGTTCGGTGCGCCCACGTCGTCCGTGGCGGACGGCACCGCGTGGCTGGCCCTGCTGGACCGCTTCGGCATGCTCAGCCCGCGCGCCGTGCTGCTGGAGGCGATGACCGCCGCGCAGAATCTCGCCCTGCCGTTCTCACTGGCGATCAACCCGATTCCACCGGACGTGATGGCGGATGTGACGCGGCTGGCCGGTGAAGTCGGACTCGACACGGCCGACCTGCAGACGGCGGCCGCCACGCTTTCCGCCCTGACGCAGGCGCGCATCAGGCTGGCTCGCGCGCTGGCACTGGGCCCGTCGCTGTTCCTCGCCGAGCATCCGAACGCGCTGGTCGCGCCTGACGAGGTGGCCGGTGTCGCCGAGCTGCTGGCGCGCGTGGTTCGCGACCGCGCGCTGTCGAGCCTCGTGCTGACGGCGGACGCGCGTTTTGCCGGTGCCGTCGCCCCGCGGGTGCTGACGCTCGACCCCGCCACGGGGGCCGTGCGCGAGGCGGGTGGCTGGTCGTCGTGGTTCCGCCGGTCCTAGCGGCGGCGGGTTCGCGCTACTCGGCCAGCCCCATCAGGTAGGCGGCGAACTTCGGACCCTCGCTGAGAATCCAGCGGAGGTCGTCGCGCGAGCGCCACCACCGTTCCGGCTGACTGCTGTCAAAACGCGTCGGCCGCACGATGAGCCGGACACCGGTGCCCCGCAGCGCGCGCTCGAACGCGTAGCCGGACCGGCGCGTGTGATAGCCGGACGTCACGAGAATCACCGTCTTCCACCGGTGTGCCACGGCGAGTTCCCGCAGCGTCGCCGCTTCCTGCGCCGTGTTGTCGTGGAGCTTCGGCGGAATCAGGAACGCGGACGCCGGAATGCCGAGCTGGCTCAGGTAGCGCTGCGTGCGATCGGCGCCGGACTCGACGCGGACGCCGAGCGTTTCGAGGTGGCGTTCGGCGTCATCGAGCTCCTCACGGGTCATCACGATGAGGGGCGCGTATCCCTCCTTGTAAAGGAAGGCGGCTTCGAGCTGCCGATCCATGCGTGAGCCGGCGAGGACGTGGATCGCGTCGGCCTTGACGAGGGGATCGCTGCGCCAGAAGAAGGTGCCGAGGCGCACGAAGACCAGCGCCAGCAGGACCAGGACGGCGAGTCCGAGAAGGAATCGGAGGAGGCCGCGAGGGCGGAACCGGGAGGGACGCACGAGGTATCCGGCCCCGGAATCAGGGCCGGATCCAGGGGGTGAGTGACTAGCCTTCGGTCAGGCGCACATCGCCTGCACGCGGGCCCTTGGCGGAATCTTCCACCGAGAACTCGACGCGCTGGCCTTCGCGCAGCAGCTCGAACACCGCGCCGCGAACGGCGCTCCGATGAAAGAAGTGCTCAAGGCCACCCTCGTCCCGGATGAAGCCGAAGCCCTTGTCGATCAACAAACGTGCGATGGTCCCGCTTGGCATAACCCCTGTCCTCCGATGCGTCACGTCCCTGAGGGAGTCCTCAAGGAGCCACGAGCCGCGTGCAAAACGCGAGCGAATGAGGCCGTAGAACCAGCAGCTGTGGCCCGCCCGGTCGAAAACTGCGCCAGTGTAGGGACTTACGGATCAGGAAGTCAAACCAAACTAGCCCGGGGGTTCCGAGGGGGCGGCCGCCGGTTTTGCCGGGGGCGCGGACGAGGCCCGGCCCGTGGCGCTCGGATACGTGCTCCAGAAATGGCGCCCGCAGGTCGGGCAGACCCAGTATTGCTGCGGGGGCCACGGCTGGCCGGGGGCCGGGTCGACCAGGTCCATCTGCACGCCGCAGCGCTGGCAGCGGATCTGGAGTGCCGTCTCGGACATCTGTGAGCGAATTGTAGTCCGTGGGTTGCGGGCCCACCGTCGGGAGGCGCCGTGCGACACTGCCTCGATGGCACTGCGCGTGGCGGGACTCGTGCTCGCGGCTGGCCGGTCCAGCCGGATGGGCCGCGCCAAGGCGCTGCTGCCCGATCGCGACGGCGTGCCGTTCGTCGTACGGTGTGCGCGCACGCTGAACGACGCCGGCGCCGCGCCGGTCCTCGTCGTCACGCGGCCGGACACACACGACGCCGTCGCCGCCGCGCTCGCGGAACTGACCACGCACGCGGCCGTCTCAGTCCTCGTGAATGCCGACCCCGACCGCGGGCAGCTCTCGTCGCTGCAGACCGGCCTGGACGCCGCCGCGGATGCGGACGGCCTGCTCGTCACGCTCGTGGACGTTCCCTTCGTTTCCGTGGAGACGGTCCGCGCGGTGACGGCGGCGTGGGTGCGCACGCGGGCGCCGATCGTGCGTCCCTCGCGCGGTGACGTGCATGGACACCCCGTGCTGTTCGACCGCGTGGCCTTCGGCGCGCTCTCCCGCGCACCGCTCGACGAAGGCGCGAAGCCGGTCGTGCGCGGGTATGCCGCCGCGATCGTCAACGTGCCCGTCGACGACGACGGCGCGTTCGTCGACCTCGATACCCCGGACGACTACCGCGGAGCGCTCGCGCGATGAAGCTCCGCGTGCTGGCGGCGCTGGTCGCACTGCTGTCCGTGCCGCAGCACGGCGTGCTCGGCCAGCGCCGGCTGAATCATCTGGCCGGCTCGCCCAGTCCGTATCTGCGCATGCACGCCACCGATCCGGTGGACTGGTATCCGTGGTCGCCCGAAGCGCTCGACCGCGCGCGGCGCGAGCAGAAGCCGATCTTCCTCTCCATCGGCTACTCGACGTGTCACTGGTGTCACGTGATGCAGGCCGAGTCGTTCACCGACGCCGGCATCGCGGAGCTGCTGAACCAGAACTTCATTCCGATCAAGGTGGACCGCGAGGAGCGCCCTGACCTCGACCGCGTCTACATGGCGTACATGACGTCGGTGTCCGGCGGCGGCTGGCCGGCCAACGTCTTCCTGACGCCCGACCTTCATCCTTTCTACGGCGTGACCTACGCGCCGCCGGACGACCGCGGCGGTCAGCCCGGGCTGCGGACGTTGCTGACGGGGCTGAGCGGAGTCTGGGTGTCGGACCGCGCCGTGCTGCTGAAGGCCGGTCTCGAGAGCCGTGACCTGATCGACAGCCGTGCGAAGGGCCTGAACCCCACCGCGGCCGCCGACCGGACGGCGCTCGACGGGGCGTATGCGTCGATGCGCCGCTCCTACGACGCGGAGTTCGGCGGCTTCGGCGGCGCGCCGAAGTTCCCGCGGCCAGTGGCCCTTACCTTCCTGCTGCGGTACTACGCACGCACAGGCGCAAGGCCCGCCCTCGATGCAACCCTCGGCACGCTGCGCGGGATGGCCAACGGCGCCCTGCGCGACCACGTCGGCGGCGGCTTTCACCGCTACACGACGGACGCCGCGTGGCGCGTGCCGCACTTCGAGAAGATGCTGTACGACCAGGCGCAGCTGGCCGTCGCCTACACGGAGGCGTATCAGGCGTCCCGCGACCCGTTCTTCCGCCAGGTCGCCGTCGAGACGCTCGACTACGTGCTGCGCGACCTGCGCGACCCGGCAGGCGGGTTCTTCTCCGCGGAGGATGCCGACAGCGCGACGCCCGATGGCCGCCACGCCGAAGGCGCGTACTACGTCTGGACCGCCGACGAACTGCGGCGCGTGACCGGAGCCGGTTTTCCCGTGCTCGCCGGCCGCTTCGGCATCGAGGACGCCGGCAACGTGCCCGCCGCGCTCGACGTGCAGCGCGAGCTCGCGGGCCTCAACACGCTGTGGGTGAAGGGCACGGAGGCGGAGGTCGCGCACCGGCTCGGCCTCACACGGCCCGAGACGAGACGCCGACTGACGGTCGCCCTCTCGGCGCTTCGCACCGCCCGGCTCGCGCGTCCAAGGCCCGCGCGCGACGACAAGGTGCTCGTCGCGTGGAACGGGCTGATGATCTCGGCGCTCGCCCGTGCCGCGCAGGTCTTTGGCGACGCGCGTTATCTGGACGCCGCCCGCGCGTCCGCGCGCTTCATCCAGACCCGCATGGATGTGGCGGGGGCGGGCGGGCTCCGGCGCCGCTGGCACGGCGGTCAGGTGGACATCGGCGCGCTCGCCGAGGACTACGCGTATCTCATCGCCGGCCTGCTCGACCTCTACGAAGCGGACTTCGACGTCCGCTGGCTGACGTGGGCCATCGACCTGCAGGAGCGCCAGGACCGGCTGTTCTGGGATGGCGCGGCCGGCGGGTACTTCTCGACCACGACCGCGGCCACGGATGTGGTGGCGCGCTTCAAGGACGACTACGACGGCGCGGAGCCGTCGGCCAACTCGGTCTCCGCGATGAATCTGCTCCGCCTCTGGCAGGTCACGGACCGGACGGCGTGGCGCGGCAAGGCCGACGCGCTCTTTCGCGCCTTCGCGCCGCAACTGACGCGCGCGGGGTCATCCGTGCCGCACCTCGCGTCGGCGTTCGACTTCAGCCTCTCCAAGCCGAAGCAGATCGTCATCGCGGGTCAGCCGGGCGCGCCCGACACGCGTGCGCTGCTGCGGCTCGTGCACAGCCGGCTGCTGCCGGTGAAGGTGGTGCTGCTGGTGGACGGGGGCGCGGGGCAGCGGCAGCTCGCGCAGTGGCTGCCCACGCTGGCACCGATGAAGCGGATCGGCGGCCGCGCCACGCTGTACCTCTGCGAGAACTACGCGTGCCGCCTGCCGACGGCGGACCTGACGGTGGCCGCTGCGCTGCTGGATGGCAAGACGCCCGCGGCCGGCGCGCAGGCGAAGCCCGGAGGCCCGGGGCGGTAGACCACGTTCCTGGCGCTGCCGTGGATCAACTCGCGGCCGCAGCCTGCGCGTCCGCCTCCGCGCACGGAAAGTACACCCGCACGCGCGTGCCGCCTTCGGCCGCCGCTTCCACGGCGATGCCACCCTGGTGCGAGGCGACGATGCCGTAGACGGCGGCGAGCCCCAGCCCGGCCCGGCCCTTCTCGCGTTTGGTCGAGTAGAACGGCTCGAAGACCTTGGCCAGTGCTTCCGGGGGGATGCCTGGGCCCGTGTCGCGCACGTCGATGACGGCGTAGCGGCCCGGCGAAACCAGCAGCACGGCGCCCGGCATCGGGCCGTCGACGCGCGTTTCCGTCACGCTGACCTGCAGACGGCCCCCGCGTGGCATCGCATCGCGCGCGTTGGAGACGAGCTCGCCGACGAGCTGGCGGATCTGCACCGGGTCGGCGTGAATCGGCGGCACCTTGGCGAGGTCGAACTCCACGCTGATGTCAGTCGGCAGCATCACCTCGACGTCCGCCGCCTTCACGCTTGCCGCCAGGTCGAGCCGGTGCTGCCGCCTCACCTGCCGGCCGCTGAAGTGCAGAAGCTGGCTCGTCAGCAGGGCCGCCCGTTCGGCGGCGACGCGGATCTGCGACAGGTCGGCTCTGAGCGGCGACCGCACGGGCGTGACGGCCGACGCCAGATCCGCGTGCCCGATCACCACCTGCATCAGGTTGTTGAACTCGTGCGCGATGCCGCCGGCCAGCCGGCCGAGCGCCGCGTTCTTCGACGCCGCCATCCGTGACATCTCGCCGGCCTCGGCCGCAATCAGCCGCGCGCGCTCCGCTTCCGAGCGCCAGTTGCGGAGCACGAGCAGCACGGAAAGGACCGCAAGCAGATGTGCCAGCGGTGACACCTGCGCCGTCACGCCGGCGTAGATCGCGGCCAGCAGTGCGCCCGCGACCAGCAGCGGCGTCGCGATGACGAACGGATTGATGAGCGCGAACGCCGGCGCCAGCCGCTCCGGCATCTCCTCCGGAATGTCCGACCGGTACGCCACGGCGGAGAACAGCGTGAAGATCACGCTCGTGAAATAGATCGCGTCGAGCACGCGTGTCTCGCTCATCACGCCGCCCTCGTAGTACTGCGAGAGCAGCACCACCGGGACGTAGGCCGCCTGTCCTGCGATCAGGAACCACAAGGCGCGCCGGCTCGGGTAGGCGACGCCGCAGGTCACGAGGACCGTCGGCCCGGCGACCTGCACGACCAGCCCGACGCTGTAGGCGACCACGAGCCATCCGTGGTCGGTACCCGCCGCGTGCAGCGGGCGCGTCACCAGTACCCAGAGGAGGGCGCTGAGTCCCCCGATGCCGACGAGCATGTCGAGCGTGAACACGGTGCGTTCGCCGCGCTTCGGCGGCGCAAGCGGCAGCCACAGCTGCGCGATCGAGAACAGATACGAGGCCGCCGTGACCACGACCAGCACCGGTTCCGGTACCCGCGGGAGCGCCAGCGCCGCGCCGACGGCGGCGATGAGCTCGAAGAGGCCCGTCGTGAGCGAGATGAGGCCCAGTATCAGCAGCACCCCGCGGACGCGGTGCGTGAGCGTCGGCGTGTACGCGGCCCACGCAAAGGCCGCGCCCTCGATGAGCAGCCGGATGCCGTAGGTCGTGGACTGGCCGACGCCTGCGTGGTCGAAGGCGCCGAAGAGGGCTTCGCCGGCCGGCACGGCGACGAGAAACACCGCCGCCAGGCGGACCCAGAGCGGCGCGATGCGCCAGAGC
>CAYNUO010000116.1:0-7596 GCA_964400405.1 uncultured Bifidobacteriaceae bacterium | reverse complement strand
GGAGGCGGATGGGTGAGGCGTTTCGCTGACTCGGCGGCGAATTGTAGTGGGTCAAGCCAGGCGGCGATGCGCCCAGTGAGCCGCCGATCAGGGAAATGCCTCACCCGTCCGCCGACCGACGCTCCGAGGGGAAGCTCCGTGAGGGGCTCAGAGAAGAGCGGCGGTCAGCGGCGATATAGTTGACGTTTCGCATGACCGACCTCATCCGCGACATGGAATGGCGCGGCGTCCTGCAGGACGCCAGCGAAGGGGCCCGCGAGGCCGTCCTGGCCGGGCCGCTCACCGCCTACGCCGGGTTCGACCCCACCGCGAACAGCCTGCACGTCGGCACGCTGATGCAGATGTTCGCGCTCGCGAGGCTCCAGCGCGCCGGTCACAGCCCCATCGCCGTCGTCGGCGGCGGCACGGGTCTCATCGGCGATCCCAGCGGCAAGACGGCGGAGCGCACGCTGCAGACGCCGGAGCAGGTGGAGGCCAACGTCGCCGGCATCCGCGTGCAGCTCGAGCGGTTCCTCGACTTTGAGGTCAAGGGCAACCCCGCGCGGCTCGTGAACAACGCCGACTGGCTCACCACGATGAGCGCGATGGCGTTCCTGCGCGACGTGGGCAAGTACTTCACCGTGAACTACATGCTCGCCAAGGAATCCGTGAAGCGGCGGATCGAGGGCGAGGAGGGGATTTCGTACACGGAGTTCAGCTACCTGCTGCTCCAGGCCTACGACTTCCTCGAGCTCTACGATCGCTTCGGCTGCACGATGCAGGTCGGCGGCAGCGACCAGTGGGGCAACATCACGGCGGGAATGGACCTCATCCGCAGGCTGCGGTCGGTGAAGACGCACGGCCTCGTGTCGCCGCTCGTCACGACCGCGGCGGGCACGAAGTTTGGAAAGACGGAAGCGGGAACCGTGTGGCTCGATGCTGAACGCACGTCGCCGTTCCACTTCTACCAGTTCTGGCTGAACACGGACGACAAGGATTCCGCGCGGTACCTGAAATACTTCACGTTCCTCGACCATTCGACGATCGAGGAGCTCATCCGAGCGAGCGAGTCGGCTCCGGAGAAGCGCGAGGCGCAGCGCATGCTGGCGCGTGAGGTCACACGGACCGTGCACGGGCAGTCGACGCTCGAGCGTGCGGAGCGGACGTCCGAGGTCCTGTTCGGTGAGGACATCGGCACGCTGCCGGTCGCCGATCTGCTCGACGTGTTCGCCGACGCGCCGTCGACGGACGCGCCGAAGGCGGAGTTCGAGGGCGAGGGCGTCGGCCTGATCGACCTGCTGGTGCGCGCGGCCCTGGCGCCCTCGAAGGGTGAGGCGCGGCGGCTCGTGCAGTCCGGCGGTGTGTATGTGAACAATCGCCGGCAGGCGGACGTCGCGGCCCGGATGCGGGTGGGTGACGCGATCGCGGGCCAGCTCCTCGTGCTCCGGCGCGGGCAGCGGCAGCAGCACGTGGTGCGTCTGACATAGGGCGGAATTCGGACCTGAGTGGAGCAGCGGAGAGGCATGGCAGAGACGAAGTCAGGTTGGGCAATCAAGGCGGTCGACGTTCCCGTGGCCGGCGCGGCCCAGTACGCGAACGGCATCGAGGATCTGTATGACGGCAGGCTCGACGTGATCGTGCTGCGCGGCGCGCTGCCCGCCGCGGTGCTCGGACCCGCCGGTGCGCGTCTCGACGCCGACGAGGGCGACGTGAGCTGGGCGCGGCCGAACCAGAAGAACCCGGCCGACGACATCCGCATGCTCGGCATGCCGGCGACGCCGACCTACGCGGCGCCGACGGGGCCATCCGCGGATGCCTACTTCGATCAGGCGGCATGGACCCGTCAGAACGCGCCGAAGATCTTCGGCGGCGCGTGGGACGCGGTCGGCGCGATCGAGGAGATGCTCGCGCGCTTCTCCGGTGGCCGCCCCGTGGTGCTGCCGTCAGGCAAGGACGGGAAAGGATTCCAGCCGTTCACGGTCAGGCGCCTGCCGGCCGGCACCGGGATCAGCCTGCACCACGACTACCACTTTCCGCTCGCGCTCTACGACGAGCTCCGGGCCGCCTCGGACACGAGCACGCTGCTGAGCTTCTTCGTCACCGTGCAGCAGCCCGACGCCGGCGGTGAACTCACCGCGTATCCGATCACGCCGGACGAACCGAATCCGCCGAAGCTGCCGAGCGGCTGGGCGTGGGACGTGCCGGCCGTCGAGGCGCGCTATCCCGGCCAGGCGTTCACGACCGGCACGGGCGACCTGTTCCTGTTCGCGTCCGGCCGTTGTCTGCATCGGGTGAATCCGGTCGTCGGGCCGCATGCGCGGATCACGATGGGCGGGTTCCTGTCCCTCAGCGCGGGCCGCGACCGCGTCCTGTACTGGAGCTAGACGAGCGATGGCAGACGTTGTTTCGAAGCCGGGCGACCTCCCGAATCCCTCGCTGCTGATGCAGACGGGGCTGGCCTACCGCTCGTCGGCCGTCCTGTTCGCGGCGCTCGAGCTGGATGTGTTCACGCCGCTCGCGAACGGACCGCGCACGGCGGCCGAGATCGCCGACGCGGTCGGGGGTTCCGTGCAGATGGCGCCGTTCCGCATGCTGCTTGACGCCTGCGCGTCGCAGGGACTGCTCGTCGCCGAAGGCGACCGCTACGCGAATGCCCCGGTCGCCGCCGCGTTCCTGGTGCGCGGCGGGCCGGCCTACAGCGCCAACAGCTTCAAGTACGTCGAGAATCTCTATCCCGCCTGGGGCCGGCTCGCCGAACTCGTGCGGACGGGCAAGCCGCCGATGCCGGCCGAGGTGATGCTCGGCAACGACAAGGCAGTCACCCGCGCGTTCGTGCTCGCGATGCACGAGCGGGCCCGCGGCATCGGCTCGGTGCTGAAGCACTTCGTCGACCTCACCGGCCGGAAGCGCCTGCTGGACGTGGGCGGCGGGCCGGGTACCTACACCGTGGAGCTCGTGCGTCAGACGCCCGGCCTCACGTCGACGGTGCTCGACGTGCCCGGCGTGCTCGAGGTCACGCGTGAGCTGGTCGACGCCAGCGGCGTGGGTGACCGGATCACGCTGATGCCCGGCGACTACCTGACGTCGCCGTTCGGCAGCGGCTACGACGTGGCGCTCCTCTCGGGGATGATGCATCGCGAGACGCCGGCGAACTGCCAGTTGCTGCTGCGCAAGGCCTTCGCGGCGATGGAGCCGGGCGGGCTCGTGATGGTGAGTGACGTGTTCTTCGACGACGCGTCGAAGCGGACGCCGCCGTTCGCGGTGCACTTCGCGCTCAACATGATGCTGACGAGCGACGACGGCTCGGCCCACGCGATGACCGAGATGGCCGACTGGATGCGGGACGCCGGCTTCACGGGCGTGGTCACGCAGCCGCTGCCGAAGCCGAACCCGCACACGATCCTCACCGGGACCCGCCCATGACGGCTGGCGGCGTGTCCCCATCGGGCACGGCGCCGCGCCGCGGCGCGCCGGCCTGGCTTGTCGTCGCCACGGCGGTCATGGCGCTGCTGATCCTCGGGCTTGCGGTGGCCGAGACGTCGGTGACCGTCGCGTGGCTGGTCGACACGCGCGGCGAGTTCATCAGCCTCTTCGGCGTGGCGTTCATCGTCCTCGCCGGCCTCGTGGTCTGGCGGCAGGGGCGGCTCTCGGCGTCGCTGCCGCTCGTGCTGCCATGGCTGCTCTATCCGATCGTCACGCAGGGCGACCAGATCATCGACAACCTGTCGATCGACGTCATGCGGACAGTGACCAACGTCCTGCTGGTGGCCATCTTTGCCGCGCCGGTCGCCGTGATCGTGATCGCCGCGCGCGCGCTGTTCGACCCCGCCGGCCGGTCCGCGCGGGAGGTGCCGGCCGGTCTCGGGCTCGTGCCGGGTGTGCGTCAGCTGGCGGCGGGCCATCGGCGGCAGGGCACGGCGCTGCTGGCGGCGGCGCTCTTCGCGGTCGAGATTCCGCTGGCGCTGCTCTATGTCGGCGCGTTGCTCATCTACTCGCTCGTGGCGATCGTCGTCGCGGCGCTCGTGTGGGCCTGCCAGCCTGAGCTGGCGGTGCGCGACGTGGCCCGTGAGCATGCGCGTGCCGAACGGTTCGCGCTCGGAGTGCTGCTGGTGGGCGCGGTGGTGTCCGCAGGCACGTTCGTGATCTACCGCAACGCGCCGGGCGCCTATCAGGGCAGCCCGAGCTTCTTCATGGACCCGGCGCAGCAGGACAAGAACTACCGGATGGACCGCGTGCAGGTGCCCGCTGGCGACCCGGGGCCGCTGGCGTCACCCGAGGCGGTGCGTGACGCGCTGACGGGCTCGGTGCGGGCCTTCGAGCGGCTGCTCGCGGGGTACGACCTGCTGGCGCGCAACTATACGTGGGACTTCCACAACGAGCTGTTCCTGCGTGCGACACCGCTCGTGCCGGAGTACCGGCGCGTGGGTCTGGCCCACGTGGCCGAGGCCCTCACGCTGCAGGCCGGCGCGGCTGCGAAGCTGGCCGCCGCCCGCGCCCAGGTGCCGGACGGCGACCCGCTGGCCGCGCTGCTGGACGACCTGGCGGGCTACGCGGCGCTGAACTTCACGCGTGCGCCGACGCTCGAGCACATGAGCCTCAGCTTTGAACGGACGCGCGCCGGTCTGCAGCACGCCGCGCACCTCTACGAGGGAGAGGCGAAGTATCTTGGGGACGGGCTGGCCGCCATCGTCCGCAAGCATGCGCGGGTGGTGGACGCGCCGGCACTCTCGGGAGTGATGCGTGAGTTTGTCCTCACCAGCCGGACCATCCACGACGCCTACGCCAGCCGCATCGTCGGCTTCTGACCCCGGTCCGTTCCGGCTACGGCTCCATTACCGGGTCGTGCTGCCGTTCGCCGTGGCGGCACTGGCCGCGATGGCCGTCTCGGCGCTGCTGACGCGGCGGGCGATCGAGGAGGCGCTGCGTGAGCGCGTCGAGAGCCAGATCGTCAGCGCCGCCTCGCTCCTTGCGCAGAGCGGATTCGCGCTGACCCCCACGGTGATCGGCAGCGTCAGGGCGATCGCCGACGCCGACGTGCTGACGCTGAACCGGCAGGGTGCCGTGCTCGCGACGACGATGGAGGCCGCGCGTGCGGCCGAGGTCTCGTCGGTCCTCATCGGCGCCGGCGCCGGTCGGCAGCCGGCCGGCCGGCCCGTCATCCACCCCGTGCCGTGCGGCCAGGCGACCTGCTACGCCGCGGTCGACGTGGTGCACGCACGCCCGGAACTGCTCGTCGCCGTGGTCGACCGCGGCACCGAGCTCGCCGCTGCCAGCCGCGGCACCGTGCGCACGGTCGTGACCGGCGGCATCGTCGGCCTCGTGCTGCTCCTCGTCGTCAGCCAGTTCGTCGGCAGGAGCGTGACGCTGCCCATCGAGCGGCTCGTGGCGTTCACGCAGTCCGCCGGCGACGACGCGAGCGTGGACCGTGCCGCGGAGGGCGGCGACGAGGTGGGCCGGCTCGGCCGCGCGTTCAACGGCATGCTGAACCGCCTCGCGGAGTCGCGGCGGGCGATCGTCCGGCACGAGAAGCTCGCGCTTGCCGGGCTCTTCGCGGCGCGGGTGGCGCACGACATCCGCAACCCGCTCTCGTCGATCAAGATGCAGACCCAGCTCCTGCAGAACCGCCTCCGTGGCACCGGGGATGAGAAGACGATGGCCAGTCTGGCCGCCGTTTCGAGCGACGTGCGGCAGGTGGAGTCCGTGGTCCGGGACCTGCTTGAGGTCGCGCGGCCCGGCGAGGTGCGGCGCGCCGCAGGGGATCTGAATGCGCTGGTCGCGCGCTGCCTCGCGCAGGTGGCCGACCGGCTGGCGTATCGCAACATCCGGCAGGAGGTCAGTCTCGACGCCGCGCTGCCGCCGGTGCCGATCGACGAGGACCGGCTGCACCAGGCCATTCTCAACGTCGTCACCAACGCGGCCGACGCGGTGACCAGCGGCGGTGTCGTCGCCGTCCGCACGGAGGCGCGTCCGGACGTGGCCGTGCTCTCGATCGTCGACGATGGCGAAGGCGTTCTCCCGGAGGTGCTCGCGCACGTCTTCGACCCGTTCTTCACGACCAAGCCGGGCGGCGTCGGTCTCGGGCTGGTGAACGCGAAGTCCGTCATCGAGCAGCACGGTGGCACCATCGCGCTGGAGCCCGCGGAGCCTCGCGGCACGCGGGTTACGATCACGCTGCCGCTGGCGCAGGGAGAGAAACACGATGGCTGACATTCTGGTGGTGGACGACGACCGGTCCATCGCGACGGCGTTCGAACATTTCCTCGCGTACGAGGGGCACCAGTTCCGTCTGGCCAGCTCCGCGACCGACGGCCTTGCGGCCATCGCCGCCCGGCGGCCGGACCTCGTCGTGATGGACGTCCGCATGCCGGGCATGGACGGCCTGACGGCGCTCCAGCAGATGCGCGACCGCGACCCAGACCTGCCGGTCGTCATCATGACGGCGCACGGCACCAGTCAGACCTCGATCGATGCCATTCGGCGCGGCGCGTTCGACTACCTGACGAAGCCGCTCGATCTGGACAGCCTGCGCGACGTGATCACCCGCGTGACGGCGGAGCCCAAGCTCGCCGAGGCCGATCCCGCCGACGACACTGTCTCGCAGGTGCCGGCGGCCGTACTTACGGGCTCGTCGCCCGCCATGCAGGCCATCTACAAGCTGATCGGCCGGCTGGCGACCAACGACGTCGTGGCGCTCATCACGGGTGAGGCCGGCACGGGGCGGCACCTGGTCGCGGCCACGATTCACGCCAACAGCGGCCGCCGTGAGCTGCCGATCGTCCACGTGCCGTGCGGCACGACACCGGAGGCCGAGCTGGCGGCGATGCTGCAGGACCCGGCGATCGGCACGCTGCACCTGGCCGGCGTGGACGCCTTGACGCAGACGTTGCAGGCCCGGGTTACCGCTGCGCTCCGTGACGCGCAGTCGTCGGGCACGACGAGCCGCCCGCGGCTGCTGGCCTCGACCTCGGTGGATACGGCCGCCGGCACGAGGGACGGCCGTCTGAGCCGGGAGCTGATCGAGGCGATCTCGGTGATCACGCTCGACCTGCCGCCGCTGCGCGAGCGCCGGGAGGACATTCCCGAACTCGTGCAGCACTTCGTCTCGCGCGCCAACGCGGAGCTGGGCCGGGCGTTCAAGGGCGTCGATGACGCGGCCGCGAAGCGGCTCCAGCAGCACGCGTGGCCGGGCAACGTCGGGGAGCTGGAGCGGGTGATCCGCCGCGCCTGCATCGTCGCGCGCGGGCAGGCCATCACGCTGGCCGATCTGGGGGACAGCCTGGACCGACCGGCGTTTGCCGCCGCCCCCGAGGCCGAACCCGCGCTCGCGCGGGCGGTGCGGCAGGCGCTGCACGACCGCCTCGTGAAGAGCGCGCAGGCGTCGGCGTACCACGCGATCACGACGCTGGTGGAGACGACGCTGGTCGACGAGGCGCTGGCCATCACCAACGGCAATCAGCTGAAGGCGTCGTCGCTGCTCGGCCTCAACCGCACGACGCTCCGCAAGAAGATGCCGGACGCCTAGCGTCGAACCCGGGTGCGGTAGACGATCCAGCCGAGTCCGGTAATGGCGACGAGGAAGATCCCGGCGGGCAGCAGGCTGCCGGACTCGCGGGCCAC
>CAYNUO010000115.1:0-7808 GCA_964400405.1 uncultured Bifidobacteriaceae bacterium | reverse complement strand
CAGGCGCCGCTGCGGATCATGATGCTGCCGCACGTGCTGCACGGCGGGGCATCTTCCTGGTTCTGAATCGCCGCGAACTCCGACGTCTTCGTCTCGGCCTTCGGCGTAGCCTCGGCCTTCAGAGCCGCAGCCGCAACCACCGGCTCCGCCTTGACCTCGGCCTTCGGCGCCGGAGCCTCCTCTTCCTTCATGTTCACGCCCGCCCGGAACTGCGCGTCCTGCGAGAGGAACTTGGTGGCCATCCACCGGAAGATGTAGTCGACGATCGACTTGGCGAAGCGCACTTCGGGGTTCTTCGTCATCCCCGAGGGCTCGAAGCGCGCGTGGCTGAACTTGTCCACCAGCGCCTGGAGCGGCACGCCGTACTGGAGCGCGTAGGAGATGGCCTGCGCGAAGGCGTCGGCAAAGCCCGAAATGGTCGAGCCCTCCTTGGCCATCGTCAGGAAGATTTCGCCGGGCGTCCCGTCGGCAAAGAGCCCGACGGTGATGTAGCCCTCGTGCCCCGCGATGTCGAACTTGTGGGTGAGGGCCTGCCGCTCGTCCGGCAGCTTCCGCCGCGACGGCCGCTCGACGACCTTCACGACTTCCTTCACGAGCTCGCGCACGCCGTCGGCGTTCCGCGTGTCGGCCACGCCGGCCTTCGACGTGTTGAGCGGCTGCGTCCGCTTGCTGCCGTCGCGATAGATGGAGACGGCCTTGGCGCCCAGGCGCCACGACTCGATGTAGGCCTTCTCGATTTCCTCGACGGTCGCCTCGCGCGGCACGTTCACGGTCTTGCTGATCGCGCCCGAGATGAACGGCTGCGTGGCGCCCATCATGCGGATGTGGCCCATGTAGTGGATGGACCGCTCACCCTGCGACGGCTTGAACGCGCAGTCGAACACGGGCAGGTGCTCGTCCTTGAGGAACGGCGCGCCTTCGATCGTCTCGTGCTCGTCGATGTAGTGGACGATGGCGTCAACCTCGGGCTGCGTGTAGCCGAGCTTGCCGAGCGCCATCGGCACGGTCTGGTTGACGATCTTCATCAACCCGCCGCCGACGAGCTTCTTGTACTTGACGAGTGCGATGTCCGGCTCCACGCCGGTGGTGTCGCAGTCCATCATGAATCCGATGGTGCCGGTGGGCGCGAGCACGGTGGCCTGCGCGTTGCGGTAGCCGAAGTCCTCGCCGAGTTCGACGGCTTCGTCCCACGACTGCTTGGCGCCCGCCATCAGGTCGGCCGGCACGTACTTCGCGTTGATCTCGGCCACGGCGTCGCGGTGCTTCCGCATCACGCGCATGAACGGTTCGGCGTTCTTCTCGTAGCCGGCGAACGGCCCGCCGTGGTCGCGCGCGACCCGGGCCGACTGCGCGTAGGCCTCACCCGTCATGACGGCGGTGATGGCGCCGGCATACGCCCGGCCCTCGTCGCTGTCGTAGGGCAGACCGCGCGACATCAGCAGCGCGCCGAGGTTGGCGTAGCCGAGGCCGAGCGGCCGGTAGTCGATCGAGTTCTTCTCGATCGCCTTGGTCGGGTAGCTCGCGTTCGGAACGATGATCTCCATCGCCGTGATGAGCGTGCGGCACGCGGACTTGAAGGCCGGCACGTCCAGTTCGCCGTTCTCCTTGACGAACTTCATCAGGTTGATCGACGAGAGGTTGCACGCCGAGTCATCGAGGAACATGTATTCCGAGCACGGGTTGCTCGCGTTGATGCGATCCGTGTTCGGGCACGTGTGCCACTCGTTGACGGTCGTGTCGAACTGCATGCCGGGGTCGCCGCACACCCACGTGCCCTCGGCGATGCCGTGCATCAGGTCCCGGGCCTTGTAGGTGTCCACCGGCCGGCCGTCGATCACCGCCTTGGTCTGCCACGGGCCGTCGTCAAGCACGGCGCGCATGAAGTCGTCGGTCACGCGGACGGAGTTGTTCGAGTTCTGGAAGAACACGGAGCCGTAGGCCACGCCCGTGAACGAGCCGTCGTAGCCGGCGTCGATCAGCGCCCACGCCTTCTTCTCTTCCTCGACCTTGCAGTTGATGAACTCCTCGATGTCCGGATGGTCGGCATTGAGGATCACCATCTTCGCGGCGCGGCGCGTCTTGCCGCCGGACTTGATCACGCCCGCGAAGGCGTCGTAGCCCTTCATGAACGACACCGGGCCGCTCGCCGTGCCGCCGCCCGCGAGCAGTTCCCGCGACGAGCGGATCGCCGACAGGTTGCTGCCCGTGCCGGAGCCGAACTTGAAGAGCATGCCCTCCGTCTTGGCCAGGGTCAGGATGGAATCCATCGTGTCCTGGACGGAGTTGATGAAGCAGGCCGAGCACTGCGGCGCCTTCTCGAAGCCGCAGTTGAACCAGACGGGGCTGTTGAAGGCCGCCTTCTGGTACACGAGCAGGTGCTTCAGCTCGGCGCTGAACGCCGCGAGGGAGTCCTCGCTGGCGAAGTAGTTCTGCTCCCGGGCCCACCGCGTGATCGTGTCGACCACGCGCCCGATGAGCTGCCGCACGCTGTGTTCGCGTTCGGAGGCGCCCATCTGGCCGCGGAAGTACTTGGAGACGACGATGTTGGTCGCCTGCTGCGACCAGAACTTCGGGATCTCGACGTTGTCCTGCTGGAAGACAACCTTCCCCTTCTCGTTTCCGATCAGGGCCTGGCGGACCTCCCATTCGACCTCGTCGAATGGATCCACGCCCGGCAGCGTGAAATAGCGCAGGAACTCGAGCCCCTGGGCAGACGACGCGGCCTTTCGGGCACGCGTGGTCTCGAGGCTGGTTGACCCTGACTGCTGCCCCACGGCAGCCTCGCGAGCGGCGCCTCGCTCCATGTAAACCTCCGACACGACTCGCGCGCACCCACCCCGGTGTGGTGCGCTGTGGAAAAACCAAAAGTTGTCGCCCAGAACCCCCGACTTGGGGGCCCGCTGGCCTCTTCGTAGCGCTAGCTGGGGTTCGTCTCGGAGCTGGGAGGATCCGGGGTCGAACGATCCGAAAGCGTGGACCGGATGATGCGCCCTCGAACCGGCCTTGTCAAGGCAGGAACCACTACATGTTGTGACTAAATTCTAGGGCAGTCGCAAGATCTGGCCTATTTCCGGGCCCTTGCCTGTAACGAAGGGGTCTCAATCGGGCGACACGCGGCTGGCATCGCGGGAGGAACCGTGGCGGCGGATTGGGGGTCCGCCTCCACGGTTGAGCTGCGGGGTCTTCTAGGGAGCCGGGGCCGCGGCCACCGGCAGCGGGAAGGGCTGGTAGTCGCGCTTCTTGAAGCGCCACCCGTCGGCCGTCTTGACCAGGTCGTCGTGATACCAGCCGCCACCGGTGACGACCGGCGGCTTCCCGGCCTCATAGGTCACCAGCGCCACGTAGGCCATGCCCTTCGCGCCGTCCGCGGCGGGCTCGATGGCGATGTTGCTGGGCATGTGCTTCATCTGCCCTTTGCCGGGCGCCACGGGCCGCACCATCGCCGTGATGGCGTCGCGGTTCGCACCGGCGGGCTTGCCCCCCACGATGAACTGGGCGTCGGGGGTGTAGACGCTCGCCACCATCTTGGCGTCGCCGTTGTCGAACCCATAGCTGTACTTCGCGTAGAGACCGCGGATCTCTTCATAGTCCGCGGGGGTGAGCGTGGCCTTCTTCTGCGCCAGAGCCGAGGCGGGCAGCGCCAGGGTCAGCGCGACGAGCGCAATCCACTTGGTCATCGAAACTCCTTCCAGTGCCGTAGGACGGGAAGTATAGGCATAATACGGCCCCTCAGGAGACATTGATGCGCACCATTCGATTCCGCAATCTGGCCGCAGCCGCAGTCGCACTCGTGCTCGGTGGCGTGGCGTCGGCCTCGGCGCAGACTGCCGCCATCGGTTCCGCCCCGCTCGCCCGGGTCGGCGTCGTCGTCCGCGACGTGAAGACGTCCGTGCAGAAGTACGTCGACATCTTCCAGCTCCCGGCTGCCCCGGCCATTACGACCGTCAAAGTGGACCTGCCCAAGGGCAGCATCAAGATGAAGCGCGCCGTCGTGCAGCTGCCGAACGTGCGGATCGAGATCGATCAGCCGCAGGGCGGCTCGGGTCCGGCGGCCGCGTATCTCAAGCAATACGGACAGGGCATCTACCGCCTCGGCTACTCCGTGCCGGATGCCATCGCCGCGCGCGTGGCGGCGCTCGAGCAGAAGGGTGGACGCGTCGTCGCGGGGAAGGCCGCAGGCACGTTCGCGTGGGTCGACATGTCGGCAAGCCTCGGCACGGTCATCGACCTCGCGCAGGACGCCACACCGATCGCGGCGGCGTCGCCCGCACCGTCGATCGTCGGTGACAAGGCCGTGCTGGCCAACACGGCCATGTCGCACGTGGGCTTCGGTGTGCCGAATGCCGACGAGACCGCGAAGGCGTTTGCCGACGCGCTCGGCATCCCCGCGCCGACCGTCCGCGACTTCAAGCCGGTGGACATCCCGCCCGGCTACAACGCCGACCCCGCCGCGACGCTCCGGCTGACGAGCTGGAAGCAGGCGAACACCGGCATGGAGCTCATCCAGTCCCTGGGCCAGACGAACTGGACGGACTTCGTCGCGAAACACGGCAAGCGCGCCGCGCCGCAGCACCTCGCGTTCCCCGTGGGCGACAAGCTGGCGCAGACGACGCGCCTGTTTCAGTCGAAGGGCGCCGCGTGGACCAACGGCAAGATCGGCGGGACGTACATGTATCTGGACTTCACCGAGACGCTCGGCATCATCTTCGAGCTGAACGGCGCCTGGAAGGAATAGCGGAATCTAGCGGCCGGCAAGGTCCGCCGCCAGCGTGGCGGCCTTGTCGGCCAGCGTCGAGGCGAACGCGAGGTTCTGGTCCTTGATCGCCTGCTCCGCCTGCCGCACGAAGCGCCGCGCCTGGTCGTACTGACTGCGCGCCGTCGCACCCAGCTTCCCGTAGTCCACGCGTCCCAGATCGCCAGTCGCGCCGCTCAGACGCTCGCGGATGGCGCCCTCGCGCGCCACGTCACCGGGTGCGCGCAGCGTGCGCGGCTCGATGCGTGGGGCTGGAGGCTCGGCCGGCGGATCCGGCCGGGCGGCACGCGGTGGCGCCGGCGCGGGTCTCGGCGTAACGGGGGGTGGTGCCACGGTCGGGGTCGGCGGAACGATGGGCTCATCGACCGGCAGCGGCGGCGGGTCGAGCGCGGCAACGATCTCGCGGGCCGGCGGCGCTGGCATCAGCAGCGCGGGGCCCTCCGGCACCGTCTTCGCCTGCATCTTGGCGCAGCCGGACACCAGCGCGGCGCCGACGGCGACGGCACCAAGCGCAAGGGCACGTGCGCTACGGAGGTCGCGGGGCATCAGTCGCCGTCCGTCGCGCGCGGCAGGAGCACGCGGAACGTGGTGCCGCGTCCGGGCGTGCTCTCCACGTCAATCTCTCCGTCGTGCATCTGCACGATACGGTACACCATCGACAATCCCAGCCCGGTGCCGTGCTCCTTCGTCGTGAAGTAGAGGTCGAAGATGCGGCCGAGGTGCTCCTGCGAGATGCCGACGCCGGTGTCCGTCACGCGGATCTCCACGCGTCCGCGCGGTGCATCGGCACAGGCAAGCCGCAGCGTGCCGCCGTCCGGCATCGCCTGGCACGCGTTGATCGCCAGATTGAGCAGCGCCTGCCGCAGCATCGACTCGTCCGCGTTCACGGCGGACGTCGTGTCGGCGCAGGCCACGTCGATGGTGACGCCGCGTCGCTCGGCCTCGGGGCGCACGACCGGCAGAATCTCCTGCACGAGCGCGCCGACGCGCACCGGCTGCAGGCGGAGGTCGTCGGGCCGCGTGAACTTCAGGAAGCCCTGCACGACCTCGTCGAGCCGCCGGACCTCGCTTTCGATGATGTTGACGTGCTCCAGAGCGGCGGTCTGTCCGGGATCGGCCGCGCGGATCTTCGTCCGCAGCAGCTCGAGGTGAATCGACATCGCGTTCAGCGGGTTCTTGACCTCGTGTGCGATGCCGGCCGTCAGGCGGCCGAGCGAGACGAGCTTGCGCGAATAGGCGAGCGTGGACTGCATGCGGGCGAATGACGACAGGTTGCGCGCGACGAGCAGCACGCCGACCAGCCCGCCGTCTGCGCCGGCGATGGCGTGCGTGATGAGCAGGCGATCTTCGCCGGAGGCGCCCGCGGGCGCCGGCACGTGCGTCTGCTCGGGCCCCTGCGACCGTCGCGTTTCGAGCGTGGCCTCGACGAGCCGCCGATAGGGGTGGTCCGGGCCGAGCACGTCGGCGAGGGGCTGCCCGGCCGCCCGCGCGCCGGTCTCGCGCTGCATGGCGGGGTTCACGAACAGCAGCAGGCCCGCCGGGTTCACGAGCGCGACGGCATCCTCGAGGTTCTCCACCGCCGCCTGGAGCGGTGTCTCGCGGCCCGCCTGCTGCGATCGGTCCTCCGAAAGCTGTTGCGACACGGCGTTGAAGAACGACCCCAGCTCGCCGAACTCGTCGCCGGGCGGCAGGTCGAGCGTCACGCCGAACTCCCCCTGTCCCAGTCGCGTCAGGCCGCTGCGGAGCACATGAATGGGGCGCAGGAAGATCTGCGCAAGGAGGGCGGCGAAGAGCACCGCGACCCCGAGCGCGACGCCCGCGGTGATCAGGGCGGGCCGCAGCGCGGCGTTCAGCTCCTCCCGCAGCAGCAGCGTCGAGATGCCGATGCGGATCGACCCGAACGCCTGGTCGTCGAGCATCATCGGCAGCCGTACCTCGTGCGTGCCGGTGTCGCGCGCGTAGATCACCTGGAGCTGGTCGAGCGCGTCGGCCGCCACCAGCGCCGCCAGGTCGGGCCGCTCGGGCAGACGTTGCCCCGCGCGCGACCCGTCGCTGTCGGCGATCACCACGCCCTGCGTGTCGGTCACGGCGGCGTCGGTCACGCTCTCGCCGTAGATGCTCGACTGCAGCAGGGCGAGGAGACCGGGGTCCGTGCGGATGGCGAGATAGGGATCCGGACTCTCGGTCACCACCTGCCGGACGCGATGGAAGATGGCGTTGGCGAGCAGCTCGCCCCGCGCCTGGCTCTCGTGCAGGCCGACGCGCGCGAGTCGCGTCACGTGCAGCGCGCTCAGGCTGACGACGGCCAGCCCGACGATCGCGGTGACGGCCGCGATCTGCTTGACGCGAATGGAAAGGGTCACACCTCGTCCGGCCGATCGCGGTCGCGCAGCCGGTTCAGCTTGTTGTGCAGCGTCTTCAGGCTGATCCCGAGAATCTCGGCGGCCTTCGTCTTGTTGTCGTGCGTGTGCTGCAACGTCATCAGGATGAGCTGCGTCTCCGCCTCGTCCACCGTCATGCCGGGCGCCAGCGTCATCGCGGGCCCCGTCGCGGGGCCGGCATCGCGCGGCGCATCCGACGGCCGCGCGTCGAACGCAGGCAGGTGCGACGGCTCGATCAGCGGTCCGGGCGAGAGGATGACGGCGCGCTCGATGGCGTTCCGCAGCTCGCGCACGTTCCCGGGCCAGCGATACTGCTCCACCAGGCGCGCGGCGGCCGGATCCAGCCCGGTGATGTTCTTGCGATTGCGCTCGTTGAACTCGGCGATGAACGCCTGCATCAGCAGCGGCAGGTCCTCGCGGCGGTCGCGCAGCGGCGGCACCTCGATCGCGAACACGTTCAGCCGGTAGTACAGATCCTCTCGGAGCTTGCCGGCCCGCACCGCCTCGAGCGGATGCACGTTCGTGGCCGCGATCACGCGCACGTCCACCGAGATCTCCTGCCGGCCGCCGAGCCGCCGGAAGGTGCGCTCCTGCAGCACGCGCAGCAGCTTGACCTGGGTGGCGGGAGCCATCTCGGCCACTTCATCCAGAAAGAGCGTGCCGCGGTCAGCGAG
>CAYNUO010000114.1:6375-7901 GCA_964400405.1 uncultured Bifidobacteriaceae bacterium | reverse complement strand
GACCGCGTGCTCCGGCGCTCCGTCGAGTACGCGTTCGCCCATCGGGATGCGACGCTGCCGTTTGTCCGCGCCCATGCGCAGGCGATGAGCGACGAGGTGATGTTCAAGCACATCGACCTCTACGTGAACGCGTTCTCGGTGAGCCTCGGCGCCGAAGGGCGTCGCGCTGTCGAAGGGCTCTTCGCGCGAGCCGCAGCCACGGGCACGGTACCGGCCATGCCGGACTCCCTGTTTGTCGGCTAGCGGGTGCCGCTAGGGCGCGGCGCCGAGCCGCCAGCCGATGACGGCGTTCACGCGCAGGTGCGCCTCCCATCCCATCCGGGCTTCCACGCCGACCACGCCGCGTCTTCCGACGGGCACCCGCACGCCCCCACCGGCCGTGAAGGCACCCTCCCGCGAGGTGTACGGCCCCCCGGCGAGCAACTGTTCACGCGTCTGGTAGAGGCCTGCGCCGACCACAAGGAACGGCGTCACACGGGGAGCCTGGCCGGATCCTGGTCCGCGCAGGTCGACGGACACGTTGCCCGTCAGCATCAGGTGACTGTGGCCGTCACCCTGAATGAACAGCAGCTCAGGTCCGACGGCGAAGCGTGACCCGACGTAGCAGCGCGCCGCGACACCGCCCAGCGTCTCGCTGACCAGATACCCGTCGTCGGGAAATCCGATCCAGCCTGCGGCACCGTCGACGACGACGCGTGTCTGGGCTGCCGCGGGCCGGGTCATGCCGATCAGCAGGGCCAGCGCGGCGCACACGGATACAGCAGTGGTCTTCGTTCTCATGGGAGCTCACCCCGATGGCAGCGTGGCTCCCGGCAGTATCGCAGAAACGAAAAAGAGCCCGCACCCCCGAAGGGATGCGGGCTCCACGGTGTTGCTCCGACTCGCTGTTACTTCTTCTTCGGAGCGGGCTTCGGGGCAGGCGCCGGTGCCGGAGCGGGCTTCGGAGCGGGCTTCGGAGCCGGCTTCACGCCGCTCTTGCCGCTCTTGTCGTCGCTGCTCTTGTCGCCGCTCTTGCCGCTCTTGTCATCGCAGCTCTTGCCGTCATGGCCCTTGCCCTTGCCCTTGCCATGGCTGCTGTGACCCTTGCCGTGCACGTGCTTGTGCTTCGGGTTGTGGTCGTCGCTGCTGCCGTCGTCGCAGCTCGGCGGGTTGATCGTGTCGCACACGTCGCCGATACCGTCGCCGTCGGAATCCGCCTGGTTGGCATTCGCCGCCGCCGGGCAGTTGTCGACGTTGCCGCAGACGCCGTCGGCATCCGCGTCGTTGTTGGCATCGAGCGCGCAGGCGTCGCACGCATCGCCCAGGCCGTCGCGATCCGAATCGGTCTGATCCGGGTTCGCCGTGGCGCAGTTGTCGACGTTGCCGCAGACACCATCGTGGTCCGCATCGTTGGCTGCGTCGAGGGCGCATGCATCGCAGGCATCGCCCAGACCATCGTGGTCGGAGTCCACCTGGTTGGCGTTGGCCACGTTCGGGCAGTTGTCCACCGCACCGCAGAAGCCGTCGCCATCAGCGTCGTTGCTCGC
>CAYNUO010000114.1:0-6275 GCA_964400405.1 uncultured Bifidobacteriaceae bacterium | reverse complement strand
CCGACCGACCGCTGCAGGATCAGGATGTGATAGGCCTGTTCGGACGGCTGGTTCCAGCCGCTGCCGGAGTTGAAGAAGCCCGAGCCGTCCTGACGCGAGATGACCGTGTAGGCGAAGTCGAAGTACCAGCGCGGGAGCTCACGCGGATCCGCGTAGTAGCCCGCCCCACCAGGTCCGAACAGCGCCGGGCGCGGAGCCGTCGCCGGATCCACGTGCAGCTGCCGACGACCGTAGGCCGACGGGTTTCCGGCGTGGTCGGTGTTGTCAGTGATGCCCAGGTCCGCCGAGGCGATGTTCCCGGGATTGGGGCTCAGGCCGCCGTCGTCCAGAAACGCGAGCCCCTTGCTCGTGGACCACAGGCCGTAGCCGTAGGACATGTTGCCCCAGTCGTTCTCGTTGTTGTCGGTGTAGTTGTAGCGGTTGCGCAGCCAGGTCAGATAGCTCTGCACACCGGGCGAGTTGAGGTTCGAGCCACCCACGAGCTGAATCCAGACACCAGAACCCGTCTGCTGGAATGTCGCGCAGCTCCCGGGGTTGTAGCCAGCGCCGAACTCAGCCGGCGAGAGCGCGCCGCCTGGCGGGCAGGTCTGATTGGCTGCGCCGGTGGAGTACCGGGCGCTCGTGCGGGCCGTCACCATGTCAAGCAGCGCCAGACGCGTGGGGTCAGCGTAGTCGGGGTGCGAGTAGATGCCGCGCGCGGCCGCAAGGCCGGAAACGACGAACTGCGTCGTGGAGGCGTCTTCACAGCCCGTGTCGTTGTAGCACCAGAAGCCGTGCCACGCATCGACACTCGCCTGCGAGGGAGGCAGCTTGACGGGTTGACACCCGCCCCAGCCGTTGCCGATACAGGGCTCGGTGCCACCGCTGCCCGGAACGCAGCCACCCCAGCCGTCGGACGTGCATGGGGCGTTGCCGCCGAGCAGGTTCACTGATTCGTCAAACGCGGTGTTCAACGCCGCGAGTGCGCCAGCCTGGTCGGGGCCGCCCGTCCGCAGATACAGCGCCAGCGCCATCATCTCCTGCCCGTTCCGGTAGGCGAAGAAGCTGTTGTTGGCGGTGGCGATCAGGTGGCCGACCATGCTGTCGAGCAGCAGCTTGTCAGCCGGGGTCGCCCCGCTGTAGCCGGTGCCAACCGCGTTCTGATCGGCGCTCGCCCGCTTCTCCATCAGGGCCAGCGTGACCAACCCGGTCGCGTCGCCGGAGTTGCCACCGTTGAGGTACCCCTGGCTGCCGAGCCACGCCAGGCCATTGTCAATCGCGGTATTGACGTCCGCGCTGAAGGACGTGACCTGTGCACGAGCCGGTGTAGCCAGCGAGAGTGCGATGGCGCAGAGGCCCAGGACGTGAAGGAAGCGAGATCTCATAAGTTTGTTTTCTCCGTACGGTCGCATCGGTCGGATTACAGCCTGGGCAGTATCTGCCCTCGGTGTCCAGAAAGTCAACAGGTTTGTGAGGATTCTCGGCCGAATGGCCGAGCTGTGCGGCTGGCAGGCTACGGCTGGCGCCGAAACGGCCGTTTCCCGACCAACCCGCCTGTGTCGCTGACGGTCAGCGTCTGGCCGATCGGCGGGTTCGACAGCTCTGTTGAGCGCCCGCCCGGCCACTGAACGGTCAGTCGCCTGACACCCGTGGAGGTCCCGAGACCGATCGTGAGCGGCAGTTCACTCTGGGAGGCGAACGAGGACCCCGTCTTGACCAGTGCCCAGGCCTTGCGGCCGTCAGCCAGAACGACATCCACCCGCGCGCCAATACCATCGCGATTGCCGGAGGCGCCACGCAGGACCACCCGCAGGGACTGGTTCGTGTTGCCGCCGTCATTCCGGTACAGCCGGGCCGGCCCCCCGACCTCGGTCACCACCAGGTCAAGGTCTCCATCGTTGTCGATGTCAGCGTATGCGGCGCCGCGCCCGACGATCGCCCCGCCGAGGTCCGGCCCGACCTTGCCGATCGCCTCCTCGAAGCCCTTGCCCCCGAGGTTTCGGAACAGGTGCGGGAACTGGCGGTAGGTGACCCTGCCGCTGTATTGCGGCAGTTCCTCGAACACATGCCCGTTCGCGGAAAAGATGTCGAGCCATCCATCCAGGTCGTAGTCAAAGAAGAAACACGCGAACGTCAGGGACAACAGCGAGGCACGACCGATGGCCGTGCGTGGCGCCTCGTCGACGAAGAGACCCTTTCCGTCGTTGTGGTACAGCCCCATCATCTCGTTCGAGAAGTTGCCGATCACCACGCTCGGAAATCCGGTGCCGTCATAGTCGGCGGCGTCCGTGCCCATGCCGGCGCGCGCGGCGCCCTGCTCCGACACGGCGATGCCCGCCCGGCGGGCGACGTCACTGAACGTGCCGTCGCCGCGGTTGCGGAACAGCTGGTTCGGCTGCATGTCGTTGGCAAGGAAGAGATCCATCCAGCCGTCGGCGTCGTAATCGAGCATCACGACACCAAGCCCCTTCGAGACGACAGCGCCGAGGCCCGCCTTTTCCGTGACGTCCTCGAACGTGCCGTTGCCGCGGCTGTGAAAGAGCCGCGGCGACGTCGGCTTGTAGAGCGTCGGCCCGCAGTAGCCCTTCGTGCGGCCGTTCTGCGTGCAGTAGATGTCCGACTTGACGTCCCAGTCGATGTAGCGCGCGACGAACAGATCGAGGTGGCCGTCCTTGTCGTAATCCACCCACAAGGCACTGGTCGACCAGCCCGGGTCCGCCACGCCTACCCGGTCTGTGACGTCCTGAAATTTCCCTGCGCCGAGGTTCCTGAACAGGTGGCCGCCGCCATAAGCCGTGATGAAGACGTCGACGCGCCCGTCGCTGTCGTAGTCACCGGCCGCGCCGCCGACGCCGTACAACTCCACGTCGAGCCCGGACCCCTTCGTTACGTTCTGGAACGTCCCGTTGCCGCGGTTCCGGTAGAGGGCGGCCGTCGTTCTCGGCCCGGGGTGGTCCGGCCAGTTCTTTCCGTTGACCAGCAGCAGGTCCTGCCAGCCGTCGCCATCGAAGTCGAGGAACAGGGCACCAGACCCCAGCTCTTCGGGATAGTACTTCCCGCCGAAGGCACCGTTGTTCTGCTTGAAGGCGATCCCGGCGGCCGCTGTGACGTCCTTGAAGGTCACGGGGCCCGCCGCCCCGAGCGTCAGCGCGGCATACGCGACGACGGCCGGAAGCGACGCCAGGATGAGCGGGAGGCGAGCTCTCATCGCTATCGGCTCCGGCGCGCGAAGGGCGTCCGGCTCACGATACCGGCGCCTTCCCTGACAACGAGCGTGCGGTCCGCATCCTGCGGACCCAGCCTCTGCACCGACCCGTCGGGCCAGGTGACCTTCACGTCACCGACCTTCGCGGTGCCACCAAGGCCGAACGTCACCGGAAGCTCACTCTGGGAAAGGTAGCTGGAGCCCGACTTCACGAGCGCCCAGGCCTTCGAGCCATCGAGCCGGGTCACATCCACGCGCGCCCCGATGCCGTCGTGGTTGGACTTCACGCCCACGAGGCGAACGCGCAACGCGTGGTTGACCCCACCGTCATTCCGGTAGAGCCTCGCCGGACCGTGGCTCTCGGTCATGACCAGGTCCAGGTCCCCATCGTCATCCACGTCGGCGTAGGCAGCGCCCCGTCCGACAACCTTCCGCGCGAGGTCCGGCCCGACCGCGCCGATCGCCTCCTCGAATCGTTTCCCGCCCAGGTTCCGGAACAGGTGCGGGCGCTGCGCGTAGGTGACGTTCTTGAAGAACGCGGGAATGTCATCGGTGATATGACCGTTCGCCGCGAAGATGTCCGGGCGACCGTCCAGGTCATAGTCGAAGAAGAACAGGCCGAACGTCAGCGACAGCAGCGTCTCCTTGCCGATGTTGCTCGTCGGCGCCTCGTCGATGAAGAGGCCGTTGCCTTCGTTGTGATACACGGCGAGCATCTCGTTCGAGAAGTTGCCGATGATGAGGCTCGGCCGGCCGGAGTCGTCGTAATCGACAGCATCGACGCCCATCCCTGCGCGCGCGGACCCGTTCTCCCGAACAGCCACGCCGGCCTTGTACGCGACGTCGGTGAACGTGCCTTTGCCCGTGTTCCGGAACAGCTGGTTCGGCGTGCCGTCGTTGGCCACGATGAAGTCCATCCAGCCGTCGCCGTCGTAGTCGAGCATCGCGAGTCCCAGGCTTCGCGAGTTCGCCGTGAACACGCCGGCGTCGCGGGTCACCTCGGCGAACGTCCCGTTCCCGCGGTTGTGGTACAGGCGGAGCCCCTCACCCTTGTACATGTCCGGCGTGCAGTACGACTTGCCGCGTCCGGTGTTGTTGCAGTGGACGTCATGACCCGGAGACCACTGGAGGTAGCGCGCCACCGCGAGATCGAGCGCGCCGTCCCTGTCGTAGTCGAAGAACATCGCGCTGGACGCCCACTCCTTCTCGACGATCCCGTTGCGCTCGGTGACGTCCGCGAACCGCCCGCCTCCGAGGTTGCGAAACAGGCGAACGCCCCGTGCTTCCGTCACCGCCAGGTCCATGAGGCCGTCGCCGTCGATATCCCCGGCCGCGCCGCCCATCCCCAGGATCTCTACGTCCAGCCCTGACCCCTTCGTGACGTCGGCGAACCGCCCGCCCCCGAGGTTGCGGTACAAGCGCGACGTGGTGACGTCGCCGGGCTGCCCTGGAAATCGGCTGCCGTTCACGAGCAGGAGGTCCTGCCGGCCGTCCCCGTCCATGTCGAAGAAGACGCAGCCGGAGCCGTACGTCTCCGGCATCCACTTCTTCCCAAACGCGCCGTTGTTGTGGACGAACGAGATCCCGGCCTGGGCCGTGACGTCCTTGAAGGTCACCCCGGCCGGCTCAACGGCCGCCAGCAGTGCCGGGAAGATCAGCGCCGGTATCAACGCCCTGAGCGTCATCGTCCGTGCTCGTGGATGTTCTGCCGTTCGTTGTTGTCGTCCGCCGAGGCGCGGGAGAAGTCGCCCGTGATGGCCTGCGAGCCCTCGTCCGCCTTGAAGCGCAGGTAGAGTTGCTCTTCCTTCGTCGCGAGCGCTTCGTTGCCCGTGCCCTGGTAGCAAAGCATCAGATTGTAGTGTGCCTGCAGGTCCTCAGGGTCGATCGCCAGCACGCGCTTGAAGACGGTGATGGCCTTGTCGAACTGCCGCTGCAGGAACAACACGCGGCCGAGCTGGTTCAACGCCACACGGTCCCTGGGATAGCGTTCGACGCTCTTCTGGAAGTGCGTGAGGGCCTCGTCGTACCGGCCCAGTCCCTTGAGCGCGGTGCCGAGGAAGTAGTGGGTTCTCGCCAGGCTGCCGTCGATCGCGAGGGACTTGCGCAGCATGACCTCCGCACCTTCGAGGTCCCCCTCCTGGAGCCGCACGCGGGCGACGTTCAGCGGGCCGTCCGCGTAACCGGGTTCCGAGGCGATGACGTGCATGAATGCCGCCTCCGCGTTCTTCAGATCCCCCTGCTGCAGCAGCCCGATGCCGTAGTCGTTCCACCGCTCCCGCACCGAGGGGTCCGTCCGCCGGGGCGACGTCACGGGCGCCCCCTTCGGCAGGACGGCGACGGTCGTCTCGGCCGACGCCATCACCGTGATCGGAATCGACGGAATCCGCTTCATCGCGCCGGAGACCTTCGACGTGTCCGCCGTGAACTGCCAGGCGCCATCGTCGTAGTCCTTCGCAGCGGCCGGCGCTCCCGGCACCCGCTCGCCCGCATAGGCCCACTGGGTGTTCCACCACGCGAACTTCCGGTGCTTCACGCGGGCGCGGAGCGTGATCCGCTCTCCTGCGTCCGCCGGCACTCTGAGGCGGTAGTGCACGGTGTCGGCGGACCCGGGCCCGATGAGCCGGACGTACGCGACCGAACGGGTGGCCCACGCGTTCCGCTTGTTGATCGGATTGCCGTGGCCGTCGAGCTGAAGGCTGCGGTACATGTGCGCACCGGGGTCCACCGGGCCGTTGCCGTTGTCGGCAACGGCGCCGCTGTGGAGGATCACCCGTCCCTTGTCGTCGACGGCCTCGAACTCGACCCAGACGTCGAAGGCATCGACCGTCCCGCCGGGGAAGAAGTGCCCGACCTTCCGCGTGCGGACCACGACCTCGACGCGCACGGATTCACCACGGCGCACGGCGGCATCCACCGTGCCGAGCGGCCCGACGACCTCTGCCGGTGCCACGCCGGACGGCCCGGCGCCGGAATCCCCGCCCTCCTCGCCGACTGCGAACGTGCTCGAGAGCCGCGGTTCGCCGCCCCGTGCGACGCCGCCGGCGAGAGCCGGGAGCCCCTCGTCGACGCGGGCGAGCCCGAACACATCCAC
>CAYNUO010000113.1:3988-7926 GCA_964400405.1 uncultured Bifidobacteriaceae bacterium | reverse complement strand
GCGCCGCCGCGAGAGCCGCCGCGGCCCAGGCGCGCATGACCGGTCAGCCGACGGCGTGACCCGCGCCGGGTCGTTCGCACCCGTCGTAACCCCGGTGCGCCGTTCCCAGCCCGGACAGCTGGCGCTGGCGCATGGCAAGATGTCAGAGACGCCACACCGCCCGCTGTAACCGCTCCCCGACGAGCGCCCGACTCCGTGGTCGCAGCATCCAACGTCCCCACGCGTGGAGAGTTGTATGTTCCGAACCCGCTGTCTCATTCTGCTGTTGACGCTCGCCGCGGCCTGGGCGGGTCCCGCACGTGCCCAGAGCACGTTCGACCCCGAAGCCCGTCTTCGTGATCTCGGCCTCGGGCTGCCGGCGCCGGACGCCCCCGTCGCGAACTACGTGCGCGCCGTGCGGGCGGGGAGCCTGCTGTTCCTCGCGGGCCACGGCGAGTGTGGTGATGCCGACCTCACCGGCAAGGCCGGAGGCGCGGTCACCGTCGACCAGGCGAACGCGGCAGCCCGGCGTGTCGGCCTCTGCCTGCTCGCGACGGTGAAGGCCGAACTCGGCGACCTGCGAAGGGTCCGACGCATCGTCAAGGTTCTCGGGCTTGTGAACGCCGTGCCGGAGTTCCGCGAGCATCCGAAGGTGATCAACGGCTGCTCGGACCTGCTCGTGGCGGTGCTCGGCGAGCGGGGACGTCACGCCCGATCGGCGGTTGGCGTAGCCTCGCTGCCCTTTGACTGGACGGTCGAGATCGAGATGATCGTGGAGGTCGGCGATGGTGATTGATCGCCGGTCGTTCGTGGCCACCGCGGCGCTCTCGGCGGGCGGCGCGGTCCTCGCGCAGCAGGCGGCGGTTCCACCGCCCGCGCGACGGAAGGGCCCGCCCGTCTGGCTGGACCTGGACCAGCGGGAGCTGGACGACGCCTACGACCAGAACGTGTGGGCGCCGAACCGCGAACAGATCCTGGGACGTTTTGCCGTAAACAGTGGAGCCGTCCGGGCGCGCATCGGCGAGCCGCGCCGGTTTGCGTACGGTCCGTCTGCCATCGAGCAGCTTGACGTCTTCGTCGCGAACCGTCCGAACGCGCCGATCAACGTGTTCATCCACGGCGGAGCCTGGCGGGGAGGCATGGCCCGCGACTACGCCTTCCCGGCCGAGCTGTTCCGTGCCGCCGGCGTGCACTTCGTCGTCGTCGACTTCATCAACGTCGTCGAGGCGGGCGGAGACCTGACACCGATGGCCGACCAGGTGCGCCGCGCCGTCGCCTGGGTTTTCCAGAATGCCCGCTCGTTCGGCGGGGACGCGGATCGACTGTTCATTTCCGGGCACTCGTCAGGCGCCCATCTCGCCGGTGTCGCGCTCACGACGGACTGGCGCCGCGACTTCGGCCTGCCGGCCGACGTCCTGAAGGGCGGGCTCTGCTGCAGCGGGATGTTCGACCTGAGGCCCGTCCGGATATCCGCGCGCAGCAGCTACGTCCGCATCACGGACGGCGTGGAGCAGGCGCTGAGCCCGCAGCGGCATCTCGAGCACCTCCGCTGTCCCGTTCTCGTCGCCCACGGGTCTCTCGAGAGCCCGGAGTTCCAGCGTCAGTCCAGGGATTTCGCCACGGCCATCCGCGCCGCTGGCCGTCCTGCCGGGCTTCTCGTGGGTGAGGCCTGCAACCACTTCGAGATCCTTGAAACGCTCGCGAACCCCTACGGGCTCCTCGGTCGCGCCGCGCTGGCCCAGATGGCCTTGCCTGATCCGCCGGTTGCCCCTGTTGGGCAACACTAGGCAGCGTCACACAGGACGGAGAGGGTCCATGACCAGCAGAGATCTCGGAGAACTGCCCATCATCGAACCGGGGCGGTATCGCCACTACAAGGGCGGCGAGTACGAAGTGCTCGGCGTCGTGCGTCACAGCGAGAGCCTGGAACCGCACGTGCTGTATCGTCCGCTCTACAACGACTCCGGTCTGTGGGTGAGGCCCCACGCCATGTTCGTCGAGTACGTGCTGGCCGACGGCGTCACGGTCCCCAGGTTCGCGCTGGTGAGGCGACACCCATAGGGGCCGGCGTCACGGCGCGTCGGTTGGGGGTGCCGTGATGACGACTGCACCCTTCAGCCCCGACGAGACGACGACCTCGTTGTCCGCGCCCACAATCACCGCTTCGACGTCGGGAATGCGCTCGACGAGCGCGAGGCCGCGGACAGGACCGAGCACGAAGACACCCTTGGCGAGCGCGTCGGCAATCACGGCCTTGTTCGTGACGAGCGTCACGCTTCGCGAACGGCGGGCCGGCTCACCCGTCGAGAGGTCGAGGATGTGGTGGTAGCGCTTCCCATCCTTGATGAAGAAGCGCTCGTAGTCGCCTGACGTGCTGGACGTCCCGTCCGTGAGCTGCAGCGTGGCGAAGACCTTGTCGACCGGCCCCCGCGGGTCGCGGATGCCGAGCTTCCACGGCCGCCCGTCCTTGAAGCCGCCGACATAGAGGTCGCCACCGGCCTGGACCATGAAATCCCGCAGGCCGTGGCCGCGGAGGATGGCGACGGCGCGGTCGACGGCGTAGCCCTTGCCGATGCCGCCCAGGTGCACTTTCATGCCGGCCCGCTGCAGGAATGCCGTGCCCGCCTGGTCGTCGACGACGAGCGACCGGTAGTTCACCAGCGGCAGTCTTGCGGCGATGTCGCGCGGGTCCGGAACGGAGCCGTCCTTGTCCTGCGCGTCGAACTTCCAGAGACCCGTCAGCGCCCCGAAGGTGACGTCGAAGGCTCCGTCCGTCCACTCACTGACCTGGCGTGCGATGCGCAGCACCTCGCGCGTGTCGGCGCTGACCGGAACGGGGTGCTGTCCTGCCGCGGCGTTGAGCCGGACGACCTCGCTCTCCGGCTTCCAGACGCTCAGCAGACCGTCCAGCCGATCGAAGTCCGCAAAAACTTCCGCAAACGCGCGTTCGGCCGTCGCAATATCTGCCGTCGACGCCGTCAGCTCGATGCGCGTGCCCATCGTGTCGTGGGTGCGCACGACGGCGGGCGTCGCTGCGGCCGGCTCCGGCGGCGCCTGCGAGGGCTGGCCGCACGCGGCGGCGATCGCGGCTGTGGCGAGGAGGCTGAGGACGGCCGGGCGCACGCCGGTAGCTTAGCAATGCCGGTGGTACAGTGTTCGCTCCGCCCTCCGCATGTCTGCTGATCGTCTTTCCCAGGTGCTCGCCCAGTACTGGGGCTACACCTCGTTCCGGCCGCTTCAGCGCGAAGCGATGGACGCCGTTGTGGCTGCCAGGGATTCGGTCGTCATCCTGCCGACCGGCGGCGGCAAGTCGCTCTGCTTCCAGGCCCCGGCGCTGGTGCGCGACGGCCTCGCCGTCGTCGTGTCGCCGCTCATCTCGCTGATGAAGGACCAGGTGGACACGCTGGTCGGCAATGGCGTGCCCGCGGCGCTCTACAACAGCGCGCTGTCCGGTGAGCAGAAGTCGCGTGTCACGGCGGGCCTCCGCCGCGGAGACTACCGCCTGCTGTACGTCTCACCGGAGCGGCTCGTCGGCGAGGGCGGCCAGGCGTTCTGCAGCCTGCTGGCGGGCTGCGGCGTCAGCTTCGTTGCCGTCGATGAAGCGCACTGCATCAGCCAGTGGGGGCACGACTTTCGCCCCGAGTATCGGCAGCTCGCGTTGCTGCGGGAGCTGATCCCGGGCATCAGCATTCACGCGTTCACGGCGACGGCGACCGCGCGCGTCCGGCGCGACATCGTCAGCCAGCTTGCGCTGCAGGACCCGGTCGAGCTGGTCGGGTCCTTCGACCGGCCGAACCTCGTCTATCGCGTGCTCGCGCGCGACGTCCTCAAGAAGCAGCTGCTCGAGGTGCTGGCGCGCCACCCTCGCGAGGCCGGCATCATCTACTGCACGTCCCGCAAAGAGGTCGACGCGCTCGCGGCGTGGCTGACCGAATCCGGACATCCCGCGCTGCCGTATC
>CAYNUO010000113.1:0-3888 GCA_964400405.1 uncultured Bifidobacteriaceae bacterium | reverse complement strand
GTCGACGCGCTCGCGGCGTGGCTGACCGAATCCGGACATCCCGCGCTGCCGTATCACGCGGGCCTCTCGGACGAGGAGCGTCACCACAACCAGGATGCGTTTCTCGACGAGCGCGTGGAGCTCGTCGTGGCGACCGTGGCGTTCGGCATGGGCATCGACCGGTCGGACGTGCGCTTCGTCGTGCACGCGGGCGCGCCTCGTTCGGTGGAGCACTACCAGCAGGAGTCCGGCCGCGCCGGCCGCGACGGCCTGGAAGCCGAGTGCGTGCTCATCTCGTCCGCGGCGGACTTCATGCGCTGGCGCGTGATGCTCGAGCGCAACGGCGAGTTCACGGACGCGTCGCGCGTGCTGCTGCAGCAGATGGAGCGCTACGCCGGCGGGACGGGCTGCCGGCACCGTCACCTGAGCGAGTATTTCGGCGAGCGCTGGACGCGCACCGACTGCGGCGCCTGTGACGTGTGCCTCGGTGAGCTGGAGTCCGTGCCCGAGCCGGTCACCGTGGCCCGGAAGATCCTCTCGTGCGTGGCGCGGGTCGGCCAGCGGTTCGGCGCGGCCCACATCGCGGCCATCCTGCGCGGCCAGACGACGGAGGCCGTCGTCACGCGCGGCCATGCCGAGCTGAGCACGTTCGGCCTGCTCGCGGGCGCGTCGGTGCAGGAGGTGCGCGGCTACATCGAGCAGATTTCCGCCGCGGGCCTGTTGCGTCAGATGGGCGACGCCTATCCGGTGCTCGCGCTGACGCCGCAGGGGTCGGCGCTGTTGAAGGATCCGGCCGCGTGTCCGGATCTGGCGCTGGCACGGCAGAAGGCGCCACGCCGTGACGGCAGCCGGACGCGCTCGCGCGCGGAGGCCGAATCGTGGGACGGTGTGGACCGTGAGCTGTTCGAGCGGCTCCGTGACGTCCGTCTGCGTCTGGCCCGCGCGCGCGGCGTGCCGCCGTATGTCATCTTTCACGACGCCGCGCTGCGCGACATGGCCCGCGTGAAGCCCACGTCCACGGACGCGCTGCTCGGCGTCCGCGGCGTCGGCGCGCGCAAGGCCGAGGACCTCGGCGAGCACTTCCTGGACGCGATTCGCGCCCACACCCTGTAGAGACCGTCCGGTCATGCCGCTCCTCACGCTCGATCACGTCACGCACGCCTACGGGCATGTGCCGCTGCTGGACGACGCGAGCCTGCAGATCGAGGCTGGCGAGCGCGTCGCGATCATCGGCCGGAACGGCACGGGGAAGTCCACGCTGCTGCAGATCGTCAGCGGCGAGTCGCCGCCGGATGCCGGGTCGGTCTGGCGCGAGCCGGGGCTGCGCATAGGCCGCCTGCAGCAGGACGCCATCCTGCGCGACGACCGGACGGTGTTCGACGTCGTGGCCGACGGCCTCGTCCTCCGCCACGACGAAGAGCCGTGGATGCGCGACCAGCGCGTCGAGATGGTGATCTCCCGCCTCCACCTGCCGGCCGACGTCAGGGCCAGCACGCTCTCCGGCGGCTGGCGCCGGCGCGTGCTGCTGGGCCGGGCGCTGGTGGGTGAGCCGGAGCTGCTGCTCCTCGACGAGCCGACGAACCATCTCGACATCGAGTCGATGACGTGGCTCGAGACGTTTCTGACGGACTACCGCGGCGCCGTGCTCTTCGTCACGCACGACCGCGTGTTCCTGCAGCGCGTGGCGACGCGGATCGTCGAACTGGACCGCGGCCTGCTGACGAGCTGGCCCGGCGATTACGCCACGTACCTCCGCCGCAAGGACGAGTGGCTCGAGGCCGAGGCGACCCGGCACCAGAAGTTCGACAAGAAGCTGGCCGAAGAAGAAGTCTGGATCCGCCAGGGCATCAAGGCCCGTCGGACGCGGAACGAGGGGCGCGTGAAGGCGCTCATCGAGATGCGTGCGGAACGGGCGCGCCGGCGGGAGCGCACCGGATCCGTGACCCTCGTCGTGGAAGCGGCCGACCGCTCGGGCCAGACGGTGCTCGAGGCCGAGGCCGTCAGCAAGGCCTTCGACGGCCGCACCGTGATCTCCGGCTTCACGACGCGGATCCAGCGCGGCGACCGCGTCGGCATCATCGGCGCGAACGGCGCGGGGAAGACCACGCTGCTGCGCCTGCTGCTCGGCGAGCTGGCGCCGGACTCCGGCGAGGTGCGCAGGGGCACGAACGTGGCGATCGCCTATTTCGATCAGCAGCGCGAGCAGCTCGATCCGGAGCGGACGGTGGTCGACACCGTGGCGGACGGCCAGGCCACGGTGACCATCGGTGGCCGGGAACGCCACGTGCACGGATACCTGCAGGATTTCCTGTTTCCGCCGGAGCGCGCGCAGTCGCCCGTCAAGGCCCTGTCGGGCGGTGAGCGGAACCGGCTGCTGCTCGCACGCCTGTTCACGAAGCCGGCGAACGTGCTCGTGCTGGACGAGCCGACCAACGACCTCGACATCGAGACGCTGGAGCTGCTCGAGGCCATGCTGGCCGAGTGGCCCGGCACGCTGCTGCTCGTCAGCCACGACCGTGCCTTCATCGACCATGTCGTGACGAGCACGCTGGTCTGCAACGGGGACGGAAGCGTCGAGGAGTTCGTCGGCGGCTACGACGACTGGCTCCGGCAGCGCCGTGCCGCGGAGACGGCACGACAGGCCGCCGCGCGTCCCGCAGCGGGGAAGGCAGCAGCCGGGCCGGCTGGCGCCGCCGCGGGTCAGGCCGGTCCCGCACCGGCGGGCCCGAAGGCGAAGAAGCTGTCCTACAAGGAGCAGCGCGAGCTGGACGCGCTGCCGGAGCGCATCGCCGGACTCGAAGCCGAACAGGAGACGCTCAACGCACGCGTCACCAGCCCGGGCTTCTACTCCGAGCCCGCGGAAACCATCCACGCCACGCTGGCCCGTGTCGAGACGCTTCAGGCCGAGCTGCTGGATGCCTACGCCCGCTGGGACGAACTCGACTCCAGAGGCAGCTAGCCGGCTGGCGCAGCGTTGACCACACCCGTGCGCACCAGCAGGTCGACGATGTGCGTGGCGACGACGGCGTTGCCAGCCGGTGTCAGGTGGCACTCATCGAGATACGGCGTGGGCTCCGGCGCCGAGTCGAACATGCCACCGAGATAGAAGAGCCCGGCCTGCCTCGTCGCCTCCGCGGCCACGAGCGGATACGTGGCTTTGAGCAGGGCCGGCCCGCCGGCGCGGACCGGGCTCTCGGCCAGCAGCCGCTGCTCCTCGGTCGTGCGCGTGCCAGCCTTGACCCACAGCGTGGGCTGCCAGAAGAACGCCGCCCGAAAGCCGCGTGCGGCGGCGATGGCCCGGACGGCTTCGACGTTGGTCAGATACGCGCGGACGATCGCGTCCGGCGTCGGGGCTGGCCGCGTGGCCGGCGGGTCGCCTCCGCCCGGAGACGATGGTGTCGGCCCCGGCGCGTTGCGCCACCGGACGCTTCTCCACTTCACGGCGGCTTCCCACAGGTGGGTGCTCCGCAGCAGCTCCAGCAGCGCCGTCGGGGCGCCGTGGCGCTCCGCGCGTGCCACCGCCACGGCGCCGTCGTAGTCCGGTGCGCCACGCGGCGCGTCACCGCCGACGCCGTCATCCCCGAGGATGTTCACGTCATTGAAGCCGTCATAGAAGAGGACCAGCTGCGGCGCCGGCCGTTCCTGCAGCTCGCGCAGCAGCGCGATCACGCCCTGCGTCGAGGACCACCCGAACTGCCCGAAGTTCCGGACGCACACCGGGCGCCCGAGCCGTGCGGTCAGCGCCTCGACGAGACGGGCGGGCAGCGTGTCGGCGTCGGCGACGCCGTAGCCGAACACGGCCGACCCGCCGAAGACGAACACCGTGAAGGCGCCGGCCTGACAGGCCGCGCCGGGCGTCACCCGGTTGCCGCCGTCGTCCACGTTCAGGGTCCGGCTGCGCAGCGGGTG
>CAYNUO010000112.1:0-8193 GCA_964400405.1 uncultured Bifidobacteriaceae bacterium | reverse complement strand
GGCCTCCCCTCGTTCAACAACGAGCACTGGCGCTACATCGCGATGGAGCATGCGCCGTGGGACACGAAGGAGGTCGTGCAGATCCTCAAGAGCCTGAAGCCGGAAGGCGCGTCGCGGCCGCGGCTGACGCCCATCATCCGCATGCCGCAGGAGGCGGATGACAACTTCAAGTGGGCCATCAAGCAGGCGCTCGACGTCGGTGTGATGGGTGTCATCCTGCCGCACGTGACGTCGCGCGCGGAAGCGCTCAGCTTCGTGAAGGCGATGCGCTTTCCACCGCAGCGTGGCGCGAAGTTCCCGGAGCCGGCCGGCGTGCGCGGCTGGGGGCCGACCGGGGCCGTCCCCTACTGGGGGCTCGACAACAAGTCCTACACGCTCGAACGCGCCGACGTCTGGCCGCTCAACGCGCAGGGCGAACTGCTGGCGATCGTCATGATCGAGTCACGCGAGGGCGTGAAGAACATCGAGCAGATTCTGTCGGTGCCAGGCATCGGCGGCGCGCTGGTCGGCCCGAGCGATCTGAGCATGGACCTCGGCGTCGGCCCCGACCCGACGCACCCGGAGGTGGAGGCGATGACGGCGCAGGTCGCACGCGTCTGCGTGGCGAAGAAGATGCTGTGCGGCACCTTCCAGTCACCGCCCGCCGAGGTCACAAAGCGAATCGAACAGGGCTTCCGCCTGTTCACCGGAGGCGCCGGCAACTACCAGGGCTGATCTACTTGCCGCTGGTCTCGCGCGCCTTCGACTCGGCCTCTTCCTTGAGCAGCCGCAGCGCGTTCGCGGCTTCGTTGCCATAGGTTCCGCGGATCAGGCCGGTATCTTCCGGCACGGGCAGGCCCTTCGCCGTCATCAGCTTCCGCAGGAGCGCCGCCGCGGCGACCTGCCGGAAGAAAATGCCGCCGTTCACGATGCCGTCGGCGATGTGCACGGGCATCCAGCCTTCCTTGTTGAGGCCGAGGTCCGTGCGGTCGCGGCTGGCGTCGTAGGTCTTCACGTCCAGCTTCGCGCCGGCGTCCACCAGCATCTGAATGACCGCCAGATTGCCGCGGTAGGCCGCGCCGTGGAGCGGCGCCCAGCCGCGCTTGTCGCCCTGGTTGACGTCCACCTTGCCGGTCGCCAGCAGCAGGCGCACCGCGGCAGGCGCGTCGTCGTCCATGCCGTCCTCGTTCGGGGAGCGGATGCCGTTGCCGGCCGCGGCCATGAACGGCGTCATGCCGTCCGCGCTCGGCGCGTTCACGTCCGCCCCGCGGTCGATGAACAGCTGCATCAGCTCGGCGTCGCAGACGCGGGCCGCCATCAGCAGCGGCGTGGCGCCGATGCGGCTCACGTAGGAGGCGTAACGGTAGCCGTCCTGGAACTCTCGCGTCGCATGGGCGTTCACGTCCGCGCCCTTGTCGAGCAGCCGGCGTGCCAGCTCGACGCCCGACAGGTTTCCCGTCATGCGCGGGCCGGTCGTCCAGCCCAGATTCGTGCGGGTCTTCCCGGCTTCAGACCTGGCGCGCGCCAGCTGGTGGAGCGCCGTCCAGCCGTTCCCGGCGGCATTCGGGTTGGCACCGCGCTCGAGCAGATAGGCCGCCACCTCGTAGTGGCCGTTGGCGATCGCGATGGTCATGACGGGCGTCGGCGGCTCGTTCGGGTGCACCACGGCCGCGTCGTTCACATCGGCCCCGGCGTCGAGCAGCGCCTTCACGGCGGCGAGGTGCCCGCGGCGGGCCGCAAACGTCAGCGCCGTGAACGCGCCGTAGTTCGGGTCCTGTCCGGCGGCCTTCCGCGTGACGGCCTGCGCGCCGTTCCGCACGGCCGGTCCGGGCGGCATGGCACTGCCCTTCGGCTTGGCCGGCGTGAACGACCGCGCCGTCAGGCTCGCGCCCGCCTGCGTGAGGGCCGTGATGGCGTCCGCGTTGCCGTGGATCGCCGCCCACATCAGCGCGGTCTGTCCGCGAAGCGACTCGGTGGCGTCGAGCTTCGCGCCGCGCGCGAGCAGCAGCCGGATCACATCCGCCTTGCCTGAGCGGGCGGCCGTCATCAGCGCCGTCTCGCCACCGGGCAACGACGTGTTCGGGTCGGCGCCAGCCTTCAGCAGCCGCTCTACCCCGGCCGCGCTGCCGTTCTCGGCCGCCAGCGAGAGCGGCGTGACGCCGTACCGGTTCACCGCCCGGGCATCGGCACCGGCCACCAGCAGCGCATCGATGACCGCCGGCTGATCCAGATGTGCGGCGTGGTGCAGCGGCGTCGTGCCGTCGGGCTCGGCGGCCTTCGCCTGCCCCCTCGCGATGAGCGCCTTTGCTGCCGCAGCGTCGCCAGCCTTGATCGCGTCCACGAGCGGGAGTCCACGGCCTGCAGCCGCGGCGACGCCGGCCGTCGCCAGCACCCCGATGAGGACGGTCGAGAGCGTGCGCATCATCACAGGTCACTCACGCGGCCGGTGCTGTCGCCCAGCCGGTCGAGGTTCACGCCGGCGCGGTCCAGCAGGCTCAGCGCGAAGTTCATGAACGGCGTGTCGAGCTGGTAGTTCAGCAGCCGCCCGCCCTTGAGCCCGCCGCCACCGCCGGCCACGACGATCGGCATGTCGTGCGGGCTGTGGATGTCACCTGAGCCCATGCCCGCGCCCCAGAGCAGCAGCGAGTGGTCGAGCAGCGTCCCGTCGCCGTCTGCCGTGGCGTCCATGCGCGTCGCCAGATTGGCGAACAGCTGCATGAAGTACGCGTTGATCTTGGTGTTCTGCTTGATCTTGTACGGGTCGCCCTGATGGTGCGACGTCTCGTGATGCGCCTCGGGCACGCCGATGTGCGGGAACTGCCGGCCGCCCTGCTCGCGTGAGGTCTGGAACGTCGTGACGCGGGTCACGTCCGCCTGGTAGGCGAGGAACATCAGGTCGATCATCAGGTCGCAGTGATCCGGGAACGACTCCGGAATCCCCATCGGCTGCGCGTTCTCCGGCAGCGGCGTCGTGGCCGACTGGCGCGCGGCCTTCTGAATGCGCTGCTCGACGTCGCGGACGGCGTCGAGATACCCCTCCACCGTGACGCGGTCGCCGGGGCCGAGCCGCTGCCGCAGGCCCGCGAGGTCGGCGGTCACGCGGTCGAGGATGCTGCGGTCGCGCTTCATCTGGCCGAGCCGTGCTTCCACGCTGCCACCGTCGCCGAACATCCGCTCGAAGACGACGCGCGGGTTGTTCTCCATCGGCAGCGGCATCGCCGGCGCGCGCCACGAGAACGTATTGACGTATGCGCAGCTGTACCCCTGGTCGCAGTTGCCGACGAAGCTGGATTCGAGTGCGAGTTCGAGTGACGTGAGCTGCGTTTCGCGGCCGAGGACGTCCGCGGCGTACTGGTCGGCGGTCTTCGAGAGCTCGATGTCAGCGCCCTCCGTCCGCCGCGCCGCGGCGCCGGACAGGAAGCAGGCAGCCGCGCGCGCGTGGACGCCGCTGCCGACCTGCTTGCTCTCGGCGGCCAGATTGCTCAGTCCGGTGGCGATGACGACCTTGCCCTTGTCCGCGAGCGGCTTGATGGGCAGGATGATCGGCGCGAAGTTCAGCGCGCTGAGGCGCGTGCCCTCACCCTTCGGCTTGAAGTCCGGCCCGTAGACGCCGTTTGCCGTCTGCCAGAACGCGAGCCGCGTTACGCCGGCCGCGGCGGTGCGCGACGTGGCGGTCAGCGCCGGCACCATGGCGTCGAGGAGCGGCAGGGCGATGGCCGCCCCGGCTCCGCGCAACACCGTTCTCCGCGCCAGCGTCTGCTTCGTGATGACCATCAATGCCTCCTGCTGCCCGTGTTACCGCGCCGCGACGGCCGTGGGGCCGCCGTCCTGCGTGCGGCGCATCCGGAACGGTGCGCTCGTCGTGATGCCGAGAACCAGCTGCGACACGCGATAGTCCGACGCGGCCGCCTGCCGAACGATGGCGCGCACGGTCGGGGCGTCCGACGGCCGCAGGCCGCGCCCGAGGGCGTAGGTCAGCAGCCGCTCCGTGATGGACCGCGCGAATGCCTCGGGGTTGCCCGTGATGCGCGTCTTGAAGTCGCCGAGCGTCTTGAACCCCGTGCCGTCCGGGAAGGTGCCCGAGACGTCTACCGTGCGCATCGACTGATCCACCGTGCGGTAGCGGCCCGCCTGATCGAAGTTCTCGAGCGCGAAGCCGAGCGGGTCGATCACGGCGTGGCAGCCGGCGCACACCGGATTCGCGCGGTGTGCCGCCATCCGCTCGCGCATGGACTGCGGCGCGGCCGTGCCCGTCCTCTCCTCGAGCGGCGGCACGTTGGCCGGCGGAGGCGGCGGCGACACGCCGAGCACGCTTTCCATGATCCACTTGCCGCGCTTCACCGGCGAGGTCCGGATGGCGTGGGACGTCGTCGTCAGCACGCTGCCGTGGCCGAGCAGGCCACGCCGGGGACTCTCGGCCGGCAGCGCCACGCGGCGGAAGTGCGCGCCCTTCACGTTGGTGATGCCGTAGTGCCACGCCAGCCGCTCGTTCAGGAACGTGTAGCGCGCCGTGAGCAGGTCCATGACCGGCCGGTCGTCGCGCACGATGCTGTCGAAGAACAGCTCCGTCTCCGTGTGCATCGCGGCGCGCAGGCCTTCGTCGAAGTCGGGGTCGTCGGGCGACGCCACCGCGAGGGACCGCAACTGCAGCCACTGCGGCAGGAAGCTCTGCGCGAGTGCGCGCGAGCGCGGGTCCGCCAGCATCCGCCGCACCTGCCGGTCGAAGACAGCCGGTTGCGAGAGGCGGCCGGCCGCCGCCAGGCGCACCAGTTCCTCATCGGGCACGCTGCTCCAGAGGAAGAACGACAGACGCGAGGCCAGCTCGAGGTCAGCCAGCTTGTAGGACGCCGCACTAGGAGACACCGTGCGGACGGCCGCCGGGTCGAGCTCGATCCGGAACAGGAAGTCCGGCTGCACGAGCAGCGCACGCACCGCCATCTCGATGCCGGACTCGAAGCCGTTCCCCGCTTCCCGTTCCTCCGTGTAGAACCCGAGCAGCTTCTCGACGTCCGCGGCCGTCGACGGACGCCGGTAGGCGTGACGCGCCAGCGACGCGAGGATCTTCCGCGCGCACGCCGTCTCGTCGGCCTGCGCGGCCGGGCGGCACGTGAAGATGCGGCGGCGCGCCACGGTGTCCCCCGGTCCGCCGGAGACGCCGAACGGGCCGGCGATCGTCACGCTGGCCAGGTGCGGCTGATAGATGCCGAGCCCTTCCGGCACCATGTTGCCCTCGTAGGACGGCTTGATGAACCGCAGGCGTGGGAAGTCCGACGTCTCGTAGGACGGCAGCTTGAGGAACGCAACGCCGACATCGTGCAGCCCCGCCTTCACCGGCACGCGGATCTGCCACCGCGTATCCTCGACGGACTTGCCCGTGGCCACCTTGCCGAACCCGCCGGCGCCACCGCGCGGCGCGGGCGGCATGACGAACACATGCGTCCGATGGCCGTCCACCGAGACTTCGAGCTGATGCTCGTCGTCGAAGCCCGCCGTCGGGTCGCAGCCGCCGGCCGACACGAGCGCGCACGAGAACTGCGCCCGGATCAGATACTCGCCGTCGCGCGGGAAGTTGTACGGCACGAGGATGCCGCCGCGCGTGCCGAACGGCAGGCCCTCGACGTGCTCGTACTGCGGCAGGTCGGACGAGATCGGGAACGTGTCGGCGACCGGCGCCGGCGGCATGCTGCCCACCGCCACGCGCGCGATACGCCGCGCCGCGGTCAGATACCGCTCCATCAACGACTGCGACAGGCGCAGCACACCGGCCATGTTGTCGAAGCCGTAGCCGGCGTCGTCGGGCGGCAGCAGCGCGGCCACGTCGACGTCGACGCCGAGGATGTCGCGCACGGCGTTCTGGTACTCGAAGCGGTTCAGCCGATGGAACGTTTCGGTGCGGCCGGGATCCGGCTTCGCCGCCGCGGCCTGGTCCAGCCGGCCTTCGAGCGCGGTGACGAACGCCGTGACGGCGGCTTCGTCGGCGCGGGGACGGCCCGGCGGCGGCATCATGCCGGCGCGCAGCTTCGCGGCGACCTTCTCCCACGTCTCCGGGTGCTCGCCCGCCTTCGCGGGGTCCAGCCCTTCGAGCACCAGCCCGCCGACCTTCGCGCGGCTGCTGTGGCACCCGAGGCAGTACTGACCGACCAGCGCGGCATCCGGCGCGGCCGCCTGGGCACGCGGCCGGGACGCAGGCACCGCCTGCTCCGCCGCGCGCGGCACAGCCGCCACCATCACCACACAGGCTCCGCCCGCGGCGAGAGCCCCCAGACGTCGACCGGGACGCCACTGCATTGTTGGAATTCCCCCCAGAATCAACGGGATTCTAACAACGTTCGATCGAGGCGAATGTCGCGAAGCGCACCGGAATCAGAGGGGAGTTCCGCGCCACCGGATGGCAGGCCATTGGCCGCGAGGATGTGGGCCAGCACGTCGGCGTAGGCGCCGGGCTCCAGGGTGCCGGGCCGGTCGCGCGGCATGGTTTCCACGATCCGGTCGAACAGCTCCGCCAGCGGACGGCCACCCCACTTCGACAGGAAGATCTCGCCCTTGAGTGCCGGTCCCGGCGGGTCGTCGCCACCCCGGAGGTCGCGCCCGTGGCAGTAGGAGCACGCCCGGAACGTCTCCTCGCCCCTGGCCGCCTGGGCGACGGTAAAGACCCCGTCGCGGGTGCTGCGCGGCGTCTGCCCCGAGGCCGGCGCCGCCGCGAGCAGACTCGCCCCCGACGCGCCGGCGACCAGGATGCCGGCACACAGCGCGCCCGCGAGGACGCCGCTAGTGGCCTGTCCCCGCTGAAGGAGTGCCGATTGCCGGAGCGCGGCGCCCGGCTGGCAAGGCGTGAAGAGCGAGCTTATTGGGCATAAGCGAGTGATGAGCAACGCCGCCAGACGGGATGCCCCGCCCGGCAGGCGGTACTGCTTCAGCGGGGACAGGCCACTAGGCACGCCGGACACCCGGCAATGCGGCGGTGCTGTCTCCATGCTGCGCGGCCGGCACGCCGACGGCGTTCAGCAGCGCCACCTGCAGGTTGGCGAGCGGCGTGCCCGCTGGCACACGCAGATGCCGGCCGCCGTCGATCCCCAGCGCGCGCCCGCCGGCCGCCAGCGTGGGCACGTTCACCGGGCGGTGCTGATTCGAGTCGCTCATGCCGGCACCCGCCAGCACCACGGTGTGGTCCAGCAGCGTGCCGTCGCCCTCCGGCGCCGACGCCAGCCGCCCGAGGAAGCCGGCGATGAGACCCACGTGATACGCGTTCAGCTTCGCCTGCTCCGCCAGCTTCACCGGGTCGTCTTCGTGATGCGAGAGCGCGTGACTCCCCTCGCCCACGCCTGCCTCGACGAACACCCGGTCGCTCCGCTCACGGAGCATCAGCAGCGTGGCCACGCGCGTCGCGTCCGCCTGAAACGCCAGCGTCATCAGGTCGAACATCAGTCCCGCGTGCTCCCGGTAGCTGATTGGAATGCCCGTGAAGCGCGCGACGTCCGGCCGGTCCGGGTCGCGGCGGGCGTGCTGTTCCGCGGCCGCGATGCGCCGCTCCACGTCACGAATCGTCTCGATGTACTGCTCGACCGTCGCGCGGTCACGGGCGCCGACGCGCGTACCGAGCGCCGAGAGGTCGGCCGCCAGCGTGTCGAGGATGCTCCGGTCCCGCCGCCGCTCGGCGTCCCGCGACCCAGCCGACGACGCATCCCCGAAGAGCCGCTCGAACACCGACCGCGGGTCCGCGTCCATCGGCATGGGCGTCCGTGCATCGCGCCACGAGATCGTGGAGACGTAGGTGCACGCGAAGGCCGGCTCGCAGGCGCGGGTGACCTCGACAGATTCCAGCGCGAGTTCGAGCGACGGCAGCTTCGTGGCGTCGCCGAACGCACGTGCCGCCACCTGGTCCATCGAGACGCCCGCCTCGACATCCGCCCCTTCGGTCCGCTTCGCGTGTGTGCCCGTGAGCCACGCCGGCTGGATCCGCGAGTGCAGGCCGCCCATCTCGCTCGAACCGCCGAGGCGGTTGTCGAGCCCGCTGACGACAAGCGTCTGCGCCGCGACCGGCGCGAGCGCGGCGAGCGACGGCGACAGCGCGAGCGGCCCGGCGGCGGCCGGCGTCCACGCCGGCATGTTCATGCCGTTGCCGAGATAGAGGGCGACCAGCCGGGCGGGCGCCGGCTCCGCGCCACGGGTCGCGGGCACCATCGCGTCCAGCAGCGGCAGCGTGAGCGACACACC
>CAYNUO010000111.1:0-8262 GCA_964400405.1 uncultured Bifidobacteriaceae bacterium | reverse complement strand
GACCGCCTCGTCGCCGGGTCGACCATGCGCGGCGGCCAGTGGCTGACGTCACTCAACGGACGCTACCGCCTCTACATGCAGGGCGACAGCAACCTCGTGGTCTACGACATGTCCAACGGGCAGGCGCTGTGGTGGACGGGCGCCTCGGCGGCCAATGGCCAGGCCATCTTCCAGTCGGATGGCAACTTCGTCGTCTACGACGGCGGGATGAACCCGATCTATTTCACCAGCACCGAGGGCAACCCCGGGGCGTTCATGGTGCTGCAGAACGACGGCAACCTGGTGATCTACTCCGCCGACGGGCGCGCGCTCTGGATGCGATCCCAGTAGATTCCGGGCCGGGCCGACGTCGGCCCGCGCGGCGGAATCCGACGATAAGTACTTGAACCGGCGTGAGTTGAACGCGGCAGCCGATCCGCGCTTTGTTACAATGCTGGGTCAATGAGCGACCCGGTCATCCTGCCCCGCGCAGAGCATTCCATCTCGCGGCAGCAGATCGACCCCGACGCGCTCAAGGTCCTCTACCGGCTCCATCAGAACGACTACGCCGCCTATCTGGTCGGCGGCAGCGTGCGCGACCTGCTGCTGGGCCGCCGGCCGAAGGACTTCGATATCGGCACCTCGGCCGAGCCCTACCAGGTCAAGAAGCTGTTCCGGAACTGCTGGATCATCGGCCGCCGCTTCCGGCTGGCCCACGTCCGCTTCGGCACGAAGAACATCGAGGTCGCCACGTTCCGGCGGCTCGTGAGCGCGGAGGAACTGGCCGCGGACGAGGCCGCCCAGGCGGCGGCACGCGCGGAGGCCGAGGCGGTCCGCGTGGCGGCTGAGGCCGTCCACGCCGAGTCGGATCTGGAGGCCGCCGGGGCGGCAGCCGAAGTCACCGCGGCGCTCGAAGACGCCGCCGAGGCCGCCCGGAGCGTGGACGCCCTGGCCGGCGTCGACCCGCGCTTCATCCCCAGACCGGCCAACCGCGCCGCGCGCCAGCGGGAGCGCGAGCGCGACCTGCTGATCCAGCGCGACAACAGCTTCGGCACCCCCGAAGAGGACGCCTTCCGCCGCGACTTCACGGTGAACGCGCTCTTCTACGACATCGCCGACTTCTCGATCATTGACTACACGGGCGGCCTGCAGGACCTCGAGGCCAGAGTCATCCGCTCGATCGGCGACCCGAACGAGCGCTTCCGCGAAGACCCGGTCCGCATGACCCGCGCCGTCGCGCTGGCAGCCCGCCTGGACTTCACGATCGACGGCCTCGTGGATGACGCCATCGCGACGCACCGCTTCGAAATCGCGCGCGCGGCCCCGGCGCGCCTGACCGAAGAGGTCTACAAGATCCTCCGCAACGGCAAGGCCGAGAAGACGTTCCGGATGCTCGCCGAGCGGAAGCTGCTCGAGCCCATCGCCCCCGAGCTGCAGGAAGCGGCGGGCCCGAAGCTGTGGGCCGCGCTGGCCGCGATCGATCGCTACCGGGCGGACTTCGAGGAAACGCCGGACACGCTGACCAACGCCATCCTGATGGGCGCGCTCATCATTCCGATGGGCTTCACGGTCCAGATGATGAGCCCGACATTCACGGCGGACGGCGACCGCCGCGATCCGAAGCTGTCGATCGGCCTGCTGCCGCTGGCGCGCCGCGATGTCGAGCACCTGCGGCAGATCATCAATCTGCAGCGGCGCCTGATGGATGTGACGCTGGGTGCGAAGGCCCGCCGCGCGCTCGTGCAGCGCGGACCCTTCAAGGAAGCGTTGACGTGGCTGGAGATCTTCGGCGACGCGCCGGCCGTGCTCGAAAGCTGGCGGGAGTTCCTGGAGGATGGCCCCGAAGGGCCGCTGGACGTCGTCGCGACTGACGACGGAGGGGGCGAACGCCGGCCCCGCCGGCGCCGCCGCGGCGGCCGGGGAAGACGGCGAGGCCCGGGTCCGGGCCCCGCCCCCGTCAGTTAGCAGACAGTGTCTTCTTAGCCGTTCTTCTTCTCGAACTCCTGCATGAAGGAGACGAGCGCGTCGATTCCCGCTTCCGGGAACGCGTTGTAGACCGACGCGCGCATGCCGCCCACCGACCGGTGGCCCTTGAGCCCGTCGAGCCCGGCCGCGGTGGCCTCCTTGTCGAACTTCTTCTCCAGGTCCTCGCTCGGCAGCCGGAACGTGATGTTCATCAGCGACCGGTCTTCCTTCTTCGCCGTGCCGCGGTAGAAGCCCGTGCGGTCGATCTCGGCGTAGAGCTTGCCACCCTTGCGCTCGTTCACCTTCGCCACGCCCTCGAGGCCGCCGAGGCCGCGCAGCCACTTCATCGTGAGGCCGAGCACGTAGATGCCGAAGGTCGGCGGCGTGTTGTAGAGCGAGTCGTTGTCGGCGTGCGTCTTGTAGCTGAACATCGTGTGGAGCGACGCCGGCGCGCGGGCGATCAGATCCTCGCGGATGATCACGACCGTCACGCCCGACGGGCCGAGGTTCTTCTGCGCGCCCGCGTAGATGAGGCCGTGCTTGCTGACGTCGATCGGCTTGCTGAACATGTTCGACGAGGTGTCGCTGACGAGCGGCACGTCACCGACATCCGGCAGCGTCTTGTACTCCGTGCCCTCGATCGTGTTGTTGCTCGTCATGTGCACGTAGGCCGCACCCGGCGTCAGCTTCAGCTCGCTCTGCAGCGGCAGCCGCGAGTACGTCTCGCTCTTGGTTGACGCGGCGACGTTCACCGTGCCGACCTTCTTCGCTTCCTTGATCGCCTTCTCGGCCCACGAGCCGCTGTCGATGTAGTCGGCCGTCTGGCCGGCGCCGAGCAGGTTCATCGGCACGAGCGAGAACTGCGTGCTGGCGCCGCCCTGGAGCAGCAGCACCTTGTAGTTGTCGGGGATGTTGCCGAGCGCGCGGATGTCGGCCACGGCGCGGTGCAGGATGTCCTCGAACGCCTTCGAGCGATGGCTGATCTCCATCACGGACATGCCGACGCCGGGGAGCGCCATCAGATCGCGCTGGGCCTCTTCGAGAACCGCTTCGGGCAGCACGGCCGGACCGGCGGAGAAGTTGAAAATGCGGTGCGTAACGGACATGAAGACTCCTGAAAGGTGGTGCGAAACCCTCTCAGTGTACGCCACGGATGTGGCGGTCCGGCCGAACTGGAATGGCAGCGCCTAGCTGGCGCGTTCTTCGGCGGGCGGCGCAGCGGTGGGCACGGTGCCCGGCTCCGCGATGACCGCCGCGAGCTCATCGAAGGCCGTGTCCGGCGTCGCCGGTGAGGGGGCCGGCGCGGGGGCCGAAACGGCCGCAGGCGCGGACGCCGCGACGATGCCGCCCAGCTGGGCGGCGAACATCGAGAGCAGGGCCTGCCGGTCAGCCGCGGCCACGCGGCCCGGCAGCAGCTCCGCGGACACGACACCACGGCACCCGCCGGCACCCGCCATCGGCACGACCACGACGCCCGGGGTATCGCCGTCGCCGGCAACGGTGACGGCCTGGCCCGTCCGCCACGTTTCAGCCGTGACGTTCGCGGCGTTCCTGGCGATCGGCCGCTTCAGGTGGCGTTCGTCGTACCCGTGGGAGGCCACGGCGAAGAGCTGCTCATCCACGCCCAGCCAGACCACGACGCCCTTGGCGCCAAGCGCCGTCGCGCCGTGCCCGAGCGCGGTCTTGAGGGCGGCGCCGTCGCCCGCACGTGCGAACGCGTCGCATGCCTGGGCCGCGGCCTGCAGGTCGACCGCAGCGCCCTCGGCCGAGGGTGACGAGAGGACCTGGAACGGATCCACGGACGCGTCAGCCGCAGCCGTGGTGGCGTCAGCGGTCACGACGGCAGCCGGCTGCTCAGGCCGCTTCCAGGCCACGACGAGGCTCAGCGCCCACGCCAGCACCATCGCGCCCAGGGCGGCGGTCTGCTGGCGCTCGATGCCAGCAATGGCCGACGCCGCCGCGCCCTGCTGGCTCGCCCGCCAGTCGCGGAGAGCCGTCACGGCGCCGCCCGTCGCCTCACGCGCTTCGTTGAACGCGAGGTCGGCGGCCATCAGGTCGTCGCCGCTCCTGAGGTACTCGCGCACGCGGCCGTCGATCTTCGCCAGCGACGCGATGGCCGGACGCACGACGTCAGCTGCAGCCGCCGTGTCGGGCAGACTCTCGAAGGCACCGAGGTCGGCCGTGAGCTGCGCGAGCAGCGCCGTCGAGCGCTCGGCCCACGTGCTGATGCTCTGCCCTGGCGCCACATAGGCCTGGAGCGAGGTGCCGAGGTCGGTCATGCCTGCGAGGAGCGCGCCCGTGCGCGCATCCGCGACAGCCGTGTGATTGTTGGTGGAAGCGATCCGTTGTCCGCCGGACCAGAGGAAACCGGCGGACGCGATACCGGTCAGGATGAGGAGGGTGAGAACAACAGGCCTGACGATCCGATGCCGCATCGGTTCTGAACTATCGCAGAGTCGCGATCGATCGCCAAGGAAATTCTGCGCAGAAGCGCGCAGCTATTGACGCGGCTTGAGGATGACGTAGGTGGGCAGACCGACGGCGTCGAAGCGATGCATGACGCTCTTCGACGGTTCGTCATCGGGCTGCTCCGCCTGGAACTTCACCTTCACGTAGCCCGAGAGCTTCTGTTTCACGTCCTCGTTCTGGAACGTGGTCTTGTCCATCGTCAGGCAGTTCTTGCACCACGTCGCCCACATGTCGATGAACACGGGCTTGCCTTCGCGCGCGGCCTGCTCGAGGCCCGCGGCGAGCGACGGATTCCAGCCTTCCTTCAGCTTCTCCTGCACGCTCGCATTGACCTCGGACGCGTCGACGAAGCGGTCCGCGAAGAGTGTGTAGGCCGTGTAGCCGTAGTAGGCGGCCATCGCGAGGATCGCCACGCCGAAGGCCTGCTTCACGCGCACCATCCACGCGCCGGGTTTCGGCATCGCCGCGATGCCGGCACCGGCCAGCGGCCACGGCAGCGCCATGCCGATCCCGAGCAGGAACGGCAGCGCCAGTGCAGCCGCGTTGCCCTTGGCGTACAGGTCCGAGGAGAGGAGCACGACCTGAATGACGACCGGCGCCACGCACGCGCCCGCGAGCAGCGCGGCAATCGTGCCCATGCCGAACGCCAGAAGGTAGCTGCCACGGGCCGCCCCGCCCATCGTCATGTTCGATGAGTACTTCGTGAAGTCGATGGTGACGACGTCGAACATCGCGAGCGAGAGCACCACGAACACCACGGCGATGCTGACGTTGAACCAGGGAGAGGCGTTGATCGTGCCGAAGGTGCCTGCCGTCAGGATCACGATGAGGCCGAGGACACCGTAGACCGCCGCCATGGCCGCGCCGTAGACGCCGCCGAGCGCGAAACCCTTGCCGCGCGAGCCTGCCTGCGCACCCGCACCGATGATCGCGAGGTTGATGGGAATCATCGGCAGCACGCACGGCGTGAGGTTCAGCGCCAGACCGCCGAAGAGCACAAGCAGCAGGATCGCCAGCAGACTCCTGCCGTCGAAGAGGCCCTGTGTCTTGATGCCCTGCTCCGCAGCGGAGACGAAACCGAGGAAGTCGGCGGCGTTGAGGTAGCCGCCGGTCGTGCCCTGCACGTCGAAGCGGTCGAGCACGGAGAGGTCGAGCGGGCCGCCGGCGACCTGCGGGGCAGGGGCGGATGTCCCGGGCACGGGCGTCGACGGCGGCGCGGACGACGGCTTTTCACCCGTGCCCCACTTCACGCCGGCAAAGAGCTCCGGCTTCTGCGGTGCGCTCTCGGCCGACTCCGGCATCACGTTGAGCGTCCACTGCAGCTCGGCCCGCACGGGGGCGTAGCACACGCTGTCGTCGCAGGTCTGGTAGCGCAGCATCGCCGGCACGGCCACGGAACCCTCGGCGAGCTGCGCGAGCTTGAACTGCACGCCGATCACGAACTCGCGCTCGAACACGGCGAGCGGCTCGGCCTGCCCGGCCTGGTTGAAGTCGTGCGCCGGCGGAAACACGATCTCCTCCACCGTCACGCCCGCGGGCGGGTTCACGGTGAGGACGGTCGGGATGAGGGAGGCGTCGCGGGGCTTGTTCGACTGGGTGTGGTACCCGTCCGGGAGCCGGACGACGACCACGGCTTTCACCGTCGTGCCCGCGTGAACCCCGGGGGATTCAACCAGAGGCTCGAGCTCTGCCCTGATGCCCCGAAGCTGGGCAGACACACCGGCCGCGCAGGCCAGCAGCGCCACCAGCACCGCGAGCACGCTATGGCCGCGCCGGAACATCATCCTTGCAGTGCGCATGGGAGCCGCATCCTAGGACGGATGCGGCGCTCCTGAGGTTCAGCTTACCGGCTTGAGCGGGATGATGCCGCCCGCAACGAAACCCTGCTCCGTCTGGACGTTGTGGCCCTTCACGGGCGGCAGGTCCTGGAACATGAAGTCCCACTTCCAGCGCTCGGACGGGTTGGAGGCCTGGAGCCAGTGCTTCGCGGACACCGGCCGCTTGAAGGAGGCGGCACCGACGCCGGCATAGGGCGTTCCCGGCATGGCCGCCGCGACGGCCTTCCGCACGTCGGAATCGCTCAGGAACCCGGTCGAGACACCGAGCGCCGACGCGAGCTCGCAGAGGATCTGCCAGTCCGGGCGGGCATCGCCGGGTGCCGACAGCACCTGCGACGCGGCCTGCACGCGGCCCTGGTCGTTCGTGTAGAGGGCGTCCTTCTCGAGCCACGCCGAGCCGGCGAGCACGATGTCTGCCTGCGCGACGAGCGGGCTCATCTCGACGGTCTGCACGACGAGCAGCGGCAGCGTGCCCTTCGCGCGGGCGTCGATCACCCACTGGAAGTCGCCGGTCAGCTCGGCCGGAGCCGGGTCGACCACGATGAGCGCCTTGACCTTGCCCGCTTCCACGGCCGCCCGGAGCGCCGAGACATCCGCCGCGCTGCCGTTGCCGGCGCCGACGTTGAAGCCGAGGTCGCGCGCGCCGTTGACGTTCGGAGCGTCGGTCACCGGCACGACGAACTTCGTGCGCGCCGGCTGCCGCTTCTCGCTCGTCGACCACAGCATCGTCACGGCGTTCGTGCCGCCGAGTGCGCCCTGGGCCAGTGTCTTCAGCACGAACAGCTCTTCGACCGAGGCGTGCGCCGACGCGAGCACCTTCACGGACGACGGGTCGGCGGCGGCAAGCGGCGCCACTTTCGCCTTCAGCGCGTGAATCACGTCGCTCCAGCCGGTGGCGTCCAGCGTGCCCGCGGCGTTCTTCAGCATCGGCTGGCGCAGGCGACGGTCGCCTTCGACCCAGTGGTAGCCGAAGCGGCCGATGTCGCACATCCAGTAGCCGTTGACGTCGGGGTTGTAGGAGGGCGTCACGCGCACGAGCTGCGAGCCGCGCGCCCACTCGGGCTTGGCCTTGATCCACTCGTTGGTGGCGCAGCCCTTCGAGCAGAGCGTGCAGACGGTGTCGCCGACCGACGGGTTGTCCCAGGGACGGCTCTTGAAGCGATAGTCACGCGTGGTGATGGCGCCGACCGGGCAGACGTCCATCAGGTTGCCCGAGATCAGCGAGTGCACGCCTTCTTCCTCGAAGGTCGCGATCTCGCTGCCGTTGCCGCGATCGGCCACGCCGATCTGCGCGTCGCCGTCGATCTCTTCCATGAACCGGATGCAGCGCGTGCAGAGGATGCAACGGTTGCGGTTGAGCATCAGCGTAGGACCGAAGTCCACGTCCGCCTTCACGCCCTCGCCGTCGAACACACGCCGCGGGAAGTCCATCCGGCTGTCGGACGGGCCGAAGCTGTAGGAGAAGTCCTGCAGCGGGCACTCGCCGCCCTTGTCGCAGACCGGGCAGTCGAGCGGGTGGTTCAGCAGCAGGAATTCGAAGACCGCGGCGCGGGCGTCGACGACGTCCTTGTCGCGCGTCGAGACGACCATGCCTTCCGTGCAGGCCGTCGAGCACGACGTCTGCAGCTTCGGCATCTTCTCGACCTTGACGATGCAGACGCGGCACGACCCGTCGACGCCAATCCCGGGGTGATAACAGTAGTAGGGCACCGTGATGCCGGCCTCGATGGCCGCCTGCAGCACGGTCTTCCCCTTCTCGACGGTAATCGGCTGCCCGTCGATGGTCAGCGTGACGGTTTCCATAACCCCTAGATTCTAAATCGATCCGCGGGTCCGGGCGCTCTGACAGCGGTCCGGCGCTCCGGGTGTGGGCGGGCGCTCCGGTTCCGCATGCCGGACAAATACACCTCCGGCGGACCTGTCGCATCCGGGTGGCGCCTGATCGCCCGCCCCCCGAGAGCGCCCGGGGGCGCAGGCCAGTGCGGGTGCTCCGGTTCCGCATGCCGGACAA
>CAYNUO010000110.1:6932-8347 GCA_964400405.1 uncultured Bifidobacteriaceae bacterium | reverse complement strand
CGCCAGCCCCTCAAGCTGGTGCGTCTGCCAATTCCGCCACTTCCGCGTGGTGAGGCGCCGGGCAGGCCCGGCGGTCGTGCTACTTCTTCTGCTCGGCAGCCGGAGCGGCCGGGGCAGGGGTGGCAGCCGGGGCTGCCGAGGAGTCAGCCGGCGCGGTGGCCGGAGCCGGCGTGGCGGCGGGTGTTGCTGCCGCAGGAGCCGGTGTCGTGGCGGGCGTCGGAACCGGCGCCGGCACGTTGATGGTGCCGAGCACGGAGCCTGGACCCCGCTGGCCCATCACGCCGAGGATGACGGCGCCGATCATGAAGACGGCCGCGGCAATCGCTGTGGTCCGCGAAAGCACGGTCGCGCCGCTTCTGGCGCCAAAGGCTGCCTGGCTGCTGCCGCCGCCAAACGCATTGGCAATGTCGCCGCCCTTGCCCTGCTGGAGAAGGACCACCAGCATCAGCGTGAGGCAGACGAGCACGTAAATTCCCGCCACGAGGTAATACAGCATCGTCGTTATGCCCTGACCAAAGCGCTAAGTATACAGGTCGCGGCGCCCCGGCGTCACGCCGGGCGGGCTTTTCTGACTATTTCCGCGAATCCTCTGGGATCCAGGCTGGCTCCGCCCACGAGTCCCCCGTCCACATCGGGCTGGGCGATGAGGTCGGCGATGTTCTCGGGCTTCACGCTGCCGCCGTACAGGATGCGGCACTGGTCCCCGGCGTCGGCCCCGAACCACTGGCGCAGGCGGGTCCGGATGTGGGCGTGCGCCTCGCCGGCCTGGGCGGGGGTCGCGGTGCGCCCGGTGCCGATGGCCCAGACGGGCTCGTAGGCAATCACGAGCCGCACGAGCTGGTCCCCGGTCAGCCCTTCGAGCCCCTGGCGGATCTGGGTGTCGAGCACGTCGAGGGTCTGCTTGCGCTCGCGCTGCTCGAGCGTTTCACCGATGCAGACGATGGGCGTGAGGGCGTTGGCGAACGCGGCGCCGATCTTCCGGTTCACGCCGAGGTCGGTCTCGCCGAAGAGGGCGCGGCGTTCCGAGTGGCCGATGATCACCCACGTGGCCCCGGCCTCCTTCAGCATGCCGCCGCTGATCTCGCCGGTGAAGGCGCCTTCGCGCTCCCAGTGCAGGTTCTGCGCGGCGATGCCGACGCGCGTGCCGGTGGCGGCCTGCGCCGCCGCGTGCAGCGCCGTGAAGGTCGGCGCGACGACGACGTCGATGCCGCGCACGTCCTCGACGAGCCGGGCCAGCTCGCGCACGGCAGTCGTGGCTTCGGCCACGGTCTTGAACATCTTCCAGTTGCCGGCGATGAGCGGGGTGCGCATGAGGGCCTCTGGCGGCTAAGCGTTCGGGAGAACGGCGACTCCGGGCAGGACGCTCCCGCCGAGGAACTCGAGCGAGGCGCCGCCACCGGTGGAGATGTGCGTGA
>CAYNUO010000110.1:2532-6832 GCA_964400405.1 uncultured Bifidobacteriaceae bacterium | reverse complement strand
GCGGGATTCGGCGTCGCGCCGCCGGGGAAGCTGTCCGCCACGACGTGGTCGACCGGCAGCAGCAGCGCGAGGCCGCGGTCCTTGGCGCGCGCCACGATGTCGCGCGCGAGGTCGAGCTTGTCGTCCTCGACGAGCGACGTCCCGACCGGCAGGCCCTGCGCCTTGAAGAACGTGTAGGCCATGGCGCCGCCGATGATCAGGCGGTCGACGCGCGGGATCAGGTTCTCGATGACCTCGATCTTGTCCGAGACCTTCGCGCCGCCGAGGATCGCGACGAACGGGCGCTCCGGTGTGGCCAGCGTGTCACCGAGGTAGAGCACTTCCTGCGCCATCAGCAGGCCGGCGGCGGCGTCCTTCACCAGCGGCACGATGGCGTGCACGGAGGCGTGGGCGCGATGCGCAGCGCCGAAGGCGTCGTTCACGTACACGTCGCCCAGCGCGGCGAGCTCGGCGGCGAACGCGGGGTCGTCCTTCTCTTCCGCCGCATGGAAGCGGAGGTTCTCGAGCAGCACCACACCGCCCTCGCTGGCGGCGGCGATCGCGGCGCGGGCCGGCTCGCCGATGCAATCCTCCGCAAACGTGACCGGCCTGCCGAGCAGCTGTGCCAGCCGGTCGGCCACGGGCCGCAGGCTCATCTCCGGGTTCGGCTTCCCCTTCGGGCGCCCGAGATGCGAGGCGAGGATGACGGCGCGCGCGCCGTGCGCGAGCAGGTGCTGGATGGTCGGGAGCGACGAGCGGATGCGCGTGTCGTCGCCGATCACGCCGCCCTTGAGCGGCACGTTGAAGTCGACGCGCACGAACACGCGCCGGCCGCGGACGTCAAGCTGGGCGAGGGAACGCTTGGCCACGAGCTACCGCGTCAGGTAGTAGAAAAGCGTGATGACGGCCAGCACCAACGCGGTCCGGACGAGGGCCGTGGTGAGGACCTGGCGCATCTAGAGACCGGCGGCGGCGATCTTCCGCAGCAGATCCACGCAGCGGTTCGAATAGCCCCACTCGTTGTCGTACCACGAGAGGACCTTCACGAAGTTGCCTTCCATGACCTTCGTGTACGCGCCGTCGACGATCGACGAGTGCGGGTTGCCGCGGAAGTCGATGGAGACGAGCTCGTCGTGCGTGACGGCGAGATACCCCTTGAGCGGGCCGGCGTCGGCGGCTTTCTGGAACGCCGCGTTCACTTCCTCGGCGGTGGCGTTCTTCTCCAGCACGGCCGAGAGGTCGACGAGCGAGACGTTCGGCGTGGGCACGCGCACCGAGATGCCGTCGAGCTTGCCCTTGAGCGAGGGCAGCACTTCACCCACGGCGAGGGCGGCGCCGGTCGTCGTCGGGATCATCGACAGCGCGGCCGCGCGCGCGCGGCGCAGGTCCTTGTGAGGCAGGTCGAGCAGCTGCTGGTCGTTCGTGTAGCTGTGCACCGTCGTCATCCAGCCCTTCTGGATGCCGAACGTCTCGTGCAGCACCTTGGCGATCGGCGCCAGGCAGTTCGTCGTGCAGCTCGCGTTCGAGATGATGGCGTGTGCCTTCGGGTCGTAGGCCTCGTCGTTCACGCCGAGCACGAGCGTGACGTCCGGCTTCTTCGCGGGCGCGGTGATGATCACCTTCTTCGCGCCGGCGGCCAGGTGCTTCGCCGCGCCGTCACGGTCGGTGAAGATGCCCGTGGACTCGAACACCACGTCCACGCCGAGGTCCTTCCACGGCAGCTGGGCAGGGTCCTTCACGGACAGCACCTTGAACGCCTTGCCGTCCACGCTGATGCCGTCGCCCGAGGCCTTCACGTCGGCCTGGAGGTTGCCCAGTACGGAGTCGTACTTGAGCAGGTGCGCCAGCGTGGCGGCGTTCGTGAGGTCATTGACGGCCACGATGTCGATGTCGCTGCGGCCCATCGCGGCGCGCAGGATGTTGCGGCCGATGCGCCCGAATCCATTGATGCCGACCTTCACAGCCATGCTCGTCTCTGACTCCTGAACCGCCGCGCGCGCCACGGCGGCGACCGTGGAAACCGGGGCGAACGCTGATTGTTCCCTGATCGCGCGGACCGGGTCAACGGACGTACACTTCTATACACGTGTACCTGCTGTACAGCCTGACTACGCTCGTCGTGCTGCTGGTGACGTCGCCGTTCTTCCTCTACCAGGCGATCCGCCACCGCAAGTACATCGGAAGCATCCGCCAGAGGCTTGGGTATCTGCCCGTGCCATTCAATCTGGACGGGGACCAGTCGATCTGGGTGCAGGCGGTCAGCGTCGGCGAGGTGCTGGCCGTCCGGCCCCTGCTGGCGGACCTGCGCCAGCGCTACCCCCGCCTCAAGCTCTACCTCTCGACCACGACGCGCACCGGGCAGGAACTGGCGGCGCGGCTGGCGGGCGAGGTGGACGGCGTCTTCTACTTTCCGTTCGACTGGACGTTCGCCGTGCGCCGCACGCTCGACCGCGTGAAGCCGCGCCTGTTCCTGATGGTCGAGACGGAGATCTGGCCGAACCTGCTCCGGGAGTGCCGGCTGCGTGGCATCCCGACGATGCTGGTCAACGGCCGCATCTCCTACAAGTCCTACCCGCGCTACCGCCTGGTGCGCCCGCTCTTCGCGAAGGTGCTGGCCGACGTGACGCACTTCTGCGCGCAGGGCGAGGAGACCGCGCGCCGGCTGGTTGAGCTTGGCGCGCCGCCGGATCGCATCACGGTCACCGGCAGCCTGAAGTTCGACGCGCTGCAGACGGCGCCGTCGGTGCGCGGCCGCGAGCGCGTGCTGCGCTTCTTCCGCGTCGCGGCCAACCGGCCCATCGTGGTGGCCGGCAGCACGCTGCGCGGTGAGGAAACGGCGGTCGCCCGGGCGTTCAACCGGCTGCGGACGTCCGGCAACCGGGCGCTCCTCGTCGTGGCGCCCCGGCATCCGGAACGCGCGGCGGAAGTGGTCCGCATCTGCCAGCAGGAAGGCCTGAGCACGGTGCTGCGGACGGACCTGGCGATCGACAGCGAACCGCGCGCGGACTGTGTCGTGCTCAACACGATCGGCGAGCTGGCGCAGCTCTACGAGATCGCGACGATCGCCTTCGTCGGCGGGAGCCTCGTCAACACGGGCGGACACAACATCCTCGAGCCTGCGGTCTTCGGGCGACCGATCGTCTTCGGCCCCTACATGCAGAACTTCGCGGAGATTGCACAGACGTTCCTGCAGAACGGCGCGGCCGTGCAGGTGGCGCACGAGGGCGCGCTCGACCGCGTGTTCGTCGACCTGATGGCGGACCCGGTGACCCGTGCCCGGCTCGGCGCGGCGGCGAAGGCGTTGATGGAGGCCAACCGCGGCGCGCGTCAGCGGACCCTCACGGCGGTCACCGACGTCCTGCGCCCTGACGACGGCAGCCGCGGCGCCGTGATCCCGTTCCGCGTGGTGCATTGACGGCGGGCGCACCGGTGCCCGGTCTTGGTGTGCTCGGCTCCCTCTACGGATGGGTGGCGGCCCGCCGCCGCGCACGCTACCGGGAACGCCCGGCGCTGGCGCGCCGGCTCCAGCGCCCGGTCATCAGCGTCGGCAACCTCACGGTCGGCGGCAGCGGCAAGACGCCGCTGGTCATCGCGCTCGCCTCGGCGCTCCGGCAGGCCGGCGAACACCCCGCGATTCTGAGCCGTGGCTACGCGCGCCGCGCGCCCGGCGGGAAGGTGACCGTGGTCAGCGACCGTGACGGCGTGCGCGTGCCGGTCGAGGTCAGCGGCGACGAACCCCAGGTCATGGCCCGTCGCCTGCCCGGTGTCCCCGTTCTGGTCGGTGCCAGCCGCTACGAGGCCGGCCTTGTGGCGGAGCGCGACCACGGCTGCACGGTGCATGTGCTCGACGACGGCTTTCAGCATCTCGCGCTTGCGCGCGACGTGGATCTGCTCGTGCTCTCGGCGGCCGATCTGCAGCAGCGCGTGCTCCCTGCGGGCCGGCTGCGCGAGCCGGCCGCGGCGGCGTGGGCGGCGGACGCGTGGCTGGTCGGCGAAGGGGAGATCGCCGAGACGCCGTCACCCGCGCTCTTTCGTGTCGGCACGCGTGTAGGTGCACCGCGCAGCGTCGCGCCGTTCGGCGAGGCTGCGCCGATGAGTCCGGGGAAGGCGATCGCGGTTTCGGGCATCGCCCGGCCCGAGCGGTTCTTTGCATCCGCGCGCGCGGCGGGGTGGTCGGTCGAGCGGGAGTGGCCGTTCCGCGACCACCACTGGTTCACCGAACGCGACTGGCGCGAGATCGCCGGCGCCGCGCGCGCCGCCGGTGCGGCCGTGCTCACGACCGAGAAGGATGCCGTCCGCCTCGAGCCGCTGCTGCGGCGCG
>CAYNUO010000110.1:0-2432 GCA_964400405.1 uncultured Bifidobacteriaceae bacterium | reverse complement strand
TTTCCGGGACGGCCCGAGCGCGAGTGCCGGCGCATCGCGCGGCACGTGTTCCGGCACATGGGCCGGCTGCTGCTCGAGGTGCTGAAGCTGGACGGCATGCCCGTTCCGACGCTGCTGACGCTCATCGAGAGCGACGGAGACGAGCGGGTCCGCGAGGCGTACCGCCAGGGTCGCGGCGTGCTGTTCTTCAGCGGCCACTTCGGCTACTGGGAGATGTTCGGCGTGGGCCATCCGCTGCGTGTGGCGCCGTTCTCCTACGTCGAGCGGCCGCTCGACAACCCGCTGCTCGACACGCTGCTCAGCCGCGTGCGCGGGCAGACGGGCAACAGCTCGATCGCGCGCCAGGGCGGCGTGCGCCGCATGCTGCGCGAGCTGTCGGCCAACCGCGCCGTCGCGCTGCTGATCGACCAGCACCTGCACGGGCCCGACGCCATTGACGTGCAGTTCTTCGGCCGCCCGGCGGCCACGACGTCCGCGCTGGCGGCTCTGGCGCTCCGCACCGGGGCGGTCGTCATCCCGTTCTTCGTGCTGCCGCTGCCGGATGGCCGCTACCGCCTGATTGCCGAGCATCCGGTGCCGCCGCCCGAGAGCGACTCGCCGGATGCCGTCCGCGAGTTCACGCAGCGCTGCACTGACGTGATCGAGATGTACGTGCGCCGCTACCCGGAGCTCTGGCTCTGGATGCATCGCCGCTGGCGCGCCGGGACCGCTGCCGCCCCGGCCGAGGCGTCCGCGGCTGCGCTGGTGGACGAGCCCGACGCGGATGCCTGACCGCATCGTCGTCCTCGCGCCGAACTGGCTCGGCGATGTCGTGATGGCCGAGCCGGCACTCGCCGCCGTGCGCCGGGCGCATCCCGCGGCGCACCTGAGCGTCGCCGCGCGGGCGTCCGTGGCGGGCGCGCTGGCCTTCGTGGACGGCGTCGACGACGTGGTCGCATTCCCCGCGGGGTCCACCGCCGGGGCAGAGTCCACACTCCTCGCAGCCGGGCGCTTCGATCAGGCGATCCTGCTGCCCAATTCCTTCCGCTCGGCGTGGGTGGTCCGGCGTGCGGGCATCCGCCGGCGCGCAGGGTTCCGCGGTGACGGCCGGTCGTGGTTGCTGACCGACGCCGTGGACAGGCCGCCCGGTGCCATACGGCAGGTCGACTACTACCTGGCGCTGACCACGGCGCTGGGCTTTCCGGCCGTTTCGTCCGTGCCACGCCTGTCGCTCAGCGCGGCGGCGCGGGCGGAGGCGGACGCGGCGATCGCCGCGCACGGCCTGTCGCCGGAGGCGCGCTTCGTGGTGCTGGCGCCCGGAGCGGCGGGCGGCTCCGCCAAGCAGTGGGTGCCCGGGCACGCGGCGCGGCTGGTGGAGCGGTTGGTCGCGCGCGGCGGGTACCGCGTGCTCGTCGTCGGCGCGACCGCGGATGCTGCGACGGCGGCGGAGGTGGTCGACGCGCTCGCCCCCGCCGCGCGTGCCGGCGTGGTGAATCTGGTGGGGCAGACGTCGCTGGCGGCGCTGGCCGGGTTGCTCGCGCGGGCGCGGGCCCTGGTCGCCAACGACTCCGGCGCGCTGCATCTCGCCGCGGCGTTCGGCACGCCGGTCGCGGCCGTGTTCGGCCCGACCGATGAGCGGCTCACGGCGCCCACGGTGGCGGACCCGGCCCGCGCAGCCGTGCTGACGCACCACGTCTGGTGCCGGCCCTGCGGGCTCCGCACCTGCCCGATCGACCACTCGTGCATGACGGGCGTGACCCCGGAGCGTGTCTTCGCGGCCGTCGAAGCCTGGCTCTAGCGGATGCTACCCTTACAAACTTGATGAGTACCCGTCAGGTGGATTCCGGAAACGCCCAGCTCGCGCAGGCCCAGGTGGCCCAGGCACAGCTGGCACTGATTGATGCGATGGCCGGGCGGCGTGTCGCCGTGGTCGGCGACGTGGTCGCCGACGAGTTCGTGTATGGCCGGGTCGCGCGGGTCTCGCGCGAAGCGCCCGTGCTGATCCTCGAGTACGACTCGACGGAGGTGCTGCCGGGCGGCGCCGGCAACGCGGCCAACAACGTGGCGGCACTTGGCGGACGCGTGGCGCTGGCGGCCATCGTCGGGCAGGACGACCCCGGCAGGCGGATGGTGCAGGCGCTGCACGCGGGGATCGATCGGAGCCGGCTCGTCCGCGTGTCGACGCATGAGACGCCGCTCAAGACGCGCATCCTCGCCGGAGGCATTCATTCCGCCAAGCAGCAGGTGGTCCGGATCGACCGTGGCGTGCGACCGGTGATCACTCCGGCCGTGCGCGCCGCGTTCGAGGCCACGGCCCTGCTGGCCGTGCACGACTGCGACGCCGTGCTGGTGTCCGACTACGGTCATGGCCTCATCACGCCCGCGTTCCTGCGGCGGCTCCGGAAGACTGCGTGCGCGGACGGCCCCGTGCCGTTCCTGCTCGACTCCCGCTA
>CAYNUO010000109.1:0-8414 GCA_964400405.1 uncultured Bifidobacteriaceae bacterium | reverse complement strand
TCTTCATGTACATCGTGCTGGCTGCGCAGTTCGAGTCGTTCGTGCACCCCATCACGATCCTGCTGACGCTGCCGCTGGCGGTGCCGTTCGGCATTCTGTCGCTCTTCATCGGCGGCCAGACCGTGAACCTGTTCGCGGGCCTCGGCCTGCTGCTGCTCTTCGGCATCGTGAAGAAGAACGCGATTCTGCAGATCGACCACACGAACGGGCTGCGCGCCGAGGGCCTGCCGCGCTATGAGGCGATCCTGCAGGCAAACCAGGAACGGCTGCGGCCCATTCTGATGACCACCATCGCGCTGGTCGCCGGCATGATTCCGCTCCTCGTGGCCGACGGCGCCGGCTCCTCGACCAACAAGACCATCGGCGTGCTGGTCGTCGGCGGGCAGATGCTGTGTCTGCTGCTGACGCTGCTTGCCGTGCCGGTGTTCTATTCCCTCTTTGACGATTTCGAGCAGTGGCCCGCGCTGTCGCGCTTCGCCGCCGCGGTCCGGCGGACTCTGCCCTTCGGCCGCCGCCGCGACGATGCGGTGCAGGCGTTCCAGGCGGCGAAGCAGACGGTGGCGCCCGACCATGCGGAGTAGTGCACGCCTGACGTTAGCAGCCCGTGGTGCAGCACCCGCTGCATTCGACGGGCGATGCATCCCCGGGAGCGTCGTTGCTCCTCCCTCAGATACTCCCGGTATCTTCAGTCGTCGCGCCTCGCTCGCGGGGCGCCTCGCCCGTCTCGGTGCCACGCAGGCGCTGCACCACGGGCTGCTAGTGGCGTCCCTCGTTCTCGCGTTGTCAGGTCTCGCGGCGGCGCAGACGCCGACCGCGGCACCCCCGGCGGCGCCGTCAGCGGTACTCCCGGCGCGCATCGGCGTGATCGGCCAGCGCGACCTGTCGCTGGCGGAAGCGCTCAGCGAAGCGCTGGCCAACAACCCCGACATCGCCGTGGCACGGACCGTCGTTGAACAGGCCGGCTACGGCATCACCGGCGCGCTTGGCGCCTTCGATCCCCAGCTCGGATTCCAGTCGTCGCTCGTGCACCAGGTGATGCCGATCGCGTCGATCATCGGCGGCTCGGCGAGCGGCGCGGTCACGTCGAACGACCTGCTCGTCGGCCCGCGCGTCTCCGGCCTGTCACCCCGTTTCGGCACCAGCTACCAGTCGTCGCTCACGACGCGGCGCCAGACGACGGACAACGCGTTCACGCAGTTGAATCCGCAGTTCCCGACGGCGCTGGCGTTCTCGGTCACGCAGCCGCTGTTCCGCGGCCGCAAGGTTGATTCGGCCCGGCGCCAGGTCGAGGTCGCGCGCCGGAATCAGGAGCTGACCGAGGCGCAGTTCACCGAGCGCGTGATGAACGTCGCCGTGCAGGTGGAGCAGGCGTACTGGGATCTCGCGTTCGCGCGGGAGAATCTCGCGATCCTGGCGTCGGGCCTCGATCTGGCGAACCGCGTCGTCGACGCCAACCGGCGCCTGGTCGAGCAGGGTGTGTCGGCGCCGATCGACGTCGTGGAGGCGGAGTCGCAGCGGGCGACGCTCCGGGCAAACGTGTTCGGTGCGCAGCTCGCACTGACCCGGGCGGAGAACGCGCTGAAGTTGCTGCTGGCTCCGGATACCAACGCCGGCATCTGGTCGTCCGCGCTGGCGCCGGTCACGCCGCCGAAGCTGCCGGCCGCGGACCCGGTGCTGGATGCCGCGCTGAAGGCGGCACTCGGCCGCCGGCCCGAGCTGCAGCAGCTCGGCATCGCGTCCACACTGAACCGCGTGAACGTCGACTTCTTCAAGGACCAGACGAAGCCGCAGGTGGACCTCGTGGGCAGCTACACGACGTCGGGTCTGGCCGGCCGGACGTTCGTCAGCGCGTCGGGCAACCCGCTCACGTCCAGTTTCGGGCCGCTCTTCGAGCGCCTCAATACGCTGTCCGCCTCGCAGGGCCTGCCGCCGCTGGTCATCGACGGTGGCGGGAACTCGGGCGTGCCGACGAAGTTCATCGGCGGTCTCGGACAGAGCTTCACGAACCTGCTGCGGCAGGACTTCCCGACGGTCGAGGTTGGCGTGCGCATCGCCGTGCCCTTCAGGAACCAGACCGCCGAGGCCAACCTCGCGTCGTCGGTCGTCGAAGGGAGGCGGATCGAGCTGCAGCGCCGTCAGGTCGAGAATGCCGTCGCCGCGGACGTCCGGAATGCGATGCAGGCCGTGGCGTCCGCCCGCGCCACGCTCGACACGGCCACCGAGGCAACGCGGCTCACCGAGCAGCAGTACGCCAGCGAGCAGCGAAAGTTCGACGCCGGTACCTCGACCGTGTTCCTCGTGCTCCAGCGGCAGTCGGCGCTCATCAACACCCGCAGCCTCCGCGCCCGCGCCGAAGCCGACCTCAGCAAGAGCCTCGCCCAGCTCAATCGGGCGACCGGCCGCATCCTCGACGAGCACCAGATCACGGTCACCGCGAAGTAACCGGCCGCCCGCCCCGGGCGACGCCCCCGCCCTGTCCCGAGACAACTTGCAATATCGGGCCAGGCGTTCCCGGTCCGATCTCCACGTATCATGAGCCGCTGTCCGCCGACGTGGGCGGGCGCATGGAGATCACGTCATGACATGGAAACGAGCGGGAATCGCTGCAGCCGTGGCGGCCGTGGCCGGATTGGCCGGCTATCAGTCGCTCAGCGCCGGCGCGGGTGCGGCCGATGCTCCGGCCCGGCCCGGCGTGAAGATGGTGCCCTACTTCGAATGGGACGAAACGTTCCCGAAGATGCCGCTGCCGAACAAGTGGAACACCGGCACGGTGGTCGGCGTGGCCGTCGACAAGAAGGAACACGTCTGGATCGCACATCGCGCCGAAACGCTCCGGCCGGATGAGCTCGAGGCGGAACGCGGACGCGGCGAGTGCTGCGTCAAGGCGCCGTACATCATGGAGTTCGACTACGCCGGCAACTTCATCCAGGGATGGGGCGGCGCGAGCAAGGACGGCAAGTACGACTGGCCGACGCCCGGCGAGCAGAGCAAGGACCCGACGGGAGGCGGCAGCCCCAGCGGCATGCACAGCGTGGCCGTCGATGACAGCGATGGCAGCGTCTGGATCACGGCCACCGGCAACGGCGACGGTCAGATGCTGAAGTTCACGCGGGATGGCCAGTTCCTGCTGCAGGTCGGCCACACCGGCCTCAAGGGACCGACGAGCAACCATCCGCAGGACATGGGCCGGGCCACCGGCGTTCAGGTCTACAAGGGCGAGGCGTACGTCTCGGACGGCTACGGCAACCGCCGCGTGCTCGTCGTCGACGCGAAGACCGGCGCCTACAAGCGGCATTGGGGCGCCTTCGGCAACAAGCCGGACGACAGCACCAAGACGCCGCCGTACGACCCGAACAAGCCGAATCAGCAGTTTTCGACGCCGCACGGCATCGCCGTCAGCGAGGACGGGTACGTCTACCTCGCGGATCGGAACAACAGCCGCGTGCAGGCGTTCAAGATCGACGGCACGTATGTCGGCGAGCAGTACATCGAGCCGCATTCGATGAGCGGCACCGTATTCGGCGTCGCGCTCTCGCAGAAGCCGGAGCAGAAGTACCTCTACATTCCCGATGGCCGTGACGAGAAGGTGTGGATCCTGGACCGCAAGTCGCTCGAGATCCTGGGTTCGTTCGGCTGCGCCGGCCACGCGGGCGGCTGCATGACGACGCCGCACAGCATCGCCACCGACCAGCGCGGCAACATCTACGTCGGCGAAACATGGGAGGGCAAGCGCGTGCAGCGCTTCCTCTACAAGGGGCTCAGGCCGCAGTCATGAAGATCACAACCGTTGCAACCATCGGCGCTGTCGCGCTGACGCTCGCTGCTGTCTCGACCCGTGGTTCGCTCTCGGCCGAGCAGGCGCCGTCGGCTGCGGCGAAGGCGACCGCTCCAGGCAGCACTGCGCCGCAGTTCAAGTACGACAAGACCTTCCCGAAGCCCTTCCCGAACAACTGGAAGATCGGGCAGGTCGTCGGCGTCGCCGTCGACACCCGGAACCACGTCTGGATCGTGCAGCGGCCCGCGACGCTCAAGGACTCCGAGCGCGAGGCCGTCGACGGCAGCTACGGCGGCATGAAGGGCGCCGTCGCCGGTTGCTGCCGCCCCGCACCGCCGGTCATCGAGTTCGACCAGCAGGGCAACTGGGTGCAGGGCTGGGGCGGGAAGACCGACACCTACGACTGGCCGACGCCCGCGCCGAAGGGCGTGGACAGCGCGCTCGGCGGCGCGCCGTTCGGCGAGCGCGGCATCTTCATCGACGGCCAGGACAACGTGTGGCTCGGTGCCGACGGTCATGGTGACGGCCAGGTCCTGAAGCTCTCGCGCTTCGGCCGGAAGATCATGCAGTTCGGCAAGCCGGGCCAGGGCAAGGCCGACAGCAGCGACAAGCTGAATGCGCGCGGCGCGGCCGGCATCGCCGTGGATGTGAAGGCGAACGAGGCCTACATCGCCGACGGCCTGCACAACCGCCGTGTGCTCGTGATCGACGCGACTACCGGCAAGTACCTGCGGCACTGGGGCGCCTACGGCAAGGCGCCGGATGACTCGGTCCCGACGAAAGTCGATTCGCCCGACCCGGACAGCCCCCAGTTCGGCAACGTCCACTGCATCGGCCAGGCCGACGACAAGCTGCTCTACGTCTGCGACAAGGCCAACAACCGCATCCAGGTGTTCAAGACGGACGGCACGTTCGTGAAGCAGGGCGTGGTTGCGCCGGGCACGAAGGGCGGGTCGGTCTACGGCGTGGCGTTCTCGCGCGACAAGAACCAGGCGCACCTGTACGTGGCTGACGGCATGAACGAGAAGGTCTGGATCCTCGACCGGCAGTCGATGGCGACCGTCGGTTCGTTCGGCTTCGGCAGCCACGCGGGTGGCGGGTTCACCGAGGCGTTCAGCATCACGACCGATCAGCAGGGCAATGTCTATGTCGGCGAGGCGTGGGAGGGAAAGCGCGTGCAGCGCTTCCTGCTCCAGTCTGGTCGGCCCGCCGCGAAGAAGTAACCCCCAGCGCCGGACCGGCTCGCACACCCGACGAACCTGACACCCGCGCCGCCAGTCGACGGCGCGGGTGCCCATAGAGTCTGCTGCCGTGGAGAGCCCGTCGATGCGACTGGCGGTTGCGATACTGCTGACGGCGGCCACGCCCGCGTGGACGCAACCCGCGCTGAGCGTGCCGGCACCACTGCCTCCGGCGACGATCAACCGGACGGCGGACGGCCGGGCGACCATCCGTGCAGTACGCCTCGACGCGCCCCTGCGTATCGACGGCCGGTTGGACGAGGCGGTCTACGCGCGCGTGCCGCCCATCTCGGACTTCATCCAGAGCGACCCGAAGCCCGGCGAAGTGGCCACCGAGAAGACGGACATGTGGATCCTCTTCGACGACCAGCGGGTGTATGTCGTCGCGCGCTGCTGGGAGACGCACCCCGAGCGCATCATCGCCAACGAGATGCGGCGCGACAGCACCGTGCTGTTCGGCGGCAACGATAACTTCGTCATCGATCTGGACACGTTCCTCGACCGGCGGAACGGCACGATGTTCGGCGTCAATCCCATCGGCGGGCGCAACGACGGTCAGGCACTCAACGGCCAGCAGTACAACGGCGACTTCAACCCGATCTGGACGTTCAGGGTCGGCAGGTTCGAGGGGGGCTGGACCGTGGAGATGGCCATCCCGTTCAAGTCCCTGCGCTACAAGCCCGGCCGCGAACAGACGTGGGGTGTGGTGGCTGTGCGGCAGAGCAAGTGGAAGAACGAGGTGTCGTTCCTCACACGAATGCCCGCCGCCCGTGGTCACCGCGGCATCCTTGAGACATCGCTCGGCGCGACCCTGGTCGGTCTCGAGGCGCCGACAACCGCCCGCAACATCGAGATCAAGCCCTTCGCCGTGGCCGACATCACCACCGATCGCCTGGCCAGGCCGCCTGTGTCGAACGACGGCGCCGCCGATGTCGGGCTCGACGTGAAATACGGCGTCACGCGCAACCTCACCGCCGACCTCACCTACAAGACGGACTTTGCGCAGGTCGAGGCGGACGAACAGCAGATCAACCTCACCCGTTTCAACCTGTTCTTCCCGGAGAAGCGGGACTTCTTCCTGGAGAACCAGGGCACGTTCTCGTTCGGAGGCGTGGCCACCAGCGGCACCACCGCCGGAACGGGCGACGCCCCGATCCTGTTCTACAGCCGGCGCATCGGCCTCGAAGGCGGCCTCGCCGTGCCGATTCTCGGTGGCGGCCGGCTCACAGGCCGCGTCGGACGATTCAGCCTCGGTGCGATCAACATCCAGTCCGACGACGACCTCTCCCGGGGTGTCCGTGAGGCCAACGTCACCGTCCTCAGGCTCAAGCGCGACATCCTGCGGAAGAGCAGCGTCGGTGTCCTGATGACGTCGCGCTCGGCGCTTCGCCCGGGCGACGGGCGCAACAACGCCTATGGTGCCGACGCGTCGCTCGGCTTCTTCGCGAACATGTTCGTGTACGGCTACTGGGCGAAGGCGAGGACGGACACGGCGGCGCGGGGAGACGACACGAGCCACCGCGTGCAGCTCGACTACCCCGGCGACCGCTACGCCGTGCAGCTCGAACGCCTCGGGGTCGGCAGCCGGTTCAATCCGGGCGTGGGGTTCGTCCGGCGGTCGGGCGTGGAGAAGCACTTCGCGCTCGCCAAGTTCACCCCGCGGACGACGCGGTTCCGGTCGATCCGCAAGTTCCAGTACAGCGCGTCGTTCGCGCACATCGACAACACGGTCGCGAAGCGGACCGATACGCGCGCGCTCGACCTGGAGTTCGGCATCGAGCTGCAGAACAGCGACCGTTTCTTTGCCGGCTATGCCGCGACCTATGAATACCTGCCGCAGCCGTTCCGGATTGCGACCGGCGTGACGCTCCTGGCCGGCGCCTACGACTACGGCATCGGCCGGATCGGCTACACCTTCGGGCGCCAGCGTCCCGTCTCGGGCAACGTGCAGCTGGAGAGCGGGAGTTTCTACGACGGGGACCGTCTCACGCTCGCTGTCAGCCAGGGGCGCTACAGCCCGCTTTCGCGCCTGTCCGTCGAGCCGACCGTGTCCGTGAACCGTGTCCGCCTCTCCGCCGGCGACTTCACCACGACGCTCGCCGGATCGCGGGTCACCTACACCATCACGCCGTGGGCGTTTCTGAGCGCGCTCGTTCAATACAACTCAGGCACGCGCACCGTCAGCACGAACGCCCGTTTCCGGTGGGAGTACCGGCCGGGGAGCGAGTTCTTCGCCGTGTACAACGAGCAGCGCGACACGCAGGGTCTGGGCGCACCGGATCTGCAGAACCGGGCGTTCATCGTCAAGGTCAACCGCTCGATGCGGTTCTGATTTCAGCGCCGCCGACGGACCGTGGCGACGCCGCGTGTCGATGTCGTGGACGGCTAACGCCGGGGGCCGAACTTCACGATGATGTCTTTCAACACCGTCTCGTCGGCAGGGAGTTCGAGATCGCCGACCGGTGCCCCGTTCTGCTCCAGGATGTACGCGATGACGTCGATGTACGCCCTGCGGTCGAGCGCGCCGGGATGCTGCGCCGGCATCAGCTCCCGCGCGGGCCGCAGCATCTCCGTGACGGGCTGGCCGCGCCACTTGTTCAAAAACTCCGTGCCGCGCAGGGCGGGTCCTCCGTCGGACTTGCGTCCATTGAGGTCCTCGCGGTGGCACGACGCGCAGTCGCGGCGGAAGATCGTACGTCCCCGTGCCGCCTGGTCGCGCGTATAGAGGCCGTCGGCAGCCGCCGAGAGGCCACCAGTCACGGGCCAGGTTACGGCCGTCAGAACGGCCAGGCTCAGCGCCCCGACCGCTCGCCGCGTCGAATGCATCAGGTGCGTTCCCATGCGTACCTCCATCTCGTCCCGGGTAAACGAGGCAAGGAACGTGCCTCTGGACACAAGGGTCCGCAGGCGGGCATGCAGTGCCGGCTCGCCGGTCCCGCGCGTCAGGCCGCGGGTTTCCTCGCGGTCGAGCGATCTACTCCGCGCGCTGCGCGCCTCAGGACCGGGTGCGGTGCCGTCGACCCGCCGGTCTCGCCCGTCGGGGAGGGTTCAGGACGCGCGCGGCGCTCGAACCCGCGCGAGCCGGCCGCGGACCAGCTTTCGCAGCAGCGCCAGCGGCAGCGGGGCTTCGGGGTGAAAACGGATCGTCCCTTTGCTGACGTCGTACTTCGCGAGCTCCGCGCCGAGTTCACCGACGGCGCCGTAGATGGCGCAATGCTTCGCAGCCGCGCCGATATGCAGCACGGTCTTGCCGCCGAGCTTGAACGTCGGCAGGCCGTAGCTGAAGCACTCCTCAACCTCCGGCGCGAGCCCGCGCACGACCAGCCTGATGCGTTCGAGCGCCGCGCGCTGGTCCGCCGGCAGTGCCTTCAGATACGCCTCAAAGGTCCTCGGCGCCG
>CAYNUO010000108.1:0-8427 GCA_964400405.1 uncultured Bifidobacteriaceae bacterium | reverse complement strand
CGTATGACGCGCCAGCGGTACGCCAGACCCTCCGCGACGCACGCGCCCGGAATTACCGGTTCTCGGATCTGGTCGTGGGAATCGTCAAGAGTGCGCCGTTCCAGATGCGGCGGGCTCCGGACGCCCCCACCGCCGTGACAGCGGCACGGTAGGTCCGACAGGTCGGACTCGACCTCGTCGCTCGCGGCATCCTAATGCGAAACGCCGCTGCTGGTCGGAGTACGAGCTATTCGCTTTCGGACGTCACACAGCAGCCGTGACACCCGGCGCGAGCTGCCCGCCCGACTTCCCTGATCCGAGCGCTGCGTCGACCACGGCGACTCCTCTTGTCACCAGGATCAAAACTGGGCGTGATAAGTTCGCCCAAGATTTTCACGCGTGGCGTCACGTCGGCGCCTGTCATGTCCGAAGAGGACCTATGAAGAGAGCGATCGTCCTGTTGTGCGGGTTGATCAGCATGGCGTGCAGTTCTGTCGCGCCGGGCCCTGGAATAGAGGCCGTGCTGGTCAGGAAGCCGATCTTGTTCGGGCATGGCGGTGTCGACAAGACGCCTATCAAGACCGGCAGAACGTTCGTGGCGGTGACGACTGATGCGACCTACGTCAACATGCAGCCGCAGCGGATCGATATGGCGTTCGACGACCTCATGACGTCCAACGGCGTGCCCATCGACTTTCATGCGGTGTTCTCCTACCAGGTGACCGACAGCGTTCGACTAGTGGAAGGATTCGGCAACGACTATGTCAACGATGTAGGCCCCGGATTCTTCGTGAGAAATCTTGACCAGCCTTTTCGAACGGCCGTGCGCGATGCCGTCAAGAAGCGGGAGATGCAGGCGATGGCCATCACGGCCGCTGCGGCCGAAGACGTCGACCGCGAGGTCACAGGGCACATGGTCGCGCTGATTCGGGAAACGGGCGTGCCTATTCGGTTGATCGATCTGTCTCTCGGGCGCGCCAACCCTCCCGATGCAATCAAGACCCAGCGGATCGAGACCGCCGCGCAGGAGCAGCGAATCATCACCGAGCAGCAGCGGAAACTTGCAGAGGACCAGCGCAAGCTGGCCGAAGAGTCTCGCTCGGCGGCTGACGCGGCCTACAACATCAGGATGAACGCCAGCGGAGGAGCCAGCCTGCCGCCCGAGCTGAGCCTGAAGCTGAAGGAGATCGAGATGAAGCGGGAGGTCTGTGCCCGCGCGAACTGCACGTTCTGGTTCGGCGATGAGCCGAGTCCTGTGATCAACGTCGCTCGGTAGGACGGACTCAGCAGCGAGCGAGTAGGCTCGGCAGTACCACCGACGCGTCGAAGCACCCGCGGGCGATCTCCGACGCCCGCGCGGCGTGCCGGGCGTAGTCGAGCTCGACCCGCCGGACGGCGTCGACCGCCTCCTCGGGCGTCGAGAACGGCAGCAGGCCGGCGTCGTGCGGCAGGTGGGCGCTCCAGCCGGTGTCCTGCACCACCGCCGGGCGGCCGGCAGCGAGATAGCACTCGGTCCGGTCCGAGAACCAGCCTGACCGGCGCGACACGTACGCGTGCTTCGCGACGCCGAACTCCGCCTTCGACGCCTGCACGAACTGGCGATACGCCTCGGGCGTCCGCGAGGCGGCCATCGCGTCCACCGGGTCCCAGCCCCGCTCGCGCAGCAGGCCGTCGGGGCCGTTCACGGCGAGACGGAACCGGCCGGGCAGCTGTGCCGGCAGGTCGATGAACTTCACGAACTCGCGGTCCTTGTTGCCGTCCACATCCGTGAAGCTCTGCGTCTTCCACGTCATGACCGTCGTGAAGCGGTCGAGCGAGGGCGGTCCGCTGCCCTCCCAGTGACGCATCGTGACCGGCTGCCAGGTGTGCTCCCACGTGAAGCCGCTCGTGGGCACATCCGAGGCGGGCGTCCCGATGTTGGCGCCGAAGGTGAACAGGCGATCGAACCGCTTGAAGAACTCCACGTACCACGTCTCGCCCTTGGCGATGGCGAGCTGCGTGAACACCGGGTCCGTGTCGATGAAGACCTTGCGCGGGATCCGGGCGTACTCATCCCGCCAGAACCACGACCCGCCGGACAGGTTGATGAAGAGGTCCGCGTCTGCGCAGAAGCCCGCGACGGCCTCCTTGGTCATGCCGTGGTGCCGGCCGTCGTAGTTGACGAAGCTCCAGCGGTCCCCGAAGCCGTGCGGTTCGAGCGCGGCGTGGATGTAGCGCGTCCCGTAGCCGGGGTCCTCCGAGATGGTGTTCTGCTCGGGGTCGTAGACGCACTCACCCGTGTCCTCGATGTAGAGCACGTCGTGGCCGAGATCCCGCAGCCCGAGCAGATACATCAGCGAACACCACGTGACGCCGCCGAACGGATATCGGGCGATGATGCCCGCGACGACGATCTTCACGCGAGGGCCTTGATCATCTCGTCCACGGACTCGGGCTCGTCGAGCGACCGGCCGACGGAGAGGCGCGCGCACATGCGGCGGTACAGCTCGGAGGACGCCATCAGCTCGTCGTGCGTGCCCTGCGCGATGAGCTTGCCTTCGTGCAGCACGAGGATGCGGCTGGCGTCGCGGATGGTCGAGAGCCGGTGGGCGATCACGATCGTCGTCCGGCCCTCGCGCATCGTCCGCAACGCGTCGAAGACGGCTTCCTCGGAGATGGCGTCGAGGGCGGACGTCGGCTCGTCGAGGATCAGGATCGGCGCCCGCTTGAGGAGGGCGCGGGCGAGGCCCAGCCGCTGGCGTTCGCCGCCCGAGAGCGACGCTCCCGCCTCGGCTACGGGTGTGTCGTACCCCTGCGGCAGGCGCTCGACGAACGGCGCCACGTGCGCGGCCTTCGCGGCGGCACGCATCTCCTCGTCGGTGGCGTCCGGCCGGCCGTAGCGGATGTTGTCGCCGATGGTTCCACCGAAGAGCACGGCCTCCTGCGGCACGAGCGCGATCCGCGTGCGCAGCGACCGCAGGTCGTAGCGCGAGACGTCGACGCCGTCGATGCGGACCTGCCCGCTCGTCGGCGTGAAGAAGCGCGGGATCAGGTTGACGATCGTCGTCTTGCCGGCACCGGTCAGACCGACCAGCGCGACCATCTCGCCCGGCTTCGCAGTGAAGCTGACGTCCGTCAGCACCGAGCGCGACTGGTCGTAGGCAAAGCCGACGTGGTCGAACTCGATGTCGCCAGCGATGCCGGTCGCGTCCACGGCGCCCGGCACGTCGAAGGGCTCGGGTGCCAGCGCCAGAATCTCGCGCACGCGCCGCACGCTGACGAGGGCGTGCTGGAGGGACCCGGTGGTGTGGGCGATGGCGCTCAGCGGGTTGTAGACCGCGGCGAGATACGCCGTGACGACCAGCAGGCCGCCGACGGTGAGCGTGCCGTCGAGCACGTGGAGCCCGCCGACGGTCAGCACCAGCGCCGTGCCTGCCAGCGTGATGACCGTCACGCAGACCGAGAACAGCGACTCCTGCCACGTGAGCCGCAGCCGGGCCCGCATCGTCTCGGTGCCCACGCCGATGAAGCGGTCGAGTTCCTGGCGTTCCCGCGTGAAGCTCTTGACCGCGGCGATGGACGACAGAATCTCGAACGCGCGCTCGACCAGCGATGACTCCCGCTCCTTGACGCGCTCGGCGCGGTCCGTCATCCGCCGTGAGTAGTACCGGAGGCTGAGATACAGGAACGGCGCCACGGCCAGCGAGAGCAGCGCCAGCGTCATATCCAGGCGCAGCAGGATGGTGAACATCACCGCGAGGTTCAGCGCGGCCATCGTCAGCGGGAACGCGCCGCCGATGATCAGGTCGTTCACGCAATAGGCGTCGGCGTCGAGGCGGTAGACCGAATCCGCCGTTCGCGCGCGGATGTGGTGCTCGAGCGGAAGCGCCTGCAGGTGCGCGAGCAGCCGGGCGCGGAGGTCGTAGACCACCCGTTGGCCCATCTCCACCTGCAGCTGCGTGTGGGACACGCGCACCAGCTCGGTCAGGACCTGCACCAGCATGCCGGCCACCACGATGGTGACGAGCAGCGCGGCCGCCCCCATGCCCATGACCGGCGCGAGGATCGCCGCGACCGGTCCCGGCAGCGCGTGCGAGCCGAGCACGCTGTCCACGACGAGCTTCAGCGGCCACGGCGCCAGCGCCGCCAGCCCGATCTCGACGAGCGACAGCAGCACGGCGATGGCGACCTGCACCCGGTAGGGTCGAAGGTGCGCGAGGCTCCAGGCAACCAGTGACATGCCGTTACGCTTCGGCCGCGGGTTCGAAGTCCGTGGGCCGCGTGGACGCTGTGGCCGGCGCTGCGGGTGTGTCGAGGGGCATCAGCTGTGCGTCGTGTGTGACGCGGGCCAGCGCCCGGTCGAACACGGCCGCGGTGCGGGCGGACTGCCACGCCGCGCGCGCCGTCAGCACGACGACCGCGAACACCACGGACGCGACCAGCGACAGCGTGGCCGGGAGCTCCAGCCGTGCCGCCGCGCGCGCGATGACGGCGAACAGCACCGCGAACATCAGGCCGCGGGCGAGGCCAACGAAGCTGGGGCGGAGGCGCGTGGACACGCGCAGCAGGCACCGGCCCTTCGCGTGTTCCTCGACGAGCGTCTTCACGGTCAGCCAGCCCCAGCGGCCGATCGTCAGGCGCAGGTCGCGGTCGCTGTGCCAGCCGTCGCCGACGTCCACGAGTTGAGTGGGGCGCGACGCCCGCAGCACGCCGACCAGTTCCGAAAGTACGGCCGTCTGCGCAATCCAGGTCTCGCTCCAGAACGTGCGCTCGCGCTCACGTCCACGGAACAGGCCGACGGCGGCCCATGCGTCGCGCCACGTCGGCACAGGCATGTTCCACGGCAGCCGCGTGACATGGGACGTCGTGACCTGCGGCGAGAGCGACATGCCGCGGATCTGGCCGCGCAGGCGGGCCATCGGCTGCAGCAGGTGCAGCCACGCGATGAGGGCCCGGTAGCGCCGGTGCGTCTGCGCGAGCGTGCGGCCGGGGAACGGCGCGAGGCCCGACAGGTCCGAATGGAGCGCGAAGACGACGCAGCGTCCGATGGTGGTGCCCCAGCCGGCCAGGCCGAGGATCACGGCGAGCAGGCCGACCTGCACGCCGTCAGCCGCGAACGCGCCGCCCACCACGAGCGCCGCCGTGCTCAGCAGCATCCAGATCGGCGAGTGCGGCAGGAACTGCAGCGGGTTCGTGTCGGTGGAGTAGACGGACGGAAAGGCCGCCGTGCCCCAGACGCCGGTGTTCACGCTGCGCGTCGTCAGCGACCGGACAAACGGCAGGTGGCTGTAGATGTGCCCGTGCCAGAGCATCTGCCCGTTGACGAACTTCTCGGGGTGATGCGCGGCGAGCCACGTCTCGCCCTCGCCGTAGCCGACCTGCTGCCGCCAGTATGCCTTCACCGTGGCGCGGTGGTGATGCCACACGAGAGCCGACGGTGCGAAGCCGATCTTCCGGCCGCGGCCGTGCAGGCGCCAGCACACGTCGACGTCATCGCCGGCGCGGAGATACACCGGGTTGAAGCCGTCGATGGCGAGGAGCGCCTCGCGGCGAAACGCCATGTTGCAGCCGGGCACGTGCTCAGCGAGCCGGTCGTCGAAGAGCACCTGCGTCGGTCCACCGGGCGCCCGGGCGACCGCCTGTGCCACCCACGGGTCGTCGGCCGGCACGACGTTCGGGCCGCCCGAGCCGGCGAGGTCCGTGCCGACCATCGGCTGCACGAGATAGGTGAGCCAGTCCTCGTCGACGCGCACGTCCGCGTCCGTGTAGGCCACGATCTCGCCGGTGGCGTGCGCGAGGCCGACGTTGCGCGCCGCGCTCAGCCCGCCGTTCGGAATCTCGATGACGCGCAGGGCGGGCCACAGCTCCGCGTGCCCCTTGGCGATCTCCCCGGTGCCGTCACGAGACCCGTCGTTGACGACGATGACCTCAAAGTCGGGATACGTGAGCTCCGCAAGCGACCGCAGGCAGTCGTCGATCGTGTCGGCGGCGTTGTAGGCGCAGACGACCACCGAGACACGCGGCCACGTCGCGCGCACGCTCTCGGAGAACGGTGCGTCGCTGAAGGCCTGACTGACCGCCGCCAGGGCGGGCTTCGGCCTCCGGTCCTTGTCGACCAGGCCGAATGCCCAGTCCGAGACCGTCTCGCCGCCACGCCACCACTCGTCGGTCCACGCGTAGGCGACTGCGCCGCACAGGCCTTCGGCAAACGCCGTGCGGATGTGCTGGGCCGTGATGCGGGCCTGACCGTCGAGGCCCTCGCGGATGCTGTCGGCCCCGGCCTCGGCGAGCAGCAACGGCTTGTTGCCGGCGATGTGCTGGAGCCGCGCCAGGTACGCCTTCAGCTGCGATTCCCGGTGCAGGTAGACGTTCAGCGCGTAGATGTCGAACGCGTCCGTATCGAGAAACTCGGTCGGCGGGAAGTTCACGTAGGTGAGCAGGCTCGCGGGCGATGCCGCCTTCACCTCGTCGTAGAGGTCCCGCAGGAACCTCTCGACGCGCGCCGCGCCGTGCCAGCGGACGACGGACGGCGGAATCTCGTTGCCCAGCGCGAAGAGCAGCGCCGCGGGGTGCGCGCCGAGCCGCCGCACCGCCTCGGCGGCGTCACGGCGGATGGTGCGTGCGTCGTCCGCCCGTTCGAGAAACGCGATGTGCTGCGCCCACGGCAGGCCCACCATGACCCGGAGCCCGGCTGCGGCGGCTTCGTCCATCACGGCCTCTGTCGGTGGCGTGTAGACGCGAACGGTGTTGAAGCCGTGTTCCGCCATCTGGCGGAAGTCGGCACGGACGCGGTCGATGGCGGGGAACTGGTGGCCGGCCTCGTCCGGCGCGAACGTGCCGTAGGTCACGCCCTTGACCAGGAAGCGCTGGCCGGCGACGCGGAGAAACTTACCGTCGATGCGCGCAGCGTGGTCAGACATGTCGGAAGAAATGACGCGATCGCGCGCGGACGCAGCCACGCGCGAATCGGCACAACCCATTTCGATGGAAAGGGTTAGCTGCATTGTCCGGCCGGGCACAGGCCCGGTCAAGTGCAAGCCCTCTGCCGGGCGCCGGCCGCGTCACGCCCTACTTATCGGTCTTACGGGCGGGTTTCCCCTCTGCCGGCTTGCCGGGCCCCTGATCGAGCAGCTTCGGCAGGTTCCCACCGGCCGATGGGGCCAGGACGCCCGCCTTCACGTAGGTCATCAGCTTCTCGCGCGTGTCGGCGATGTCGAGGTTGCGCATCGTGAGCTGGCCGATGCGGTCCTGCGGTGAGAACACGCTCTCGCCCTTCTCCATCGTCAGGCGCTCGGGCTTGTAGGTCAGGTTCGGGCTCTCGGTGTTGAGCAGCGAGTAGTCGTTGCCGCGGCGCAGCTCCACGGTGACCTCGCCGGTGACGGCCCGCGCAATCCAGCGCTGGGCGGATTCGCGCAGCATCATGGCCTGCGAATCGAACCAGCGACCCTGGTAGAGCAGCCGTCCGAGGCGCCGGCCATTCTCGCGGTACTGCTCGATCGTGTCCTCGTTGTGGATGCCCGTGACGAGCCGCTCGTAGCCGATGAACAGCAGCGCCATGCCGGGGGCTTCGTAGATACCGCGGCTCTTCGCCTCGATGATGCGGTTCTCGATCTGGTCGCTCATGCCGAGGCCGTGGCGTCCACCGATGCGGTTCGCTTCGAGCATCAGCTCCACGGAGTCAGGGAACGTCATGCCGTTCAGCGCGACGGGCATGCCTTCCTCGAACCGGATCGTCACCGTTTCCGGCGCCACCGGCACCTCGGGCTTCCACGACGCGACGCCCATGATGGGCTCGACGATCTTGATGCCCGAGTTCAGCTGCTCGAGGTCCTTGGCTTCATGCGTGGCGCCGAGGATGTTCGAGTCGGTCGAGTAGGCCTTCTCGACGCTCATCTTGTAGCCGAACCCGGCCTTGTTCATGTACTCGGACATCTCCTTGCGGCCGCCGAGTTCCGTGATGAACGCCTGATCCAGCCAGGGCTTGTAGATGCGCAGGTTCGGATTGGCCAGCAGGCCGTAGCGGTAGAAGCGCTCGATGTCGTTGCCCTTGAACGTGCTGCCGTCGCCCCAGATGTGGACGTCGTCCTGCTTCATCGCGACGACCAGCATCGTGCCGGTCACGGCGCGGCCGATCGGCGTGGTGTTGAAGTAGGGCACGCCGGCCGTCGTGATGTGGAAGGCGCCGCACTGCAGCGCGGCGATGCCTTCAGCGACGAGTTGCGCACGGCAGTCCACGAGCCGCGCTTCCTCCGCTCCGTACTCCTTCGCGCGCCGCGGGATGTCGTCGTAGTCCTTCTCGTCGGGTTGGCCGAGATTCGCCGTGTACGCGTAGGGAATCGCGCCCTTCGCGCGCATCCAGTGCAGCGCCGCACTGGTGTCGAGGCCGCCCGAGAACGCGATGCCGACCTTCTGGCCGGCGGGAACACTCTGCAGAATCGTGGACATGCGTCTTCGAGGATATCAAGGTAC
>CAYNUO010000107.1:0-8437 GCA_964400405.1 uncultured Bifidobacteriaceae bacterium | reverse complement strand
ACGGCCTCGTACGCCGTGCGGATCGCATCCGCGAACGTCGCGCCCGGTGCGGTCACGGTCAGCACCCGGCCTCCGGCGGTCTCAAGACCACCGTCCGCGCCGGCTTTCGTCGCGGCATGGAAGACCATCGCGCCAGGAACCCGGTTGGCCTCCTCGAGACCCACGATCGCGTCGCCGCTCGACGCGCCGTCCGGATAACCCTTCGAGGCGAGGACGACGCCGACACGCGGCTCCGGCTTGAAGCGCGCGGGGCGCTCCGGCAACGTGCCGGCGGCCGCGGCGGCCAGCAGCGGCGACAGCGGTTCCGCCAGACGCGGCAACACGACCTGCGCCTCGGGGTCGCCGAAGCGCGCGTTGAATTCAACCACCCGCGGACCGGACGCCGTCAGCATCAGGCCGACAAAGAGAAACCCGCTGAAGGGGTTCCCTTCCGCTGCCATCCCGGTCAGGACCGGATGCACGATCTCCCGCAGGATGCGTGCCTCCATCTCCGGCGTGACGAGGGGACTCGGGGAAAACGCGCCCATGCCACCCGTGTTCGGACCCTCGTCGTTGTCGAAGATGCGCTTGTGATCCTGGGCAGAGCCGAGCGGCATCGCGTGGGTGCCGTCGCAGAGGACGAAGTAGGACGCCTCCTGCCCGGTCATGAACTCCTCGAGTACGACCGTGTCGCCGGCGCTGCCGAAGCGGCGTGCCTCCATGACCTCGCGGATGGCGGCCTCGGCCTCCTCCCGCGTCGCGGCGATGATCACACCCTTGCCCGCCGCCAGACCGTCGGCCTTGACGACGATCGGGAGGCCGAAACGGCCGCCGGCGATCTCGTCGAGCGCCTGCTGCGCGGACGTGCAGAGCGCGAAGGCCGCGGTCGGCACGCCGTGCCGGGCCATGAACGCCTTCGCGAAGGCCTTGCTGGATTCGAGGGCCGCCGCGGCCTGCGTTGGTCCGACGATGGGCAGGCCTTCCGCCCGGAAGCGGTCCACGACGCCGCGACTGAGGGGCAGCTCCGGACCGACGACCGTCAGGCCGACCTGCTCGGACCGGGCGACGGCCAGCAGCGCCTCCGGGTCCCCGGCGTCGGCCGGCACCACCCGGGCCACCCCGGTCATGCCCGCGTTCCCGGGGGCGCAGACCACCCCCGTCACGCCGGGTTCAGCGGCCAGCTTCCAGGCCAGGGTGTGCTCGCGGGCTCCGGACCCGATCACGAGGATTTTCATCAGATTTGACGCGTCAGCAGGTTGTTTCGGGATAGCACTTTGGCATATCGCCTAAAGGCAGATATCTCGTTGACCTGCCTCAGTTTTGGGCCTAGAATCCGCGCCTGCGTGATAGCCTAGCATGTTCGCCCCATGGCCCGGATGCACGACAAAGAGGAGCCATGCGGCTGGTGAGGGGGTGTAGTAAACGTGGCTGAAGTGAAACTGCAGGAAGGCGAGTCAATCGAGAGCGCCCTCCGCCGCTTCAAGCGCAAGGTTCAGCAGGAAGACATCATCAAGGACATCAAGAAGCACTCCTTCTATCTGAAACCCGGCGACAAGCGCCGCGCCAAGCAGGCGCTGGCGCGGAAGCGCAATCGGAAGAAGCTTCGACGGGAGTCGGACTAGCGGGAAAGAGGGGCACGGGATCGACCGGCACGAACGACGAGCAAAGGGTGGCGACCCATGGAGTATCAGGATAGAAGCCTGACGTGCGTGGACTGCGGCGCCGAGTTCATCTGGACCTCCGGCGAACAGGCGTTCTTTGCCGACAAGCAGTTCAAGAACGAGCCCAAGCGGTGCAAGGCCTGTAAGGGTAAGCGGGCCAGCCGTCCATCCGGTCCATCAGGACGCGAGCGCGTGGAGACGACCACCACGTGTTCGGCCTGCGGAAAGGAAACCACGGTTCCCTTCCGTCCGACGCAAGGTCGTCCGGTGCTCTGCAAGGAGTGCTTCCAGCAGCGCCGCGCAAGCGGCGCCGGAAGCCTCTGACCACTCCGATCGGCGCGCGGCTTCGCGCCGCCGCCCGATCGGACTCTGACGTGTGCAGTACGGCGCGGACCCCCCGGTCCGCGCTGTGGTGTGCGCGTGCGCCTTACGATAAAATCTGGCGCCAACAAGGCGCCTTGCCGTAAGTCTGACCAAAGGGACACACATGCAAATCGACGAGCGCTCCGCGGGTGACGTCACGGTCCTCGATCTCAAGGGCCGGATGACGATGGGTGAAGGTGACGAGCTTCTGAAGGACAAGGTCAACAGCCTGATCCTCCAGGGCCGCAAGAAGCTCGTGCTGAACCTCGCCGACGTGCCCTACGTGGACAGCGCCGGCCTCGGCGAGATCGTTCGGACCTACACCACGGTGACGAAGCAGGGTGGCAGCCTCAAGCTCGCCAACCTGACCAAGCGCATCACGGATCTGCTGTCGATCACGAAGCTGCTGACCGTGTTCGACACCTACGACTCCGAGGCAGACGCGGTCCGGAGCTTCACGACCGGCGCCTAGCTCCGGCGCGCGACCATGACGCGCGCCTTGCCGGCATCCGCTGTGGAACAGGCCACGGAACGTCTTGTGCGGCCGCGCCGTTCCACGGTGGTGTCGTTCCTGGTCGCCTGCCGGCCCGAACAGTGGACCAAGAACCTCTTCGTCTTCGCGGCGCTGCTCTTCGCCAAACGTCTTGAGGACGGCGCTGCGTTCCGCCTCGTCGTCGAGACCTTCGTGATCTTCTGCGCGCTCTCCAGCGCCGTGTATCTCTTCAATGACATCGCAGACCGCGACGCGGACCGGGAGCACCCGGTGAAGCGGTTCCGCCCGATTGCCGCCGGCGAGATCTCGCCGGCGCTGGCCGGTGGCGCCGGGCTGCTGCTCACGGGCGCGGGGCTGACGGCCTCGTGGGCGATCGCGCCAGCGCTCGGCCTCACCGCTCTGGGGTATGTCGCGCTCCAGGTGGCGTACTCGCTCGCGCTGAAGCACGTCGTGATCGTCGACGCGCTGGCCATCGCCGCGGGCTTCGTGCTGCGCGCGGTCGCCGGCGGCGTGGCGATCGCCGTGCCGGTCAGCAACTGGCTGCTCGCGTGCACGATACTCCTCGCGCTCTTTCTCGCGCTCGCGAAGCGGCGGCACGAGCTCACGGCCCTGGCTGGCGGCGCGACGCGCCACCGCCCCATCCTCGACGAATACAACCCATACCTGCTCGACCAGATGATCGCCGTCGTCACGGCGTCCGCGGTCGTGGCCTACGCGGCCTACACGACCAGCCCGGAAACATCCGCCAAGCTCGGCACCGACCGGCTGGCGCTCACGATCCCGTTCGTGCTCTACGGGATCTTCCGATACCTCTATCTCGTGCACCGGAAGGACGGCGGCGGCAACCCGTCGACTCTGCTTCTCGCGGACGCGCCGCTGCTGGCGTGCGTCGTGATGTGGGCGGTCGCGGTCGCCGTGCTGCTGTACACCCCGGTGGGACTTCCGTGAACGCACCAGGCACACCTCCCCTTTCCCCCGCCGCCCCGTCCCGCACCGCCCGCGTGGCCGTGGTACGTACGACGCCGGACCGCGTGATCGCCGACTACGGGCGCGTGATGGATCTCGCGCGCTACCGCGACACGCTGCGCACCGATCTCGACACGATCATCAAACTGAACCTGTCGTGGACGAAGTACTTCCCGGCCTGCTCGTCGCAGCCGTGGCAGGTTGACGGCGTCCTCACCAAGCTGCTGGCCGATGGCTTCGACCCGGCGCGCGTGCTGCCGGTCGAGAACAAGACCGTCGTCACCGACCCGCACGCGGGCTGCCGCAACAACCGCTGGGAACCGGTGCTCCGTCGCCACGGACTCACGTTCACGGCGCTGCCCGAGGTGGAGTGGATCACGTACCGCTTCACGAGCCCGTTGCTGAAGCTGAACGCGATCTTCCCGGAAGGGATCCAGATCCCGAAGATGTACCCGGGGCGCCAGATCGTGCACCTGCCCACGGTCAAGACGCACGGCCATGCCGTGATGACCGGTTCGGTGAAGAACGCCTTCGGCGGGCTGCTCCGCGAGGTGCGGCACTACGCCCACAAGCACATGCACGAAGTGCTGGTGGACCTGCTCTACATGCAGCGCGAGCTGCACCCGTCCGTGTTCACGGTGACCGACGGCACCGTGGCGGGCGATGGAGCCGGCCCGCGCACGATGATTCCGCGCGTGGCGAACGTCGTCCTCGCCTCGTCCGACTCCGTGGCCATCGACGCGGTCTCGGCGCGCATCATGGGCTTCGACCCGATGTCGATCCCGTTTCTCCGCATGGCACACGAACGCGGGCTCGGCGTGGCCGACCTCCGCGACATCGAACTGACCGGGGACGACATCTCCGGCCTCAACCTCGGGTTCTCGACGCGCAAGTCTCTCGTCATCTGGGGCGACCAGTTGATCCGCCGCGGGCCGCTGCAGCCGCTGGAACGGCTGCTGCTGCATTCACCGCTGATGGTCTGGGCGCCATTTGCCTCGAACGTGTACCACGACTGGATGTGGTACCCCACTATCGGCCAGTCCCGCATCCGTGCGTTCAACCGTACGGAATGGGGACGGCTCTTCAAGACGTACTGATGGCTGACACACCGAACAACCGCGGACACCGCGGATTTCACCGGGGCCGGCGTGGCCCCGACAGGCGCGGCGGACGGGGCCAGGAGCGCGGCGGCGACCGCAATGCCGATCGCAACCAGGATCGCGGTCAGGACCGGGGCCAGGAGCGCGGCGCGGACCAGGGCCGCGAGCGCGGCCAGGATTCGCGGCCGCAGTCCGGCGGTCCCGCGCCCATCCGGACGGAGAATGCCGACGTCGCGCAGATCATGCGGGACATCCGCACGCGCATCGCGCAGCGGCAGGGCATCGCACTGACCGACCAGCAGATCGAAGAGCTCGCGGCCCGACGCCTCGAGGCGATTCTCGACGTGCGGTCGGTCAGCCCGGACCTGCTGGACCAGTTGCGGCGGGCGGCCGGCGGCCGGAGCGTGGAGGTACCGACCGGGGCCCAGGCCGCCGGCTACACGTTCGAGGACGAGACGATCTACGAGACGCCGCGCGGTCTTCTCCGCACCATGCGCCGGCTGCTCAACCCGATCCTCAAGCTGTTGTTCAACCCGGAGCCGCTGGTCATGGCCCTGCACCAGCAGGCCCGGATCAACGCGGCGGCCGCGGCCCGCGAGGCTGAACGCGTCGCGCAGCAGGCCGAGTGGAACGCGCTGCAGTATGCGCTGCTGCAACGGGTGGTTTCGGAGCACGCCAAGCTGAGCCTGGAAGCGCAGCACCTCGCGCAGCAGGTCGAGATCCTGTCCACGAAGGTTGACTTCAGCGACCGCCGGGTACGGAGCCTCGAGGCCGGCGCCCTTCAGGCGGAAGTCCGGTCGGCGCCACCGCAGGCGGCCGTCTCGAGACCCGAGGGCGGCGGTTTCACGGCCACCGCGCAGGACGGCGCCAGCAGCAGCGGTGCTGCAGGCGGCGGCAGCATCGGTGACGGCCCGCGTCGCAAGCGGCGGCGCCGCCGCGGACGCCGGCCCGGGTCACCGGACCAGCCGATGGGCGGTGCAGCAGTCGGGCAGACGGGACCGGCTGACGACGATGGCGCGGACGATGACGGGACGGACGATACGGCCTTCGTGGATGGCGGCAGTGACGCCGCCGCGGGCGGGCCTGAGGATGGCGGCGCCGTTCAAGGCGGTGCCTTCCAGAGCGGCGGGTTCCACGGTGGCGCCGAGACGGTCGCGCAGCCGGCGGTCGCCAGCAGCACCTACGGTTTCAGCAGCCCGGTGGTCGAGTCCGTCGTCGCGCAGACGAATCCGGAACCGGCGAGCCCGGCCGAGCCACAGGCCGCGGGCCAGCCGGACGGCGCAACGCCGCGAGATCCTGTCGAGCCGTGAAGCTGCTCGTGGTCGTGCAGCGGTACGGCGCCGGCATCAACGGCGGTTCCGAGCTGCACGCACGGCACCTGGCGGGACGGCTGGCGCGGTTTGCCGACGTCCGGGTGCTGACCACCTGCGCACAGGACTACATCACGTGGAAGAACGAGCTGCCGCCCGGTGACGAGCGCGTCGACGGCATCCCCGTGGAGCGCGTCCCCGTGGCGCGCGAACGTGACATGCCCGAGTTCACGCGCCGCTCGTGGCGCGTCTTCCAGCACGTCCACTCGGTCGCCGATGAGCTCGCGTGGATGGAGGCGCAGGGTCCCACAAGCCCGGCGCTTACGGCACGCGTCCGCGCGGTCGGGGACACGTGCGACTTCGTGCTCTTCTTCTGCGCGCGGTACTACCAGGCATTTCATGGCTGCCGGGCCCTGCCCGGCAAGGCCGTCCTCGTGCCGACGGCCGAGCGCGAGCCGTCGATGGGGCTCGCGATCGTCGGGCAGGTATTCAGAGGGGTCCGGGCGGTGATGTACAACTCGCCCGAGGAGCGCGCGATGGTCGAGGACCTCGCGGGCAACGCCGCCGTGCCCGGCACGGTGGTCGGCGTCGGCGTCGACGTCGACCGCACGGGGAATGCGGCCCGCTTCCGTTCGGCGCACGGGATCGACGGGCCGTATCTGCTGTATGTCGGCCGGGTCGATCGCAACAAGGGCTGCGACGAGCTGTTCGACTACTTCCTGCAATTCGTCCGCTCGGCTCCGGTGCCGCCGACGCTCGTGCTGCTCGGATCGGCCGTGATGCCGGTGCCTGATCACCCGCGGATCCGCCATCTCGGCTTCGTCAGCGACGAGGAGAAGTTCGACGCGCTCGCCGGCGCGGCCGCGCTCGTCATGCCGTCACCGTTCGAGAGCCTGTCGATGGTCGTGCTCGAGGCGTGGGCGCAGGGCCGGCCGGTGCTGGTCAGCGGCCGCTGCGAGGTGCTGGTGGGACAGTGCGTCCGGGCCAACGGCGGCCTCTACTACCGGACGAGCGACGAGTTTGCGACCGCGCTGCAGCTGCTGCTGGAGGACGAAACCCTCGCCGAGCGGCTGGGCCGGAACGGACAGACCTACTGCCGGCGCGAATACGCGTGGCCGGTGATCGAACAGAAGTATCGAACGATGCTGGACACGCTGAGCCGCGAGCCCCGGCCGGCGGCGCGCATGGAACCGCTCGCCGGCTGGCTGACCCGACGGCGCCGCGTGCTGCCCCCAGCCGCCGCCCGCGTGGCGGCCGCGGCCACCAGCCCCGAAGCCCGACAGGAACGAGTCTCATGAAACTGGCGTTCGTCACGGCCCGCTACGGGGCCGAGCTCACCACCGGTCCCGAGCATGCCTGCCGTCTGCTGGCCGAGCAGATGTCGCTGCGTCACGACGTCGACGTGCTGACGACGTGCGCGCGGCAGGACGGTCTATGGCGGAACGAGTATCCCGAGGGCGTGGACCGCGTGCGCGGCGTGCTCGTCCGCCGCTTCAACACCAGCACGCGCGGCCACGCCGGCCTGTCCGCATCCGTCACGGCCCGGCGTCTCGCCGGCGGCGCCCACACGCGCAAGGACGAGGAGGACTGGGTCGCGCAGCAGGGCCCGGAATCGCCCGGCCTCGTGGACTACCTCAGGCGTCAGCACAAGAGCTACGACGCGGTGGCCTACTTCTCGTGCCGGCAGGCCACGACGATCCAGGGCCTGGCTGTCGCGCCGGATCGCTCCGTGCTCTTCCCATGGCTCGAAGTCGACCCGGCGCTGCGCCTGAACGCGGTGCGGCGGACCATGACGGCGGCGTCCGTGATCGGGCTGATGTCGAGCGCCGAGCGGCCGCTGCTGCACGCCTATGCCGGCCTCAGCGCCTCCGACGAGGACGTGGTGGGCCTCGGGATTCAGCCGCCGCCCCAGCTCGCCTATCCCCGGCTGCAGCTCGATGAGCCGATGGACGAGGAGGACGCGGAGGAGGAACCGGCGTCCCCGGCCACGGGCGACGAGTGGGACAAGCCCCACCTCACCGGACGCGGCATGACGTTTCGCCGGCGGCACCGGCTCGACGGCAAGCTGTGCGTCTACGCCGGCGTAACCGCGCCCGGCCACGGCTGCGCCGAGCTGCTCGAGTACTTCGACGCGTACGCCACGGGCGGCGGGGAGGGGTCGCTGGTGCTGTTCGGCGTCAGGCTGATGCAGGTGCCGCCGGCGCCGTATCTGCGGCTCGCCGGCGTGCTGCCCCCGCGGGACCGCATGGCGGCGTACGAAGCCGCCGACGTGGTGTTCGCACCCGACGGCGAGGATGTCACCGCGGAGAGCGTGCTCGAAAGCTTCGCCGCCGGCACGCCGGTGCTCGCGCCGGCCGCCAACGCCGCCGCGGTCGACCACTGCCGCAAGAGCGGCGGCGGGCTCTTCTACGCGAACCGCGAGGAGTTCGCCGCGGGGCTCACCCGGCTGCTGCAGGACGACGCGCTGCGCGCCAAGCTCGGCGAGAACGGCCGGCGCTACGTGCGGCAGTACCACAAGTGGGAGGCCGTCATCGGGCGGATGGAACGCCTGCTGACGCGGGTGCG
>CAYNUO010000106.1:3638-8545 GCA_964400405.1 uncultured Bifidobacteriaceae bacterium | reverse complement strand
AACGCCGCGTCCAGCTGGTCGAAGTAGTCGTCGAGCGACGGAATCAGATCGCCGAGGTCATGACTGGTGGCGCGGACCGGTTGAGCCTCCCGGACGGGCTCGGGCTCCGCCGCGTCCGGCTCGGGGTCCGGCTCGTCGGGTGCCGCGGGCGGCGGAACCAGGCGCATCGCCTTGTTCGTCAGGGCGAGCATCTCGAACGACGGTACCGGCTCGAGCGCCGGGGGCTGCTCGACAGGCCGCCGTGCCACCTTCGGCGTGTCTGACGGCTCGGGCTGCATCCGATCCGGGAGCACCGGCGGAAGTGGGTCCGGGGCTGCCGGTGCCACCGGAGACGCCGTCACGTCCGCCGGCTCCGGCACGACGGCGGGTGCGGCCTCAGGCACGACCGGCTGGGACCGCGCGTGTTCGCGGAACGCGTCGGTCACGGCGACGACTGGCGGAAGGCTGAACATCAGCTCGTCCACCGTTGGCGTGGGCGGAGCCGATGGCGTGGGGACCGGCGCGGCAGATGCGGGTGGCGCGGGGAGCGGATCGATCCCCGCGGCATTCCCCGAGGACGACGCCGCCGGCACGAACCCGGCGGCTGTCGCGCGCGTCGCGACGTCCGGGGCCACCTCTTCCGGGGCGTCACCCCCCGGCGCGCCCCGCAACAGTTCCTTCACGTGGGCGAGCAGGTGCTTGGGTTCAAACGGTTTGTTCAGTACCAGATCGCAGCCGCATTCGGCCGCGCGGGCGGGGTCGGCACGCTCGAAGGCGCCGGAGAGCAGCACCACGGGCACGCCGGCGAATCGGGGATGGCGCTTGAAATGCGCCGCAACCTCGTACCCCGTCTTGCGCGGGAGCGCGACGTCAGCAAGCACGATGGACGGGCGTACGCGCTCCGCCTGCTCGACAGCCTCCGCGCCATCCGACGCGACGATGACATCGATGTCCTCGTTCGCGAAGGTCAACTGGACGACGCGCTGAATCGTGAGACTCGGTTCAGCCAGCAGCAGGATGTGCGCCATGCGGGAGCTGGCTGATCAGGCGTGCGCGGCGCGCGGGCGGGCGTGCCCTGCGATGTAGTTGACGACGTCCTGCATGGGCGTGCCCGGCAGGAACACGCCGTCGATCCCCAGCGCGTTCAGGACCGGGATGTCAGCGTCGGGAATGATGCCGCCGACGACCACTTTGACGTCGTCCATCCCCTGCGCCTTGAGCAGTTCCATGATGCGCGGGCAGATATGGAGGTGCGCGCCGGACAGAATGGACAGGCCGATCACGTCGGCGTCCTCCTGCAGTGCGGCGGACACGATCTGCTCGGGCGTCTGCCGAAGGCCGGTATAGACGACCTCCATGCCGGCGTCTCGCAGGGCCCGGGCGATCACCTTCGCACCCCGGTCGTGGCCGTCCAACCCCGGCTTGGCGATAACAACGCGGATGCTCTGACCCATAGAGTCCGTTCATTATAGCCGCGCTGGCCGGCGAATTGACTTGGCGGGAGCCACCCGCTAGCGTTCGAGCATGGCGCAGCACGGCCCCCTGTTTGCCGCCATGCTCCAGGAGTTCGAGGAGGCCGCGACCCGGCTCAGCCTCGACCCGGGCATCTGGCGGATCCTCACGCACCCCCGACGTCAGGTCGTCGTGTCCTGCCCGGTCCTGATGGACAGCGGCGCGATCGAAGTCTTCACCGGCTATCGGGTCCAGTACAACACCGCCCTCGGGCCGGGAAAGGGCGGCATCCGCTTTCACCCGGGCGTCTCGCTGGACGAGGTGACCACGCTCGCCGCGTGGATGACCTGGAAGTGCGCGGTGGCGCACCTGCCCTTCGGCGGCGCGAAGGGCGGCGTCGTCTGCGACCCCACGCGGATGTCCCGGCGGGAGGTCGAGGCCCTGACGCGGCGGTACGTCGCGGAGATCGTCGACCTGATCGGACCGGAGAAGGACGTCCCGGCGCCGGACGTCAACACGAACGACCAGACGATGGCGTGGGTCATGGACACCTACTCCATGCACGTCGGGCACACGGAAACCGCGGTGGTCACCGGCAAGCCGATCGAGATGGGCGGGTCACTCGGCCGTCGGGAAGCCACGGGCCGCGGCGTGACGATCGTCACACGCGAAGCGGCGGCGCACGTGGGACTCCCGCTCGCCGGTCTGCGGATCGCCATCCAGGGATTCGGCAATGTCGGGTCGGTGTCAGCGGATCTGCTGGCGAGGGCCGGCGCGTGCATCGTCGCGGTCACCGACGTCCACGGCGGCGTGCACAACGGCAGCGGGCTCGACATCACGGGGCTGCTGCAGTGGGCCGCCGAGGAGAAGACCGTCGTCGGATTTCCCGGCGGGGACGCGCTCCGTCCGGACGAGCTGTTCGGCCTCGACGTCGACGTGCTCATTCCGGCGGCGCTCGAGAACCAGATCACGCCGGCCGTCGCCGATGCCATCCGGGCGCGGATTGTCGTCGAGGCCGCCAACGGGCCCACGACTCCTGGCGCCCACCACCGCCTGCACGCGCGCGGCGTGTTCGTCGTGCCGGACATCCTTGCCAACGCCGGCGGCGTCACGGCGTCGTACTTCGAGTGGGTGCAGGACCGCCACGGCTACTTCTGGAGTGAGCGGGAGGTCAACAGCCGGCTCGAGGAGAAGATGCGCGAGGCGTTCGGCACCGTGCTGCGCACGGCGCTCCAGCACCAGGTGGACCTGCGGACGGCTGCCTATATGGTCGCGATCTCCCGCGTGGCCGACGTCACGCGTCTGCGCGGCATGTACGCCTGACCGGGTCAGGTCACCGGCGCCGGGTCAGGCGCCGACCTTGAGCGGAACCAGCTCGCGCGCGGCACCGGAGGCGAGCTCGATCAGATACTCGCCGGGCGCCAGCGCGCCGAGCGCCAGCTCCAGGTAGAACGCGGGTGCGGCCAGCGCCTGCACCGGCACGTCCGCCATCCGCTCACCCGCCCGATTCAGCAGCACGGCCGTCGGCGCGCCCTGATACGACTCGACGCGGACGAGCACGCGCTCCGCACGCGAGAACTCGCGCGAGAGCGTCGGCAGGCTGGCCCAGTCCTTCACCAGCGTCTGGACCTCCCGGACCGTCCGCGCGCGGAACACCCGCGGAGTGCTGAGGCCTGTCGCGACGGCCGGCACCACCCATTCCCTGACCTCGGAGTCCAGCACGGCGCCCGACTCGGACTCCACGCTGATGCGGAACTGGAGCGGGCCGGGCGCGGCTTCGAACACCACGCTGCCCGCCGGCGTCATCGCGCTGCCGCCGGGTGACGGCGGCTGGACCGTCGCCGGCACCTTGCCACGGTAGACGAGCGATCCGGTCGCGGTCGCGGCGATGAGCGAGACCCGCGCCGGCGGCTCGCGCCGCGCGCCTGGGATCACCGGCAGCGCTTCCCACAGGAACGTCACCGCCGTCTTGCCGTCGCGGCCACGCGTCGCATCGAGACTGCTCCGCAGCACCTGATGCGAGGCGGGACGCGCGGAGAGCGACGCCACGGCGTCGGTCACCGGCTTCGGCACCATCGACGTCGGCGGGGCCGTGACGCGACGGACATCGTCGGCCGTCGGCGCGAGATACCCCCGGCGGGCGCGCAACTGGAGCCCGCGCTTCCGCGCGCGTTCCGACAGCGTCACCTTGATCGTGTGGAACCGGCCGTCGGAGGGCGCCTGCGTCGAGTTGTAGCCGAGCAGGTAGTAGGCGCTCGAGTCCTTCACGGCCTGCGCGAGCCCCTTCGCGATGTCGTTCCGTCCGACGATGGCGCGTCCGTCCGTCTGCTCGGCGAGCGTCCGCAGGATGTCCTGCGTCTGCTGCAGGATCCGCCGGTCCTGATCGAACGACGCGATCTCGTCGATCTGAAACTCGCTCACGGCCAGGCCGCGCGGGTCGACCGTGTAGAACGACGTGTTCGTGCGGTTCGCGGCGTCGGTGATGTCGCGCAGACGCTGGAGCACGTCCGTGTAGTTGAAGAACGCCGCGGTGTCCTCGATCGGGCTGTCCTGCCGTGCAGTCAGCGGGTCGGCGAACTGCGCGTTCTGATTCCGCATGCTCGGTGGCAATGACGTGCTGAGCCCTTCGCCGACGTAGATGATGGCCTTCCGGCCGTCACCGATGCCGCCGAGATACGTCGAGAGGCCCCGGAGTGCGCCGACGACGACCTGATTCCGGATCATCTCGACCTGCTCGGTCGGTGCGTTCGAGTAGCGCTGTTCGAAGACGTTGACCGGCTCGTACTTGTACTTCCGCCCCACGAACCGCTCGATCGTCGACGCGATGCGCTGCGGGTTGCGCGTGAAGGTGATCGTGTCGAGCGGCGACAGCGGATACATGAACGCGACCATGTCGGCCGGGCGCAGCTGCGTGGCGACGAACTCCTGCAGATACCGGCGGATCGACATGGCGTTCAGGTCGCGCGTGTGGTAGTCGTCGAAGAAGAAGACGAAGATGCGGACGTCATCGCGGGTCGCTTCGCGCTCCACGTCGTCGCGGTCGCGGATCTCGCGGATCGGCTCGTCCGCGGGCCGGGACGACCGGTCGACGCGAACGAGCTTGAACTGCTCGACCGTCTGCGGCTTGCCGTCCTCCTGGACCTGGAAGTCCTCGATCGTGAGGTCGTCGACGGGCTCACCCTTCTTGTCCGTAACGATGGCGTCGACGCGGACGAAGTTGATGCCGGACCGGAAGGTTGGGATGACGTCCTGTCCGGGCACTTCGACAGGCGGCGGCGTCTGCGCTGGTGCGGGCGCGGAACCCTGCTGCTGACCGGACAGCGAAACGCCTTGCGCGGCCAGAGCCAGCGCCGCAAACAGCACTCCGATGCGCGTCGTCAGCGAGGGCATCTGGCCGGATGATAGCACCCGCGATTGACTGGCTCGCCTGCCGAGTGAGGCACTGGGGTTCCGCTTCCTGCGCTCCCTGCGCGCAT
>CAYNUO010000106.1:0-3538 GCA_964400405.1 uncultured Bifidobacteriaceae bacterium | reverse complement strand
AGAGTCCCGGAACGCGAGCACGACCAACGCGGTCACCTGCGTGTCGCTGCAGTTGTTGTCGCTGAGCAGCAACAGCGTGCGCCGCCCGTCCGCGAGCGTCGGCCCGAAGCTCATCGCCTCGAAGTTCTCCAGGTTCGCGAGCCGGGGCGGCAGACGCGAGGCGAGCGTGCCGAGGTCGAGCACGAGCGTCTTCTTCAGCGGCACGACCGGCGCGCCGTCGACAAGAGACCACCGCCCCGACACCTCGGACGCCGGGTCCAGATGCACGTGGAAGAGACGGATGGCGTTGGCCGAACGGCCGCCCGTGGTCTTCTCCTCGACGTAGGCGCGTTCCAGCACCAGCAGATCCGCGGGGCCCAGCGCGAGGACCTCGGGCACGCCGTTGTCGCCTCTGACATCCACGCCTGGCCTGAGCGGTGGAACGGGCTCCGTCAGGTAGGCGTACTCGCGGCTGCGGGTCTTCCCCGCCGGATCGAGGCTGAGGATCCGCGTCAGCGCGCCTGCCTGCATGGAGGCGGGCTTGCCGTCCTGCCGCAGGCTGCCCTCCGCCGCGGCGAAGAGACGGCTACCGTCCGGCGCGGCCGTGAGCCCCTCGAAGCCGAGGTTCGACCGCAGTCCGATGAAGGCCGCGGGGATCGGCAGACTGCGGACGAAGCGGCCGTCGCGCGTGTACTCGAACACGCCGGGCGACGGAGCGTCCGGGTTGCCTGTCTCCCCTTCGGACGAAATGAACACATGGCCGCCGGTCGCGGGCGCAATGCCCTCGAGATCCATCGTGCGCTGCGCCAGCGCCCGCTCCACGCGCGACGCGCGGACCGGAGTCAGGCTGACAGCGGGTTCCACGCGCAGGTCCATCGCGATGATCGTGGACTGGTCCCGCCGGTCGATCACGGTCAGCAACTGCTGCTGCGCTGTGTCGTACCACGCACCCGACAGCTCCGCGATGACCGCGCTCATCTCGCCGATGCGCGTCTCCGGAAGAATCGTCGCGCCGACGACGTCGAACGCGGACGGAACCGGCGCGGGCGCGACACGCACAGGGCCCCGCCACGCACAGGACGCGCCACTGAGGAGTGCTATAAGAAAGAGGGCAACCCGCGACGAGGACACCATGGCTCAGACGATAACCCTGAACGTATCGGGAATGACATGCGGTGGCTGCGAGAACGCCGTCACGCGGGCACTCGGACGGCTTGCGGGTGTCCAGCAGGTCGAGGCGTCGCACGCGGCCGGACGGGTGAACGTGACATTCGACGACGCGCGCGTGACGACCGCGCAACTCCGGGACGGCATCACCGCTCTGGGCTACACCGTTCTGTAGAGGCTCAGGCCGCAGGCGCTCAGGCCCCTGCGGCCGCCATCGCGGACCGGAAGATCGGCCGCAGCCGCACGGCGGCATCCTCCAGCGCTTCCGGCAGCACGCGCGTGCCACCGATGGCGGTCATGAAGTTCGTGTCGCCCGTCCACCGCGGCACCAGATGCACGTGGAGGTGGTCGTCGATCCCCGCGCCCGCGGCCTTGCCGAGATTGATGCCCACGTTGATGCCCGCGGGGCCGTAGCCCTCCATCAGCACGGCCTCGGCGCGCTGCGTCAGCAGCGCGACCTCCTGCAGTTCATCCGGCGTCAGCTCCCCGAGCGAGGAGAGATGCCGGTGCGGGACGACCATCAGATGGCCGTTGTTGTACGGGTACTTGTTGAGGATGACGAGGGCCGTCAGGCCGGCCCAGACCACGAGGGGGTGCGCGGCGCCCGCGTCGCGGGCGGCGCAGAACACGCAGCCCGGTTCCTTTGTTCCGGTCACGTACGGGAGCCTCCAGGGCGACCAGAGCCGGTCCATGTCCGCTCGGGTGCCGCTCAGCGGATGCGAAGGCCTGCGTGGAGCGTGACCGCGGTCACGGCGTCACCGCGTGCGGTGCGTCGGCGCTCCCGGTTCCGGCGTCGGCCTCTTCCCCGGCCCGGTTGATGAGGTCCTTCAGTTCCTTGCCCGGCTTGAAGTACGGCACGCGCTTCGGCGGCACGTCCACCTTGTCGCCGGTCTTCGGATTGCGGCCCTTCCGCGACTCCCGCTTGCGGAGCCGGAAGCTGCCGAAGCCACGGAGTTCGATCTTCTCGCCCCGGTGCAGCGCGTCGATGATGCTCTTGAAGACCGTGTCGACGATGACCTCGGCGTGCTTCTTGGTCAGGTCGGAGACGCGCGAGACCTCCTCGACCAGTTCCGCCTTGGTCATGCTGCCACTTGTCGGTGTGGTCACGGCCACTCCTGGTGCGCCGCACGCACACCCCGGACCGGGCGGTCCGGAGTGGCGTGCTGCGATGAAACTACCGGTTCTTGAAGTGATCGCCCAGCGTGGCGCCGCCCGTGCCCTCGCCCTCCTGGTAGGTCTCCCAGTCGGTGCGGAACTCGTCGGACTTCAAGGCGCGGATGCTGAGACCGATCTTGTGGTCGGCCGGGCTGAGCTTGATGATCTTCATCTGGTAGGTCTTGCCCACTTCGAGTTCGATCTTCTCGCCGCCGTAGGAGTCGTCGAACTCCGAGACGTGGATCAGACCCTCGATGCCTTCGTCGAGCTCGACAAACGCGCCGAAGTTCGTCATGCGCGTCACCTTGCCCTCGATGGTCGTGCCGACCTGGTGCCGGCCGAAGAAGTCGTCCCAGATGTCGGTGGCGAGCTGCTTCAGGCCCAGCGACAGGCGCTGGTTCTCGGCGTCGATGCTGAGCACCATCGCGTCCACCACGTCGCCCTTCTTCAGGACTTCCGACGGGTGCTTGACGCGCTTGCTCCACGACATGTCGGAGATGTGGATCAGGCCGTCGATGTCGTCCTCGACCTCGACGAACGCGCCGAACTCGGTCAGGTTGCGGACCTTGCCCTTGATGCGCGTGCCGACCGGATACTTCTCGACCAGCTCATGCCACGGGTTGCTCTCGACCTGCTTGAGGCCGAGCGAGATGCGGCGCGCAGCCGGATCCACGCCGAGCACCATCGCGTCGACGGAGTCGCCGACGTTGAGGATCTTCGACGGGTGCTTGACGCGCTTGCTCCATGACATCTCGGAGACGTGGATCAGGCCCTCGACGCCCGGCTCCAGCTCCACGAAGGCGCCGTAGTCGGTGAGGCTGACGACCTTGCCGGCCATGCGGGCGCCGACCGGGTAGCGGTTCTCGACCGTCGCCCACGGATCCTGCACGAGCTGCTTGTGGCCGAGCGAAACGCGCTCGGTCGCCGGGTCGTACTTGAGGACGATGACGTCCACTTCGTCGTTGACCTTGAAGAGCTCCGACGGATGACCCACGCGACCCCACGACATGTCCGTGATGTGCAGCAGGCCGTCGATGCCGCCCAGGTCGATGAAGGCGCCGTAGTCCGTGATGTTCTTGACGGTGCCGCGGAGCGTCTTGCCCTCGGCGAGCGTCTCGAGCGTGGACTTCTTCTTCTCGGCGTTCTCCTCCTCGAGGAGGGCCTTGCGCGAGAGCACGATGTTGCCGCGCTTCTTGTTGACCTTGATGACGCGCATGCGCAGTTCCTGGCCGCGCAG
>CAYNUO010000105.1:3452-8751 GCA_964400405.1 uncultured Bifidobacteriaceae bacterium | reverse complement strand
TTCATCTGGAACCTGTTGAAGCGCGCGCCGAATCGCGTGGTGGCCGCCGTGCTGGCGCAGCCCGTGGGCTGGACGCCGGAGATGCGCGACCCCAACTACCAGGGCGTCTGGTGGAACGGGTGGCCTGCGCAGATCGCGGCCAAGCGTGCGGACATCCCGCTGCAGACGGCGAAGCAGTTCGTCGTCCGGATGTTCGAAACCGACCCGGATTTCGTCTTCACGGTCACACGCGATTTCGTCCGCTCGTGCCAGACCCCGGTGCTGGTGCTGCCGGACGACATCCCGGCGCACCCGTACTCCGTGGCGATGGAAACCGCCATGCTGGCGCCGAAAGCGGAACTGAGCATGTTCCCGTGGAAGACGCCGAAGGAGCGCATCCCGATCGCGGTTCGTCAGATCCGGTCGTTCCTGCGCGCGCACCGAACGACATCCGCGTGACCGGGGCCCGTGCCGCCGGCGCTGTGCAGCGCGGCGGATGGTTCAGTTCGCGGCGCGTGGTTCCGGCCCGCGCGCCGCGGCGAAGGGCAGCGTGACGAGCACGAGGAAAAGCATCAGGAACTCGGAGTCCCCGAAGTTGTATTCAAAGAAGCCGGCCGCGAGCATCCCCGCGACGGCCGCGAGCCCGCCGGCGGCGAGCATCTTCGTTTCCGGCCGTCTGAAGAGCTGAATCAATCCCCGCACGAGCGAGACCAGGAACCAGCCCCACACGGCCAGCGCCGGCAGTCCACGCTCGGCCGCGATGTGCATCGGCACGTTGTGCAGGTGCGGGTTGACCTCGTTCACGGCGCCTTCCACGCGGTACTGTGCGTACACGCGGGGCACCATGTTCGGCCCGACGCCGGTGAGGGGATGGTCCTTCACCATCGCCTCGCCGATCTCGAGCATCGCGACTCGGTCGCGGCTGCTCGGGTCCTTGCGGTCGAAGATCGAGACCATGCGGTCGACCACGCTGTCAGGCGCGAAGGCGAACGTCAGCGCGACCACGACGGGAATCACGCCGAGCAGGCGGAAGTCCTTCAGCAGGAACAGCAACCCGACCGCGACGCTGACGCCGACCCATGCGCTCCGGCCGAACGTCAACTGCAGCGCCACGAGGAGCGCCGGCATCACGAGCGACGCCCACATGCGGTTGCTGGTGCCGAAGACGAGGCGCGCGGCCGCCGCGGCGATGACCAGCATCAGGATGCCGGAGTAGGTCATGTAGTGGCCGAGCGTGCCGTGCGGCCGCTGGCCGAGATTGTCGTAGTGCAGGATGCCGAACTGCACGATGCCGACCGCGGCCGTGACGGCGCCGACCGACACGATCACGTCGATGACGGTGGACGCCCTGGTGCCGCGTGCGAGGTGGTACACGGCCGGGACGACCGCGAAGAGGACGAGCTGCTTGTCCCGGGCAAAGCTGCCGAGCGGGTCGACCGAGAACAGCGAGACGATCAGCGTGACCCCGGCGTAGGCGACGAGCGGGATGAAGAACGGCGGCGCCTCGGGTCTGCCGTGCTCCCGCACCAGCATGACGCCCCAGGCGGCCAGCAGCAGCGTGAGCAGGATCTGCGCGCCCGCGATCGAGACCTGCTGCGCGGCCACGAAGGCCAGCAGCAACCCGAACGTCACGCGTTCGAGCGTGGCGGTATGCGGCGCGGGCAGGGGGAGAGTCGCCAACGGGCTAGGCGTCGACCGTCGCCTCGTCGATGAGCATCACCGGAATGTCGTCCTTGATCGGGTAGACGCGGTGACAGGTGCCGCACTTGAGCGCCGCGCCGTCCCGCACGAGCGTGACGGGCGTCTTGCATTCCGGGCAGGCGAGAATCTCAAGCAGTTCTCTGTCGATCGGCACGTTCGCTCCCTCGTGTGGCTCCCGGGCACTATAACATTCTGGAGTAGACTCACCCGATGAACGCGCGGCTCGCCGAGCGCCTCGCCGTGGCGGCCTTCGTGCTGCTGACCACGCCATTTTCCGCCCTCGCACAATCGCAGGCCGACGCGTACTACGAGTTCCTGCTCGGCCATCGGCTCGACGGCGACGGCGACGACACGGGTGCGCTGGCCGCCTTCGAGCGCGCCGCCGCGGCGGCACCGGGATCCGCCCACGTCCGTGCCGAGATCGCGGCGCTCCACCTGCGCCAGAACCAGGTGGCGGCGGCCGAGAAAGCCGCCCGGGCGGCCCTGGCCCTGGACGCGGATTCCACCGAGGCCCACCGCGTCCTCGGCCTCGCCCTGAGCGGCCAGCCGGATCGGATGGCGGAAGCGGTCACGCACCTCGAGCAGGTGGTCGGCACGCCGGCAGGCGCCACCGACGTGTCGCTGCAGTTCACGCTCGGCCGGCTCTACCTGATCACGGGATCGGCGGCGAAGGCGGTCGACCTGCTGACGAAGATCGTGGAGGAGCAGCCGTTCCTGATGCAGGCGCGGATGACGCTCGTGCAGGCGCTGACGAGCTCCGGCCGCGGCGAGGAGGCCATCGAGCTGCTGGCACCGGTCGCCGGCACCGATCCCCGCCTGAACACGACGCTCGCGCAGCTGCTGACGCGGGCCGGCCGCGTGCGCGAGGCCGCCGAGGCGCTCGGCCGCGCAGCCACGGCCAATCCCGGCAACCGCGAGGCGCAGATGCAGTACGCCGCCGCGCTGCTGGCGACCGGCTCGAAGGACGACGCGCGCAAGGCGCTGGGCGCCGTCGGGCCGCTGGTCGAGCGGAACGGACGCGACACCGGCGCGCTCTATCTGCAGGCGCAGGCGCTGCGCCGCGTCGGTGACGTCTTCGCCGCGGAGCGCGCCGCGCGCGCGATGCTGGCCGTGGATCCGAAGAGCGTGGCCGGCACGTCGGCGCTCGCACAGGCGCTGGGTCAGTCCCGTCGCTACAAGGACGTCATCGACACCGTGGAGACGTTTGTCGCCGGCCCCGGCCAGGGACGGGAGGTGGCCTCGCTGCTGTCGTATGTCAGCACGGCCTACCAGGCGCTCGGCCAGCACGACAAGGCGATCGACGCGCTGAAGCGCGCGAAGGCCGCCGACACGGAAGACGAGACGCTCGATCTCTACCTGGTGCAGGCATATCTGACGGCGCGGCAGTTCACGGCCGCCGCCGAGCTTGCCGAGGCGGGCCAGAAGGCGGCGCCGGATGACCTCCGCTACACGATGCTGCAGGCCCGCGCCCGGTTCCAGGCGGGCGACCGGCCGGCGGCGCTGACGCTGCTCGAACGGGCGGTGGAGGCGAAGCCGGATCACCTGGAGCTCCAGCTGAGCCTCGCGGAGCTCTACGGTCAGGCGGGCCGGGTCGACGACGGGCTGGCGGTGCTGGCGAAGGCGGACGCCCACTTTCCCGATTCGGAAGCCGTCGCGTTCCGCCGTGGTGCCGTGCTGGGCGAAGCCAAGCGGCATTCCGAGGCGGAGCGTGTGTTCCGCGGCATCATCGAGAAAGATCCCCGCAATGCCGCTGCGCTGAACTACCTCGGCTACATGCTCGCGGATCAGGGACGGAACCTGGACGAGGCCGTCGAACTCGTGACACGCGCGCTGGCCGAGGATGACGAGAATCCCTCGTTTCTCGACAGCCTGGGCTGGGCCTACTTCAAGAAGGGTGACCTCGCGCAGGCGGACAAGTTCCTGTCACGCGCCTCCGACGCGCTGCCGACCAATTCGGTCGTGCAGGACCACTACGGCGACGTGCTGGCCCGTCTGGGCCGTCAGAAGGAAGCGCTGCTGGCCTGGGAAAAGGCGCTGGCCGGCGACGGCGAAGAGATTGACCGCACCGCGGTGGAGCGCAAGCTGCGCGCCACGTCCCGTACCAGGAAGTAAACCCTGTCCGCCCGGCCGACTCGCTGGTTGCCGCTGCTGGCTCTTGCGTCGCTGGGCGCGGCCGCCTGCGCCTCCCGCGACATCCGACTCCCGTCCGGAGGCGGCACGCCGCTCCCGGATCCCGCGACGGCATTCCGCGGCGTCACGGCGCAGTGCGCAGGGCTGCGCACGCTGACGGCCGAGGTGGGGCTCTCGGGACGCGCAGCGGGTGAACGCCTGCGTGGCCGCCTCGTCGCCGGTTTTGCGGAGCCCGACGCGATGCGCGTCGAGGCGGTGGCGCCGTTCGGCGCGCCGGTGTTCGTGATTGCCTCGAAGGCCGGCGTGGCGACGCTGCTGCTTCCCCGTGAATCAGCGGCGCTCGAGGGCGAGGCCCCCGGCACGGTGGTCGAGGCGCTCACGGGCGTGCGGCTGACGCCGCAGGATCTGCGGGCGTTGCTCACGGGCTGCCTGTCGGCGGCCGAGGTCACCGGCGGCACTTCCTTCGCGGGCGGATGGGCGTCGCTCCGGTTCGCCGACGGGAGCGTCATGCACCTCAGGAAGCACGGGGCCCGGTGGACGGTGCGAGGCGGCGAGCGCGCGGGCTGGCGCGTGGAATACCCGGTGTGGACGGGGACGTTTCCGGCCACCGTCCGGCTGCGCTCGGGTGATGCTGACCTCCGGCTGGAGGTGCGGCAGGTGGAAGCGAACGTGACGATCGACGACGCGGCGTTCACCGTGGACATCCCGGCTGGCACGCGGCGCATCACGCTGGCCGACATCCGCCGCGCCGGCACCTTGAAGGAGTCCCGATGAGCGCCGTGGCCGTTCGCGCGCACGCGAAGATCAATCTGGACCTGCGCATCCTCGGCGTCCGGCCCGACGGCTACCACGAACTGCGGACGGTCTTTCAGTCGGTCACGCTGCACGACGTCGTGAGCTGCGAGCTCCGGCCGGGGCCGTTCACGCTGGAGTGCGACGTGCCCGGCGTTCCGCTCGATCGCTCCAACCTGGTGTGGAAGGCGGCGCAGGCGCTGTGGCGGTCGCTCAGGCGGACGGGCGACGTCGACGGCGCCGTGGTGCGCATCCGGAAGCAGATTCCGATGCAGGCGGGGCTTGGCGGCGGCAGCTCGGATGCGGCCGCGGCGCTCGTCGCGCTGGCCCGGCTGTGGAAGGTGCCCGTCCGCCCGTCCCAGTTGACCGACGTCGCCGGCGTGATCGGGGCCGATGTGCCGTTCTTCCTCTCGGGTGGCACGGCCCTCGGCCTTGGCCGCGGCGACGAGATCTACCCGCTGGTCGACCTGCCCCGGCACTGGGTCGTGCTGCTGACGCCACGCTTCGGCGTTTCCACCGTCGAGGCGTACACCTGGTACGACGGAGATCGTGCCGCGGGTACGCTGGCCGCCCCGGAGCCGCAGTTCGTGCCGGGTCCCTGGCCCTCGCGGTCGGCGCAGATGGTCAACGACCTCGAGCCGCCGGTCGCCCAGCGTCATCCGGAGATCGTCGAGATGCGCGCGCTGCTCGCGCGCGC
>CAYNUO010000105.1:0-3352 GCA_964400405.1 uncultured Bifidobacteriaceae bacterium | reverse complement strand
CGGAGGTCCGCACCAGCACGTCCCGATACAGCACGCCGGTCCCGATCGTTGCCTTCGACGGCGCGCCGGTCGGCGTGAAGCCATCGATCGTCAGCACATACGCCCAGCCGATGGCCCCTTCCGGTGACGCTTCGATATAGAGATTCGAGAGCCACCGCTTCAGCGCTGGCGTGCCGCCTGCCGCGAACGCCGCGAGTTCCTTCCGTCCCGTGAGCGTGCGACCCTCGACCTGCATCGAGCCATCCGGCGTGAACGTTCGCGCGAACATTTCGCCCTGCTCGGCGGCGCTGTCGAGCCCGAGATTGTTCCAGCCGTACAGGTTCTCGATCTCGACGTAGTCGATGGCGGCCAGCTTGCTCTTCGTCCCGGACGGCTTCTGTGCACCGTTGGCCGACACATTCTTCGCGACCGGCGCGAGGGGTCGCCCATCGAAGGTCGGGAAGAGATACGGCAGGTTGAGCCCCGCGCTGCGGTTGTAGCGGTCCTTCAGAAACCAGCCCTCGGCGGTCTTCACCCACGATTCCTGTAGCGTGCCGGCGGTGCTGATCGTCACGGGCGATCCGGAGTTGTCGACGCGATACACGAACGTGTAGCGGAAGAGCGAGGCCCCGCCGGGCGCGGGGGAGATGACGATGTTCGAATCCCAGTGGTGCGTGCCGGACGTCGCCTTGGCCGAATATTCCGCCATCTCCTTCGCGCTGAACCAGTTCGGTCCGCCGTCCCGCGTGAAGCTCATCTGCGGCGTGAAGACGCGTTCGACCACCGCGCCGCCGTCCGCCCGCGCGCTGCTGTCGTAGCCGAGGTTGTAGTACTGCGCGATGTTGCGGATCTCGACGTAGTCCTCGGCCGTCAGCGTCTGGGCGACCGCGGAACCGCTGGCGAGGGCCAGCAGCAGGACTCCGGACAGGCAGGCTCGTGTCATCGCTTCTCCCCTTGGGCGGTCAGCTCTGCGGCGTCAAAAAGACGTGGCGGATTCTAGCTGACATTCGCCGTGGGTATGCCGGTCGAGCTGATGCCGGAAGTCCGTTATGACCGCCCACGTGGACGTGGCCGTTCGAGTTCGCGCTGTTGACCTGTGCACGGACGTGACCTACAGTGCCGCCGGCCCGGTCCGCTATCGTGGTCGCGGCCGGCAGACGAGGACTTGGCGATGAGACGTGCTTCGAGGACGTGGGCGGCCGTGACTGCCCTGGGACTGCTGTTCGGCGGGGGGGCAGCAGGGGTCGGTGCCAGGCAGCAGGTGCCGGCGGTAAGAATGTCCGGTCCGTACACCGTCACGACGATCGCTGACGGGTTCGAGTTTGCGTGGAGTCTGGTGTTTCTGCCGGACGGCACCATGCTCGTCACGGAACTGCCGGGTCGTCTGCGCATCATCCGCAACGGCGTGCTCGACCCGAAGCCCGTCGAGGGGCTCCCCGCGGTGTTCGCGGAATCCTACGCCGGCCTCATGGACGTCGCGCTCCATCCGGACTTTGCGAAGAACCAGCTCGTCTATCTGACCTACAACAAGCCGGGCCCGCCGCTGAAGGCCGGTGTGCCGACCATGGGCAAGCGTCTCTATCTCGGCTACTCGCCGAGCGGCCCGCGCCCCGAGGGCGATCGACTGACCTCGACGCTCGCGATCGCGCGCGGACGCTGGAACGGCACGACGCTCGTCGATATCAAGGACATCTTCGTCGCGGAGGACTGGAAGGACCAGACGGTCCCCGGGACGACCGCGTCCCGCATTGTCTTCGGTCGCGACGGCATGATGTATGTGAGCGTCGGTGGCGCGAACGCGCCGGCGTCGTCCGGCCCACTGGGTGGCAGCCAGGGCGGTGTGGCCCAGGATCCCGCGCGGCACGGCGGCAAGGTCCTGCGCCTCAAGGACGACGGCACGGCGCCGAAGGACAACCCGTTCGTCGGGCGGAAGGGGTACCTGCCGGAGATCTACACGATGGGGCACCGCAACACGATCGGCCTGGCGATGCACCCGGACACCGGCGCCATCTGGGAGAACGAGAACGGGCCTCAGGACGGTGACGAGATCAACATCCTGAAGCCGGGGGCGAACTACGGGTGGCCGCTCGTCGGCATGGGTCGTGACTACTTCGGCGATTTCATCGGCGGCCCCGGTTCGATCGGCGTACCTGCCGCGAACAAGCACGCCGCGAAGATGTATCTGGAAGGGATGGAGCAGCCCTTCATCTTCTGGACGCCGACCGTCTCGCCGGCGGGCATGACCTTCTATACGGGCGACAAGTTCCCGAACTGGAAGGGGAGCCTGCTCGTGGGCGAGCTGAAGGGCAGCCGCGTGGAGCGCTTCATCTTCACCGACAAGGGCGGCGTGACGCGGCGTGAGGCGCTGTTCGCCGATCTGAAGCAGCGCATCCGCGACGTGCGGCAGGGACCTGACGGCTACGTGTACCTGATCACCGACGGCAAGCCAGGCTCGATCCTGCGCGTCGAACGCACCCCGTAGCACGCGCCGCCGTCCCCCGGAAGGAGGGCGGCGGTGTGGTAACGTCGCAGAGCTTACGCCGCCAAGGATACCGACGGGATGTACACCCAGCCGACGACCGAGAAGCCGAAGACCACCGGGCGCATCACGCTCGGCCACCTGCAGAAGCTCTATCGCGAGAAAGAGAAGATCACGATGGTGGCGTGCTACGACGCCACCGGCGCGGCTGTCGTCGAGGGCGCGGGCGTGGAGATCATCCTCGTCGGCGACTCCCTCGGCATGCTCGTGCAGGGCGGCGAGTCGACGCTCTCCGTGAGCCTGGAGGACTCCGTCTACCACACGCGCTGCGTCGCTCGCGGTGCGAAGCGTGCGGTCGTGCTCGGTGACATGCCGTTCGGCAGCTATCAGGCGAGCCCGCAGCAGGCGTTCGAGAACGCGGCGAAGCTGATGGCGGCCGGCGCCCACATGATCAAGCTCGAAGGCGGCGCGCTGATGGCCGAGACCGTCGCATTTCTCTCGGCCCGCGGCATCCCGATCTGCGGTCACCTCGGCCTGACGCCGCAGTCCGTCAACGCGCTCGGCGGTTACAAGGTCCAGGGCAAGACTGTCGACGGCGCCCAGCGTGTCGTCGACGACGCAAAGGCGCTCGAAGCGGCGGGTGCCGTCATGGTGGTCCTGGAAGCGATTCCCACCGCGCTCGGGAAGTCGATCACCGACGCCGTCTCGATTCCGACCATCGGCATCGGCGCCGGCCCCGACTGCTCCGGGCAGATCCTGCTGCTCTACGACATGCTCGACTTCTTCCCGGGCCGGAAGGCGAAGTTCGTCAAGAACTTCCTGGCCGGCGCGCCGAGCATCGGCGCGGCCGTCGAGACATTCGTCAGGGACGTGAAGTCGGGCGCGTTTCCCAGC
>CAYNUO010000104.1:1698-8843 GCA_964400405.1 uncultured Bifidobacteriaceae bacterium | reverse complement strand
GGGGTCAGGGTCGCCTGGTCGATCAGGTTCACCATCGGCTCGATGTGCGAGACGCTCGGCATCGTGAAGTCGTAACCATGCTGCTCGTTCATCGCACCGAGTGCCACTTCGTTGAAGCCATCGATGTTGACCACGAGGTCGAACGGCTGGCCGGCGGCTAGGAAGTAGGCGAGCGTCAGCAGTTGCTGCGGCTGTTTGTATCCCTCGTGCGCGAGGCACACGGGCACCATGACCCGGCCCGCGAGGGCCGCGTGCCTGCGAAGGCGGTCGAGAAACCGCTCCGCCCCGACCTCACAGAACCACAGGCCGACGGACCCGCCGAAAATCCCGACGATGAACTGGCGGTCGTCCGTGCGATGGACGGGATAGTCCACGCGCGAGACGAAGCCGAAGTTATTGGTCCGGGCCGGCGTCCGGGACGCGCCGGCGCCGGCCAGGTCAGGGGGAATCTCGAACGCGAGACCGGGCCGGTGCGTGGGACCGAAGTAGGGGTGCAGTGCGTCCCCGGTCAGCGTCTGCCGGGCGTCCGCGGCGAGTACAGGCAGCGCGCGGCGGTGGGGATTCGTATAGAAGAGCCACCCCGTCTGCGAGTAATGGACGGCGAGCGCCGCGACCTCGGCAAAGACGGCAAGGAGCACGAGACTCAGAGCCAGACGAGCGAGCAACCGGGCGGCCATCGGGCAGCCAGATTACCCCACCCCCTCCACCGGGACCGCCGGCGAGGCTATAATGAGTGTGACTAGGAAGCAGCCAGCCGCCTTGCCCGCACAGTATCGATTCGAGAGCCGGTTCTTTCGCGTCCCTACCGCGCCTGTGAAGCCCGAGCATGCCGCTCAGGCGAGCCGTTTCCCTTCAGGCATCCACACGATGCGAAAGCGAGAGTTCCATGGGTAGCAAGCTCTACGTCGGCAACATTCCGTACGACACGAACGAGGCCGATCTCGAAGCCGTCTTCGCCGAGGCCGGCGCCGTGGACTCCGTGACGGTTGTCCGGGATCGGGAGACAGGTCGCGCCCGCGGTTTCGCCTTCGTAACGATGGTCAGTGACGATGACGCGCAGAAGGCGATCAGCCAGCTGCACGAGAAGCCGTTCGGCGGACGGACGCTGACGGTCAACGAAGCACGGCCGATGCAGCCGCGCGCGGGTGGCGGTGGTGGTGGATTCGGACGCGGCAACGACCGCGGCGGCCGCCGCTCGGAACCGCGCTGGTAGGTTGTTACTGATGGCGGCCTTCACGATCGGCGACCGCGTGCTTCAAACGTCCTACGGAGTCGGGACGGTGACCTCCGCCAACGAGCGGCACATCGTGATCGATTTCGATGACCACGGCATCCGGACGTTCGTGACGGCCGTCGTCAAACTGCAGCTCTCAGACGTGCCGGCCCCCGGCCGGCCGGCCAAGCGCAAGTCCACCCGCAAACCCAAGGCGGTGGCAGTCAGCGAGTAGTCGGAGCCCGGTGCGCAAGCACCGGGTCAGCTACTCGGAGAGGATCCGGCCCTCGGTCACGAACCGGCGGTAGTTGGAGAACACCTGACGAATCCGGAGATGGGGCGTGCCGGCGTCCCGGATGATCTGGACCGTCTCGACCTCGGCCGGCATCAGCACGGTGTCGTCCGGGTCGCGAAACCGGACCGGCAGATAGCGGATCGAACTGCTCGACCGCTCCAGCGTCATCACCGCCGCAGCCCCCTTCCGCCGTTGCTCATCGGGCACAGGAATGTCGTATCGCCCGACAAGGTGCTCATCCACACGCAACACCTCGCCCGTCACTTCGTCCGCCCACAGCCGGCCGACGGAGCGCCCCGGCACGTCGATGCTGACGCAGTCGTCATGCCAGGACACGGAGATCGGCCCCGCCTTCAGCGGGCGATAGTCCACCTGCATCGCGCGGCGTCCCGCCGCCCGGCCGAGCTTGGCGAGCGTGAAGGCGTAGTCGCCCTGCTGCTCCGGCAGAAACATCGCGAGCGGCTCCGGTGAAACGCCGCGAGGATCCGAGCACCCGGGCTTGTCCTTCGTCCGTGGGGCGCGACCGTTCACTCTCAGCAGCGTGCGACGGACCTGCGCGTCACCGGGACGCCCATCCTCGCCCGGCATCCACTCGATGCGAAGGTCGTACTCCAGCCGCCGCGGGAATTCGAGGGCGGACAGGTCGGACCGCAGCGGCTGCAGCGTGACCGTCTCGACGGCCACGACGCGCTGGGCCGTGGCGTAGTAACGCTCCACATAGGCGCCGACTCTGGCCATCACGGCGGCGGCGTTGCCTGCCTGACCCGCAGCGTGCGGACGGTCCGACGCGAGCGCGACACCTGCGGCGGCAGCACAAATAAGCGCGGTGCGGAGAAACGACATTCGCGTAAACTGAGCCCAATCCGTGGTTGAGCCAGTCTACGCCACGGCCCACGTCGTCGACGGCGCGCATCTTGCTAAAGATCCTGCCGGCGACCGATTCGGTCGAAAAGGAGCTGACATGGCCCGGATGCGTGCACTGGCGGCGGTCTTCCTCGCAGTCCTCTTCGGGTCTGTCGTTCCGGCGGTCGCCCAGGCGGCCGACGAACCCGACATCGCGGGCGTCTATCGCTGCGACGGCGTCAACCCGCAGGGCCGCGCGTACCGCGGCATGGTCGAGATCGTCCGCATGAACGACGCATTCCAGCTCCGCTGGACCTTCCCGCAGAGTTCCGACGCCGCGCTCGGCATCGGCATCGTCAGCAACGGTGTGCTGGCCGTCAGCTACTACGGTGGCGACATGGCGGGCGTCGTCGTCTACAAGATCAACGACAACAAGCCCATGGTCGGCGAGTGGACGGTGGTCGGCTCCGAAGGCGGCGTCTTCCAGGAAACGCTGACGCGGCTCCCGGGCCACGGCGCCCCGGCTGACGGCGCGCAGCCCTCGGAGCGTGCACCGCGACGCCCGGCGACACTGGGCGACCCGTCCAAAGCCATCCAGGGTTGACGGACCCGCTCGTCACCAACGCCGCCGCATTTGCGGCGGCCTTCGCAGCCGGCGCGATCAACTCCGTGGCAGGTGGGGGCACGCTCCTCACCTTCCCCACCCTCGTCTGGCTCGGCCTCCCCTCCATCGTCGCCAACGCCACCAGCACCGTCGCCATCTGGCCGGGTTCGTTCGGCGGCGCGTGGGGCTTCCGCCGCGAGCTGCGGGAAACGGACGCGCCGGTCCTGGCGTTCGCCGTGCCCAGCGTCATCGGCGGCCTGCTCGGTGCGGTGCTCCTCCGGCGCACGCCGACGAGCCTCTTCGACACGCTCGTCCCGTTCCTGATCCTGTTCGCGACGCTGCTGTTCATGGCGCAGGAGCCCATCCAGCGGCTCATCGGCCATCGCGCCGACCGTCATCGGGATACGCGCTGGCTCGCCGGGGCGATGGTGTTCCAGTTCTTCATCGGCCTCTACGGCGGCTACTTCGGCGCTGGTATCGGCATCCTGATGCTCGCGGCACTCGGCGTGCTGGGGATGCGCGACATCCACCAGATGAACGGCGTGAAGAACCTGCTCGCGGTGTCCATCAACGGGATCGCCGCCATCTACTTCATGTCGACGGGCATGGTGCAGTGGACCGAGGTGACGGTGATGGCGGTGGGGGCGATCGCCGGCGGGGTCGGCGGCGCCGGGCTTGCGCGTCGGGTGGGGCGCCGCGCGGTGCGCTGGACCGTCATCGCGATCGGCTTCGGCATGGCCATCTCACTGGCCATCCGCAACTGACCGGCGGCGCGATCCGCTAGAACGCGAGTGTACGCAGACGGTCGAGGTCACCGACGACGGCGTCCACGGCGTTCCGCTTCGTGTAGAGATCCCAGTGCGCCTGGGACACCGCATCCAGCGTCGTGATCGGGAAGCCGCCCGGCTTGTCGAGCGTGACCGGGTCCACGCCACGCGGCGCGACCATCGCCGAGACCGCCACGATGCCCGCGTAGACTCCGAGCGGCGCGAGCGCATGGTGCAGCACCCTGGCGTAGTTCAGCTGGGCGCCGGCCGCCACGCCGAAGTTGGCCGTGAACGCCATCGGGAAATAGCAGGACCCGGCGGTCGTGAACAGAATCCCGCCATCCTTCCTGGCCAGCATGCCCGGCAGCACGGTCTGCACCGCCGCGATGGGACCCAGCACCGCCACGTCCAGCTGCACCTGCACGCCGTCGGGCGTGATCTCGAGGGGCTTCTGCAGCGAGCCGCTGGCCACGCCGTACTCGAGCACGTCGATGCCACCGAATCGCGTCGCGGCCCGTTCGAGCGCCTGCACCAGCGCCGGGCGATCGAGGACGTCCGCGGCAAAGGCTTCCGCGGTGATGCCCTGCCCTCGCAGCGTCTCCACCTGCGTCGTCAGACGCGCGGCGTTGCGCGCGACCAGAGCCACCGAGAAACCCTCACGCCCGAAGCGTTCGGCGACGGCCATCCCGATGCCGGGACCGGCCCCCACGATCGCGATCGTCCTGCCCATCTGATGCGTCGCCCGCGCTGAACGCTTACGCGTGGAAGTAGTCCGGCTCGTTGCCGGCGCGCCACTTGATGTTGCAGCCGATGCTCGGCCTCTGCTCCGCCGGAACGGCCTCACCAGCCAGGACGCGGTCCGCGGCCGCGCGCAGGTCCACGCCGGTCACGGCAACGCCGTTGCCAGGGCGAGCGCCATCGAACTGCCCGCGGTACGCGAGCCTTCCGTTCGCATCGAAGAGGAAGAGGTCCGGCGTGCAGGCCGCCTTGAAGGCCTTCGCGACCTCCTGTGAGGCGTCGATGAGATACGGGAACGTCCAGTCGTTCGCCGCCGCCTGCCCCTTCATGCCGTCGGGCCCGTCCTGCGGATGGGTCGCCAGGTCGTTCGCGCCGATGGCGACGATCTTCAGGCCCTTCGGCACGTACTCCGCGGCGAACCGGCCCACTTCGGCCTGAATCAGTTTGACGAACGGACAGTGCACGGACACGAACATCACGAGCACGCCCTTTGCGCCGGCCAGCCCGGCGCTGGAGACGCTGTTGCCGGCATAGTCAGGCAGTTGAAATGCGGGCAGCGTGGTACCCAGTGCCAGCATCGTTGACGGGGTGGCGGCCATTCAGGACTCCTCGGATCAGACAGCGGCGATGAAGGGCTAAGTATACCGGCGCGGTGCGAGACGCTTGAGCAGCTGGATCTGCCCCGCGTGGTAGAGGTCGTGCGCGATGATGCCGGAGACGAGGTCCACGATGAGCGTCTCGCCCCCGGGCGGCGCGGAGTCGAGCGCCGCGTCCGTCAGCGCGTCGACCGCCGCGCGCAACTGCCGGTGCTGGTCGGCCAGCAGGGCCAGATCCTGCTTCCACTCGGCCTCGGTGCCACGCTCGGGTCTCGGAAAGAAGTTCGACCCGGCCAGCGGAAAACTGGCACGCGCCTCACCGGTGAGCCGGCGGCGGACCGTGTACTTCCAATACGCGGCATGGACCAGCTCTTCCCAGATGTTGTGGCGATCAGGAGCCGGACGCCAGGCGGCCTGCGCGAGCGTCACGCGGCGCAGCGAGCCGCGCAGGTTGGTACCGTGCCAGCTGTGACTGTCGTAGGCCTGGTCGATCTGCCTGAGCAGCAGGTCCACACGAGTGCGACCGCGCGACGCGCCCTGTGCACCCATCAGATCCGGCAGAGCCGCTCGGCGGCCGCGCGGAGCGTGGCGTCTTTCTTCGCGAAGCAGAACCGCAGCACCGTGCCCGCCGTCGTCGTGTGGAGAAACGGCGAGAGCGGAATCGACGCCACGCCGTACTCCTTCGTCATGCGGATGGCGAAGTCGCGGTCCGGCTCCTGTGTGATGTCGCCGTACTCCATCAACTGGAAGAACGTGCCCTCGCTCGGCAGCGGACGGAAGCGCGAATCCTTCATCAGCTCGAGAAACAGATCCCGCTTGGCCTGGTAGAACCCGGCCAGTTCCGTGCAGGCCGGGTCCCGCGCGACCACGTCCGCGTACGCCAGCTGGATGGCGCTGTTCACCGTGAACGTGACCCACTGGTGCACGCCCTGGATCTCCCTCGTCACCGCTGCGGGTGCGGCCGTGTAGCCCACCTTCCAGCCGGTCGTGTGGTAGGTCTTGCCGAACGAGCTGATCACGACGGTCCGCGCCGCGATGTCCGCGTCGCGGGCCAGGCTCTCGTGACGCCCCCCGTCGAACACGATGTGCTCGTAGACCTCGTCCGACGCGACCCACGCATCCGTCCGGTTCAGCACGTCCTTCAACTCACGGAGATCCTCCGGACTGAGCATCGTGCCTGTCGGGTTGTGCGGCGAGTTCAGCACGATGAGCCGCGTCTTCGGCGTCAGTGCACGGCGGACCGCATCCCAGTCGATGCGGTAGTCCGGGTGCCGCAGCGTGACGAACACCGGCCGGCCACCCGAGAGCTGCACGGCGGGCACGTAGGAGTCGTAGGCGGGCTCGAACAGCAGCACCTCGTCGCCCGGGTGGACGAGCGCGGTGATCGTGCAGAACAATGCCTCGGTCGCGCCGGACGTCACGGTGATCTCGGTGACCGGGTCGTAGCGGCGCCCGTAGAGCCGCTCGATCTTCATCGCCAGCGCCTCCCGCAACGCGAGCTGACCCGGCATCGGGCAGTACTGGTTGTTGGCAGCCCGCATCTTGTCGGCCACGAGGTCGACGAGGGCCGGGTCACAGTCGAAGTCGGGGAACCCCTGTCCCAGGTTGATGGCGCCGGTGTCGGCGGCCAGCTTGGACATCACGGTGAAGATGGTCAGTCCGGCGGGCGGAAGCTTCGAGGTCAGCGTCATCGGGCGGCCAGTGGCGGGATCGAGGCGGGCCGCAGTATCACACGGAAGTTCACAGAGAACAGTCGCATGACGTCACGCCTTGAACAATGTTAAGGTTCCGAACGTCGGAGGATGCACGTGACCAGAACGGCCAGTACGACCCTCGTTGTGATCGCCGCCGCGGGCGCCGCGGTCCTGCTCAGCACGTCCACGCCGTCGGCCCAGCCGGCCGCGGGACAGTACACGGACGCCCAGGCGAGCCTGGGCAAGACCGTCTATGACGGCAAGTGCACCAACTGCCACGGCGGTGCGCTCCAGGGCGGCGCGCACGGGCCCGAATTGACCGGTGCCCCGTTTCTGGAGGTCTGGGGCGCGAAGACCTCGACGGACCTCTTCGCCCACATCAAGGCGAACATGCC
>CAYNUO010000104.1:0-1598 GCA_964400405.1 uncultured Bifidobacteriaceae bacterium | reverse complement strand
GTTCCGAACTTCACGCCCGTCACGGACCAGATGCTGCTGAATCCGCCGCCCGGGGACTGGCTGCACTGGCGCCGCACACTGGACGGTCAGGCCTTCAGCCCGCTCAAGGAGATCACGCGGGACAACGTGAGCAACCTCCGGATGTCGTGGTCGCTGCTGATGAAGGAAGGCAACAACGAGGCGACGCCGCTGGTGCACGACGGCGTGATGTATCTGATTCACCCGCAGAACACCGTCCAGGCCATCGATGCGAAGTCCGGGGACGTCATCTGGGAGTACCAGCACAAGTACCCGCGCAACGCGATGACGCTCGGGGGCGCGACACGCAACATCGCAATCTACAAGGACAAGCTGTTCCTCGCGACCTACGATGCCGCCATCGTCGCCATCGACGCGCGGACCGGCAAGGAGGTCTGGAAGACCGTCAAGGCCGACTGGGAGAAGGGGTTCACGCACACCAGCGGTCCGATCATCGCGGGCGGCGTCGTCGTCAGCGGCATCAACGGCTGCGAGAAGTTCAAGAAGGAAGGCTGCTTCATCACCGGGCACGATCCCGACACCGGCAAGGAGCTGTGGCGGACGCAGACCATCGCGCAGCCGCCGGATCCGAACAGCGATACGTGGGGCAAGATGCCGCCCGAGCTGCGCGCGGGCTCCGACGCATGGATTCCGGGCAGCTACGACCCGCAGCTGAACCTGTTCTACATCGGCACGGCGCAGGCCAAGCCGTGGGTGGCCGCGAGCCGCGGGATGAGCGCCAAGGACGCGGCGCTCTACACGAACTCCACGCTGGCGCTCGACCCGAAGACCGGCAAGCTTCAGTGGTACTTCCAGCACGTGCCCGGCGAATCGCTCGACATGGACGTCGTGTTCGAACGGGTGCTCATCGATGTCGGCCCGGACAAGGTGCTCTTCACCGTCGGCAAGGACGGCATCCTCTGGAAGCTCGATCGGAAGACGGGCAAGTACCTCGACCTGACCGAGACGGTCTACCAGGATGTCTACGAGCGCATCGACCGGAAGAACGGCCGTGTGCAGTACCGCACCGACATCCTGGAGGCGAAGATCGGCGACGTCGTCTCCGCGTGCCCCGGCAACTTCGGCGGCAAGGACTGGACGGCCAGCGCCTACAGCCCCGAGGCCAACGCGCTGATCATCCCGCTGCAGCAGGCGTGCGCGAAGATCGCCGGCGGCAAGGTCGAGTTCAAGGACGGCGGCGGCGGCATGGGATCCGGGCGCGGCGGCGGCTCGTTCGAGATGCCGGGCACCAACGGCATGGTCGGCAAGCTGGCGGCCTACGACGTAAAGACCATGAAGGAGCTCTGGAGCGTGAAGCAGCGCGCCATCTTCCTGACGGCCGCCGTCACGACAGCCGGCGGCGTCGTCTTCGTCGGCGACCTCGACCGCTACTTCCGCGCCTACGACGTGAAGTCCGGCAAGCTGCTGTGGCAGACGCGCCTCGGCGCGCCGGTCCAGGGCTTCCCCGTGACATATACGGCCGGTGGCAAACAGTTCGTCGCCGTCACGACGGGTGTGGTGGTCATGAAGGCGCTCACGGGCGCGCTGACGCCCGACGTGTACCAGCCCGGCGGCGGCAG
>CAYNUO010000103.1:5842-8865 GCA_964400405.1 uncultured Bifidobacteriaceae bacterium | reverse complement strand
GCGCACCCTGTTCCACCGGATCTCCCTGCTCCCTGTCGAGCCGGCACGTTTCACGACGCAGCGATGGCTGCGTGCGCCGTGCGCGTAACAAGGAGCGAATGTGTCATTGCCTCTGCTGGATCGCGTGAGCCCCGACAACACGGGACTCGTGCGCCTGAGCAAGGCAGGCCGGACGGCGACGCTCAGAGTCATGCCCGTCGCCGACGACGCACCGCGGCCGCTGATGCCGGGCCGCGCACCGGGCGAAGGCGAGCAGTACCGCTTTCACATGGACATGGGCGCGTGCATCGGCTGCAAGTGCTGCGTCGTGGCCTGCAACGAGCAGAACGGCAACCCGGCCGCGATCAACTGGCGCCGGGTCTCAGAGATGGAGGGTGGCTACTTCCCCAACGCGCACCGCTCCTACCTCTCGATGGGCTGCAACCACTGCCTCGAGCCCACCTGCCTCCAGGGCTGCCCCGTCGACGCGTACTCGAAGGACACGGCGACCGGCATCGTGCTGCACAGCGCCGACACCTGCATCGGCTGCCAGTACTGCACCTGGAACTGCTCGTACGGAGTGCCGCAGTACAACGCCGAGCGCGGCGTCGTCGGCAAGTGCGACATGTGCCATGGCCGGCTCGGGATGGGGCAGACCCCGGCCTGCGTGGCCGCCTGTCCCGAGGGCGCCATCGCCATCGAGATCGTCAGGACGACGGACTGGCGCGCCGCCGTTGAAGCCGCGGTGACCCTCGGCCGGCCGAACGGCGACGGCAGCCTGTCCACCACACGCGTCACGCCCGACCCGGGTCATCCGCCGGACGCGCGCCCGTTCGACTGGACCCACGTCGCGCCGGGCGAGCCGCACTGGCCGCTGGTCGTCATGACGGTCCTCACGCAACTCTCCGTCGGCGCCTTCGCCGCGATCTGGCTCCTGCAGCTCTACGGCGTCACGACGCGCCTGGGCCTGGCCGCCATCGCGTCGCTGTCCGTCGCCGGCCTCGCGCTGGGCGCGTCGACGATGCATCTCGGCCGTCCCGCGCACGCGTACCGCGCCCTGAAGATGTGGCGCCGCTCCTGGCTCTCGCGCGAGGTGCTGGCGTTCGGCGCCTTCTCCGGCGCCGCGGCCGTCTACGCCGCCGCGCTCTGGTTCGAGCTGAGCTGGAGCAAGTCGGCCGGCTTCCTCACCGTCGCGCTCGGCTGCACGGGCGTGTGGGCCAGCGCCTGCATCTACCGCGTCCGGTCACGCCCGTCGTGGCACACGCCGTTCACGGTCGTGCAGTTCGCGGCGACAGCGGCCCTTGCGGGTCCGCTCTGTGCCGGCCTCCTGGCACCATCTGCGGCAAACGGGCTCGCGCTTGCCGCCGCCGCCGGCACGGGCGTGGCACTGACGCTCGTCGCCTTGCGGGTCCTGCGCCTCGTCGCCTCGGAGCGCATCGAGCTGCGCGGGTCGGCCCGCCTGCTCTCGACGGTCTTCCGGCCTCACCTGCTGGCGCGCGTGGGCCTGCTCGTGACGGGGGGCATCGTGTTGCCGCTGCTGGCCTCCGGCGCGTCGGACACGGTCGTCCTGCACCAGCCGGTGTTCGGCACGCTGACGACGCAGGACGCGCTGATGGCCGGGGGGCTCCTGATCACGGCCGGCGCGGAGCTGCTGGGCCGCTATCTCTTCTTCGTCAGCGCCGTCCCGACGCACATGGCGGCGCCCTATCTCGGCCTCGGAGGCGAGACCGCGTGAAGCTCGCACGCCTGCTCGGACTCGACATCGCCTCCGCCGACTACGCCTTCGGCGTGGACCCGGTCACCGGCTACACCGCGGAGAGCCGGATCGCCGAACGCTGGGTCAGCACCACCTGCGGCTACTGCTCGGTGGGCTGCGGCATGCAGATCGGCGTGGCTGGCGGCAAGGCCGTGGCCGTGCGCGGCAACCCGGACCACCCGGTGAACCACGGCCTGCTCTGCCCGAAGGGCCTCTCCGAACACCGCGCGATTCACGCGGAGGGACGGGCCACCACGCCGCTGCTCAAGCGGCAGGGCAAGTTCGCGCCAATCTCATGGGAGCAGGCCTTCTCGACGATGGCCGAAAAGTTCCGGGACGTGCAGGCGCGCCACGGGGCGGGCGCCGTCGGCGTGATCAGCACCGGCCAGCTCGTGACCGAGGAGTTCTATACCCTCGGCAAGCTCGTGCAGCTCGGCATCGGCACCACCAACTACGACGGCAACACGACGCTCTGCATGTCGACGGCCGTCTCAGGCTACAAGCGCTCCTTCGGCAGCGACGGCCCCCCGTCCGCCTACGAGGACTTCGAACACGCCGACGTCGTGATGCTCGTCGGCGCCAACATCGCCGACAACCACCCGATTCTCTGCCACCGGCTGGAGACCAACCCGGAGTCGACGCTCATCGTCGTCGACCCGCGTGTGACCAAGACGGCGATGATGGCCGACCTGCACCTGCCGGTCCGCCCGCGCTCCGACCTGGCGCTCATCAACGGCCTGATCCACCTCGTCATCGAGATGGGGCTCGTCGACCACGAATACGTGGCGGCACACACGACCGGTTACGAGGCCCTGCGCGATTCCGTGCAGAGCTATACGCCACAGCGGGTGTCCGAGATCACGGGCCTGTCCGTCGACGCGCTCGTCCGCACGGCCACCGTCTACGGCGAGGCGCGATCGGCGCTCATCGCGTGGACGATGGGCGTCAACCACAGCACGAAGGGCACCGAGACGGTCAACGCCATCAACAACCTCTCGCTCATCACGGGCAACATCGGCCGGAGCGGCACCGGACCCTTCTCGATCACCGGCCAGTGCAATGCCATGGGCGCGCGTGAATGCGGTTTCTACTCAAGCCTGCCCGGTTACCGGCCGTTCGAGTCTGCCGACGCCCGCGAGGAACTCGCGGAACGCCTCCGGCTCCCGGTGGAACGGATCCCGGCCGCGCGCGGCCTCGCCTACCCCGACATCATCGAAGCGGCGCTCGACGGGCGGATCCGGGCGCTGTGGATCATCGCCACCAATCCGATCGTCTCGTTCCCGAACCT
>CAYNUO010000103.1:0-5742 GCA_964400405.1 uncultured Bifidobacteriaceae bacterium | reverse complement strand
GCCTGTGCGACTACTCGGGCCTCACCTATGACGCCATCGAGGCCGCCGGCGGCATCCAGTGGCCGTACCCGGCGGGCTCCAGCGATCCGACGAGCACGCGGCGGCTCTACGAGGACGGCCGGTTCCAGACGCCGGACGGCCGCGCGAAGCTCATTCCGACGGAGTGGCAGCCCTACCCCGAGCCGCCGAACCGGGAGTTCCCGTTCGTGCTGAACACGGGGCGCACCGTCGAGCACTGGCATACACGGACCAAGACGGGCAAGGTGCCGATTCTCGAACGGCTGTCGCCGCACGCCTGGGTGGAGATGAACCCGCGCGACGCCCGCGTGCTGGGCCTGACACCACGACAGCCGGTGGACGTCGTCTCGCGGCGCGGACGCGTGCGCGGCATCGAACTGCGGCTGACGGAAACCGTGGCGCCCGGCCAGGTCTTCGTGCCCTTCCACTTCGCGGAGGCGAACGCGAACCAGGTGACGCAGAGCGCCTTCGACCCGATCTCACGCGAGCCCAACTACAAGCAGTCCGCCGTGCGCGTCGAGCCGGCGGAGCGCACTTCCGGAGGAAGCGTCCGATGAAGCAACTGGTCGTGGTCGGCAACGGCATGGCCGGCGTGGCCTGCGTCGAGGAGATCCTGAAGTACGACCCTCGCTTCGCCATCACCATCTTCGGCGACGAAACCCACGTCAACTACAACCGGATCATGCTCTCTTCGGTCCTCGCCGGCGAGCGGGCGGCCGATGACATCGTCATCAACTCGCTGGACTGGTACCGGAAGCACGACATCACGCTGCGGCTCGGCGTCCGCATCGAGGATGTCGACCCGCAGCTCAAGGTGGTCACGGGCTCTGACGGCTCCGTCACGTCCTTCGACACGCTGCTCATCGCGACGGGCAGCTCCGCGTTCATCCCGCCGATCGACGGCGTACGGAAGGACGGCGTCTTCGTGTTCCGGACGCTGGACGACACGCGGGCGCTGCTCGAACGCTCGGGGCCCTCGACGAAAGCCGTCGTGATCGGCGGGGGCCTGCTCGGCCTCGAAGCGGCGCGCGGCCTGCAGGTGCAGGGGTGCGACGTCACGGTGGTGCACCTGGCCGACACGCTGATGGAACGGCAGCTCGACGCGACGGGCGGCACCTACCTCCGCTCGAAGATCGAAGGCCTTGGCGTGAAGGTCAAGCTTGGCGCCAGCACGAAGGCCATCCTCGGAGACGACCGCGTGACCGGCGTGGCCTTCACCGACGGCAGCACGCTCGACGCGGATCTGGTCGTCATCGCCGCCGGTATCAAGCCGAACGTCGAGCTGGGCCGGAAGGCCGGGCTTACCGTGAACCGCGGCATCGTCGTCAACGACCACATGGAGACCTCGCATCCCGACATCTTCGCCGTCGGCGAGTGCGTCGAGCACCGCGGCGTCTGCTACGGCCTCGTGGCGCCGCTGTTCGACCAGGGCAAGGTGCTCGCCGCCACGATGACCGGCAACAAGGGGCCCGCCTACACCGGCACCGTGCTCGGCACGAAGCTCAAGATCATGGGCGTCGACGTGTTCTCCGCCGGCGACTGCCAGGACGCCGCGGGCACCGAGCCAGTCCGCTACGAGGATCCGTTCCTCGGCGTCTACAAGAAGGTCATCGTGAAGGACGGCCGTCTGGCCGGCGTCGTCCTCGTGGGCGACACGCACGACAGCCACCGCTACATGGACTGGCTGCGCGAGGGCGAGCCCCTGAACGGCCACCGCGCGCACCTGCTGTTCCCGCCGCCAAGCGAGGACGCCGGCGCCGACGTGGCCGCAATGTCCGACAGCACAGTCGTGTGCGGCTGCGTGGGCGTGACCAAGGGCACGATCATCTCGGCCATCCACGACCGCGGCGTCAACACGCTCTCGCAGCTCAAGGAATGCACGCGCGCGAGCACCGGCTGCGGCAGCTGCACCGGCCTGTGCCAGGACCTGCTCAAGGCGGTCGCGCCCGAGTTCGAGGAAGAGACGAAGGCGGTCATCTGCGGCTGCCTGCCCTACTCCCAGGATCAGCTGCGCGACATTCTGCGCGGCCAGCGGCTCAAGGGCGTGCAGGAAGTGCTGGACATCTACGGCAACGGCCTGGGCTGCGAGGTCTGCAAGCCCGCACTGAGCTACATGCTCGACATGATCTGGTGCGGCGACCACGACGAGGATCGCTCGGCTCGATACATCAACGACCGCGTGCACGCCAACATCCAGAAGGACGGTACCTTCTCCGTCATCCCGCGCATGCGCGGCGGCGTCACGACGCCGGACGAGCTGCGGCGCATCGCGGACGTGGCGGACAAGTACCAGGTGCGCATGGTCAAGGTGACCGGCTCGCAGCGCATCGACCTGCTCGGCATTGCCAAGGAGGACCTGCCCCACGTGTGGGCCGACCTCGGCATGGCCTCCGGCCAGGCGTACACCAAGGGCGTCCGCATGGTGAAGACCTGCGTCGGCACGGAGTTCTGCCGCTTCGGCACACAGGACTCCACGCGCCTCGGCATCGAACTCGAACGCCGGCTCGAGAACCTCTTCACGCCGCACAAGACCAAGCTCGGCGTGACCGGCTGCCCGCGCAACTGCGCGGAGGTCACGGTGAAGGACATCGGCCTGATCGGCATCGAAGGCGGCTGGCAGATCGTGGTCGGCGGCGCGGCCGGCAAGTCCGTCCGCAAGGCGGACCTGCTCATCGCGGTCGAAACCGACGACGAGGCGCTGCAGGCCGCCAGCCTCTTCTTCCAGTACTACCGCGAGCATGCCAACTATCTGGAGCGCAGCTACGACTTCGTCGAGCGGCTGGGCATCGAGAAGGTGCGGAAGGAGACGGTCTACGCGCAGGACAGCGTGAAGAAGGGGCTGCTGGACCGGCTGATGAAGAGCAAGCGGCTGTCGAAGGATGCGTGGCTGGAGGGCGAGGACCCGATGACCGCCACGCAGTTCATTCCCATTCAGGCCATCGACGGCGTGGGAGTACGGGCATGACAGAACGGACCTGGGTCCGCGTGACTCCCTGCGAGAACATCCCCGTCCGCGAGGGTCGTGCCGCGCTGGCCGGCGGCCGCGAGATCGCGCTGTTCAACACAGGAGACGGGCGATATCTCGCCACCACCAACCACTGCCCGCACAAGGGCGGCCCGCTCTGCGACGGCATCGTGACCGGCCACGCCGTCGTGTGCCCGCTGCACGCGTGGCGCATCAACCTCGAAGACGGCACCGTGATTCGACCGGAATCCGACCGCTGCATCGAAACGTTCCCGACGCGCGTCGAGGACGGCATCATCGTCGTCGGACTGCCGACCACCGCATCCGCGGAACCCGCGGCGTGAGCGCGTCGCCCCGACACAACGAAGAGGTGGCATATGACCAGCGCTAAGGTAGCCTCGGCAATCATGACCGAATCCAGCAAACTTGCGATGCTCCACGAGATCGGCAGCCGCCTGGCGGCCGACGACCCGCTGCACTCCGTCCTGCAGCTCATCGTGGACTTCGTGTCGAGCGTCGTGCCCTGCGACTCCTGCTTCGTCTACGTGCTGGAGCAGGACGCGCTGACGCTGCGCGCGTCGAAGAACCCCCACACCGACGTCGTCGACCGCCTCACGCTGAAGGTCGGCCAGGGCATCACCGGCTGGGTGGCCGCAAACAGGAAGCCGGTCGCCGTGGCGACGCGGGCCTTCGAGGACCCCCGGTTCCAGATGTTCACCGCCCTGCCGGAAGACCGCTACGAGGCGATTCTCTCCGTGCCGCTTCTCAGCCGCGGGCAGGTCGTGGGTGTCATCAACGTGCAGCATCGGCAGCCTCACCAGCACGGCGAGGAGGAGATCCGCGCCATCGCGACGATCGGCTTCCTCGTCGGCGCGGAAGTCGAAATGGCCCGGCTCGAAGCCGCGAACTCGGAGCTTGCCGAGCAGCTGGAATCGCGGAAGCTCCTGGACCGCGCCAAGGGGATCCTGCAGCGCGACCTCGGCCTGACCGAGGAAGAGGCCTATCTGACGATCCAGCGCCAGAGCCGTCAGCGGCGGCGGAGCAAGAAGGAGATCGCCGAGGCGATCATCATCGCGGAGGACCTGCGCCGCACGAAGTAGCTCGTCAGGGTCGCCGCAGGTCGAAGGCCGCCATCTCCGCAAGGTTCCGTACCAGCAGGTAGCCACCCGAGAGCGCCGGGTGATTCCACGTCTTCCCGTTCAGGACCGGAAAGCGGGCGACCTCTTCGTGGCGCGCGGGCGTGGCGCGGACGAGGGCCAGGTCGCCGTCTTCCGCCAGCACGATCAGGTGGCCGCTGGCGAGCAGTACCTGGCCGTAGCCGTAGCGCCCGCCCTTCCACTTCAACTCGCCCGTCGCGGCATCGGCGCACGCCAGAATGGCCTCGTCCAGCCCATAGATGAACCCCTCGTGCAGCACGGAGCTCGTGAACTTGTTCTTCATCCGGTTGTTGCGCCAGACCTCGCGGATGGAGAACCGCCCCTCCGCCGCGGACACCTCGACGACGGCCGCGCCCTGGCCGTAGCCGGACGAGATGAAGACGCGGTCGCCCCCGAGCAGCAGCGGCTGCGCGACCGTGATGTCGTTGTAGGTCTGCCACGGATACTCCCAGAGCACCGCCCCGGCCTCCGGCGTGAGGCCCATGAGGCGCTCCGCGGAGAGCACCAGCAGCTGCCGCGTGCCGGCCAGCGTGACGAGCATCGGCGAGACATAGGCCGCGCGGTCCTTCAGGGCGGACCAGGCAATCTTGCCGGTCTGACGGTTGTAGGCCACGACCGACTTCCCGTTCGGGCCACCCGGCAGGACCACCACCGTGTCGTCCACGATGAGCGGCGAGGCCGACATCCCCCAGATGACGTTGGGCGCTCCGGCGTCCGCCAGCATGTTCGTCCGCCAGCGCGTACGGCCCGTGGCGGCGTCGAGCGCCCGCAGTTCCCCCTGCGCGCCGAGCGCGTAGACAGCGCCGTCGAACCAGGTGGGCGTCGCGCGGGGACCATCGCCCCCGAGCGTCTCCTGGAAGCGCGTAGGCCACGCGTTTGTCCACAGTTCCCGCCCAGTCGCGACGTCGTAGGCCGCCACGACCTCCTCGTCGTTGCGCTGCTCGATGGTGAAGGCCCGTCCGTGCGCCACGGTGAAGGAGGCGTAGCCGCCGCCCACCGGCTGCTTCCAGCGGGGCGTCAGGCCGTCGGCCGGCCAGTCGGTGCGTATCGGGAGTTCCCGATACTCGCCGTTGCGCAGCGGTCCGAAGAAGTCCGTCCAGTAGGGACGGACGGCCGCCTCCGAGACATCGGCCTTTGCCGCCACCGGCGCGGCGGCAGGCGCGTCACCGCCTGTTGACTCGACTGCCGGTTCGACGGGCGCGGGCGCCACGGCCTGGGCGCGCTGCCGGGCGCGATGCTCGGCGATGATGGCGGCCTGCTCTTCCGGGCTGGCCACAAACTGCAGCGACGGCACGCCGCCACCCTCCATGACCATCCGGAGTCCGAAGAACTGATAGAGCACGCCGAAGAGGAGTGCCAGTCCGGCCACGCCCATTCCGAAAAGCGTGAGGATTCGTCGGATCTTCATGATGTGTCGGCCTCAGGCTACACGATGACGTTCTGTCGAGCGCAGCCTGAGCGCTTGCGATCCGAGAAGGCGACTGGTTACAATCGGGGTTCGTCAGTTCCGCACCAATCGCCACAGGAACCGGCGCGCCCTCCCCGATGGGCCGGTAGCTCAATTGGCAGAGCAGCAGACTCTTAATCTGCGGGTTGACGGTT
>CAYNUO010000102.1:0-8941 GCA_964400405.1 uncultured Bifidobacteriaceae bacterium | reverse complement strand
CCGACGAACCACTTCGCGTGCGGCGGCTTCCAGTCCAGCACCTGCGTCCAGGGCGAGAACCACTCGAGCTCGCGCGCCGCCTCGGCCCAGAACGCTTCCGGATCGGCGGCGGCACGGTCGTAAATCTGCGGGTCGTTGATGCCCGCGGCTGCGGCGAACGCGGCGGCGGGTGGGAAGCGGCGGTCTTCCTTGAGGAGGTCCGCGATCTCGGGGTGCTGGTCGGCCATGGCGCCCCGAAGAGTATCAAGGCGGCGCCGGGCCGGTCTGTATCGGAATCTACGGTACGACCGCTGGCGCGGCACACACCGTCGCGCTGCCGTTGACGCGAACTGCCGCTGTGACAAGCGGCTCGTTGAATGCCTGCGTGCCGAACAGCAGTGGACAGTAAGCCAGCGTGGGCTCGGCGGGCATGTAGTTGATTTGCAGCTCGGTCCGTCCGCGGCCGTTCCCGATCACGCCCACGGTGCCGAGGAGCGTTCCAGGCTGCACACGCTGTCCGCGCTGGACGGCCACGTCACGGATGTGGTCGTAGGCAATCTCCCACGGACTGTTCTCGGACGGCAGCACGAACACGGCGGAATCGCCCTGCGAGGTGGGCGCCACGTTCACGACGAGCCCCTCGCTCGCCGCGTACACCGGCACGCCAGGGCCGGCTGTCTCGATCTCGAACGTGGGATTCTGCACGCCCGAGGGCAGCGTCGTCCCGAACACGTAGAAAGCGACGGCTGATTCCGGCGACACGAACGGGTGGGAGAGCACTGGACGCCCGGCCGTTGTCACCGTCTCGGTCACGGCGCGCATCTGTTCGACCGTGAAGATCGTGCGCCAGGTGCGGCCGGCGTCCACGGACTTCCACGCGTAGCCGCCGCTGGCGGACATGTACACCGTGTTCGGATCCGTCGGGTGCCAGACAATCTCGGTGATCCGGACACCGAAGTTCGACTGGTGATCGACCTCCGACGGCGTGTTCGCGAGCCGCGTCCAGGTCACACCGCCGTTCCGGCTCTCGTACAGGCCCGGGTCGCCGGCGTACGGCGCATAGCCAAGCAGGCGCATTCCGGTCGCGTCGTGCGGGTCGTACCGCGCCGTGAACAGGTGCGGGCTGGTCTTCTGCCAGGTCGAGCCGCCGTCCAGTGTCACGAAGGAGGACTGTTCACCTTCCAGGGCCAGGGTCCCGAGGAACCGGTGGCTGAAATCCCGTGTGGAGACAGCCGCGTCGGCGGGAATGCGGGCATCGGCCGGGAACCGGCTGTCGCCGCGCGTCCACGTCGTCCCTGCGTCGCGCGACTCGAGGTAGACCCACTGCAGGTCCGCGCGCAGCCGGTCCTGCCCGGGCGCGAAGAGTACGACGAGCCACAGGTGCGCGGGGTCGGCCGGGTTCACCCACACGCCGATCGCGCGCAGGCCCTCAGGCGCGCCGGTCGGCAACTCCCGCCACGTCGCCCCGCCGTCAGCAGAGTGATACAGGATGCCGACGGTGTTGTAGAGGTCGGCCGGGGCGCCACCCCAGGAGGCCTTGTTGTTGTTGACGCCGTGATAGATGACGCCGCCCGGCTTGAGCACCGTCGCCTTGCTTCCGCTGGCGTTCATGCCGGGCTTGATGAGCTGTCGCCAGGATGCTCCACCATCCACGGTTTCCCACACACCCGCGTTCTGCGAGATGTTCATGTCGATGGTGCCGGGCGAGTCCACACGGCTCATCAGGAGATGCTGGGGGTTGAGCGGGTGGACGACGATCCGTCCCATCTCCTGGATGCACCGCTCCCCGGTCAATGCATCGGGATAACCCGCAATGCCGGTGTCGGCCCGGGCCCAGGTATCGCCGCCATTGATGGACCGGAACACGCCCCCGTACTCCACGCCGAGCCAGACGGTCGACGGGCTGGTAGGGTCGACCGTCAGCGTGTGCTGGGTGCGGTTGTTGTCGTGGCCGTCCCGGGAGCGGCACTCGACGGAGTTCTGCGCCCAGGCCGGCAGGGCGGCAAGAACGGCGAGGACGGTCAGGGCAAGAACGAAGGGGCGGGGGACGGTCTGACTCGGCACGTCCTGATTATCGGCAGGAGACGCGCCAGCCCGCACCGGCCGCCGCGCTTTCTTAGAAGTTCTGAGCCAAGAGTAAGGGCTAGCCCTCTCCAGACCTGTGAGGCTGTACAAGAGTGCACATCAGGCCGGTGCGGACCGCTCTATCGTTGACCACTATGCAATTCATCAACCTGTTCCTGGTCGGTTATGCCGTGATGGTGCTGGGCGTCGCGATCGGTCTATGGCAGACCGGCGTACTCACACGGATCGCCCCAGTCTGGATCGGCGTTGGTGCACTTGTCGCCATCGGCATCGGCGTCATGATGGCGGTCTCGTCCGGCAAGCCGACCGGCCGCGTGCAGCCGTAACCGCCGTCATCGACACCGGTCGTGCCTGACGCGCGCCGACTGCACGATGTCGCGGGGGATGATTCAGTTCTTCCCGCCAACCCGGCGCACCTGTGGCGCGACCGAGGCGGTGGTCCGCCTCAGAACATCCGGTAGGCGGTGACCGCCAGAAACACGGCAAAGGCGCGCTTGAGGTAGCGCGTGTTGAGTCCGTGGGCCAAACGGGCTCCCACCGGCGCCATGAGCGTGGATGTCGGAAAGATGAGCGCGAAGCCCAGCAGGCTCACGTAGCCGAGGCTGAACGGAGGAAGCGAGGGAGCGCCCCAGCCGGTGATGGCGAAGCCGATCGCACCCGGAATGCCGATGATGAAGCCGATCGCGGCCGCCGTCACCGGGTCGGAGGCGACCGAGGTTTTCAGCCGCGCCGCGAGCCTGACGTCGAAGGTGCCCGTGGGGCCGCGGACCAGCTATGCGGTCGCGCGCGTGCAGCAGGAACTCGGCCGGAACAAGTCGACCGTCAGCGGCATGATGACGATGCTGCATCGGAACGTGGCGGCCGGCACGCCGCTCGGCAATCTCGTGCCGCGCAATGCCTTCGCGGCCGCCGGCGACACCGTCCTCCGGTTCAAGAACGGCGAGTATGTCGTCACCTCCTATGCCGGCATGTCGTATCTGACGGGCGAAGCCGACGCCATCGCGCGCGTGCAGCGGGCGAGCGCCCACTTCACGCAGCGCCCGGACCGCACCTACGCGGTGTACGACCCGACACGCACGACCCTGCCCGGCTTCAAGATGGGCGGCAGCGTGCAGCGTCAGGCGGGGCGGCACTGGATCTGGAGCATCCAGCACGACAACGAGTCGCCGAACCTCGACCTCAACGACCTCGGCCGGCTCGGCGCGGGTGATGGTCTGCAGTTCGTCCAGGACCTGCGCTACCGCGAGACCAAGCCGGGCAAGGTGCTGCGGAGCTACTGGTTCGGAACCCGCCAGACCAACGAGTGGACGTACGGCGGCGACCACGTCACCAAGACCGCCCAGGTCTATGCGAATCAGGTCTGGAAGAACTTCTGGACGACGACGACCAGCTTCACCGTCAACCGGGAGCACACGGACATCCGGCTGACGCGCGGCGGTCCGCGCATGGATGTCCCGCTGACGCTGACGACGAACGTGCAGATCCGGAACCGCGCCGCGGCGCGGACGAGCTGGAGCGGCACGCTCAATCTCTCGAGCAACGAGGATGGCGGCATGACGCGCCAGCTGGACGCGACCATCGCCGCCCGGCCCGGGCCGCGGTTGCAGTTCTCGATCGCGCCGACGTTCCTGCGGCAGGTGGATACGCAGCAGTTCATCACGTCGGTGGCCGGCGGCAGCGCCGCCACCTACGGACGCCGCTACATCTTCGGACGCATCGACCGCAGCACGTACTCGATGCAGGTCAGGACGACCTACACGCTGCGGCCCGACGTCAACCTGGACGTGTACGCGGAGCCGTTCGCGGCCAGCGGCAGCTACACGGACATCGGGGAACTGGCGGCGGCCGGTACGCGGCAACGCCGGACCTACGGCACCGGCGGCACCACCGCGACGAAGCAGGCGAACGGGAGCCTGCTGGTCACCGACGGCGCGGCCAGCTTCAGCGTGGCCAACAACGACTTCAACGTCCGGTCCTTCCGCAGCAACGTGGTACTGCGGTGGGAGTACAAGCCGGGAAGTCTGCTGTATCTGGTCTGGCAGCAGGATCGGCGCGTCACCGAGGCGATCGGCACGCGCGTGGGTCTGGGCGACCCGTTCCGGTCCCTGGGAGAGCCCGGGAACAACTACTTCGTGATCAAGACGTCGTTCTGGCTGCCGGTGCGGTAGCTCGCCCGGCGTGACCGGAGGGCGGCGGGGCGGCGCAGCCCGGCCCGTTACTGACCGTTGGTCTCGCCCTGCCCGGGCCCCGCAGCCGCCCGCTCGGCGTAGGTCGCGGCCTTCCGGTCTTCCTTTTCCTTCCGCCGGATGGCCTTCTGGGCCCGCCGCGCGGCGAGCTCCTCGTCCGTCGGCGCAGCCTCGGGCGCGACGGCCGGCAGGCCGGGCGTCACGGTGGCCTCCTCCACGTTCAGGTGGAACTCGCTCGGGAGCGTGGCGCCCGACCGGAGATCCTCCATGAAGTCGCGTTCGAAGGTGCCGTACCGCGCGGCCGCGGCGCTGTTGATCAGCATCGGCTCGTTGATCTGCAGCGGAAACCTGAACTCGTCCTCGGACGTCCGCCGCATCACGCAGACGAGCGTCACGCGCCCGCCCTCCGGCTTCGCCTGGCCGTTCCGGAACCAGTAGAAGTTCGGCTTCGACGTCTGCCAGAACCCCACCATCTCGTACTTGTTGTACCGGGCGAGGCTGAGGAAGAACGTCGGGCAGTACTGGTAGAGCCCGTGGTTCGCGTAGTTGTTGAACGGCACGACGTGGAACATCAGGCCGCCGACACGCGTGACGTTGTGGAACTGGAGAAAGAAGTTGTACTGGTTGAACACGTGCTCTGACGTGCCGATGTTCATCGACAGACCGAATCGCTTCTGGTACTCGGCCGGCAGCGTCTCGGCGTTCAGGTCAATCGGATAACTTCCCCAGCGGCCGTCGATATCGAACGACGCGTAGTCCCATCCGAGCGCGCGGTACATGTCGCCCGCGACGCCGTAGAGCCGGCCGGTCTCGGCGTCGTACAGCGACGACGGCACGGGCTTCCCCTGGCCTTCGAAGAAGCGCTCGTACGGCTTGTTGTTCTCCTTCGCGCGGGCGTCGAACTCCATGGAGCCGAAGTCGCACGCGGAATTCACGCCGGCGAGGTAACCGTGCTGCTGCAGCAGGAGCAGCACACCGGTCGGGGCGGGGCTCAGGCTCATCGTCTACCTCGCGCTAGTCGTAGTACTCGCGGCCGAGGTGCGTGATGAGCTCCTCGCCCATCATGTAGCGGAGCGTGTTCTTCAGCTTCATCAGCTGGATGAACAGGTCGTGCTCCGGGTAGACCTCTTTCGCGTGCATCGGGGCCTTGAAGTAGAACGACAGCCACTCCTGGATGCCGCTCATGCCCGCGCGCTTCGCGAGGTCCATGAAGAGCGCCGAGTCGAGCACGATCGGCGCCGCGAGGATCGAGTCGCGGCACAGGAAGTTGATCTTGAGCTGCATCGGGTAGCCGAGCCACCCCACGATGTCGATGTTGTCCCAGCCTTCCTTGTTGTCGCCGCGCGGCGGGTAGTAGTTGATGCGCACGACGTGGGACAGATCCTTGTAGAGCTCGGGATAGAGCTGCGGCTGGAAGATGTAGTCGAGCGCGGACTTCTTGCTCTCTTCCTTCGTCTTGAACGACTCCGGGTCGTCCAGCACCTCGCCGTCGCGGTTGCCGAGGATGTTCGTCGAGTACCAGCCGCGCACGCCGAGCAGGCGCGCCTTCAGGCCGGGCGCGATGATCGTCTTGATCAGCGTCTGCCCCGTCTTCATGTCGTTGCCGGCGAGCGGCGAGCCGTTCTTCGCGGCCAGTTCCTGCAGCGCGGGCACGTCGGCCGTGAGGTTCGGCGCGGCGTTGGCGAAGGGAATGCCCTCGCTCAGCGCCGCGTAGGCGTAGATCATGCTCGACGGGATCGCCTCGTCGCTCGCCTCGAGACCCTTCTCGAAGGAGGCCAGCGTCTGATGCACCGGCCCTTCCTTCATGAAGACCTCGGTGCTGCCGACCCAGACCATGACGATGCGGTCGCAGTTGTTCTTCGCCTTGAAGTTCCGGATGTCGGCGATGAGCTGTTCCGCCAGATCCTTCTTGTTCTTGCCCTTCTTGACGTTCGGACCCGAGAGCCGCTTCACGTAGCGCTGGTCGAACACCGCGGGCATCGGGCGGATGGCCTCGAGCTCCGGCCGAATCTGTTCGAGCAGCGACGCTTCGAGCACGCCGGCGGTCTTCGCCGCGGCGTAGCAGTCCTCCTCGAAGATGTCCCAGCCGCCGAACACCAGGTCGTCGAGCTGCGCCAGCGGGACGAACTCGTTGATCTTCGGGGACCGGTTGTCCGTTCGCTTGCCGAGACGGATCGCGCCCATCTGGGTCAGTGAACCGATGGGCGACGCGAGACCCTTCCGGATGGCGATGACGCCGGCGATGGTGGTCGTCGAAACCGCGCCCAGACCGACCAGGAGCACGCCGAGGCGCCCGCGTGCGGGGGCGATGTTGAGTGGTGGAGTCACAAGCGAAACACTATATCATTGCGGGAATTCCTCATGTTTTTCCGTAAGTCCACGCTCGAAGCCCTCCCGATCACGATGACGGCCGTCAAGATGGGCGACCGCCTGCTCCAGATCGGCCTGGATGACGCGGCCACAGCCACGGCGCTCGCCGGCAAGGTCGGCCTGAGCGGCTCGGCCACGCACGTCACCAACGACGAGGGTCAGGCGGCGAAGATCCGGGCAGCCGCCCAGAAGGCCGGGGTATTGGTCGAGGTGCGGGTGGTCTCGACACTGCGCTCCCTCCCGTTTGACGACGACGGCTTCGACCTCGTCGTGATGCACGCCGTCAAGGGCCTGATCGCGGGCATGGCGCCCTACACCCGGATCCGGTCGGTCGAGGAGTGCCTGCGGGTGCTCCGGGTCGGCGGCCGGATGATGGTCATCGAGGCCGAGCCACGCGGCGGTCTGGGGAGCCTGATCCGCCCCTACCCGGTGGACGGTCACTACGCCGCGACGGGTGAAACCGTCGGCGCGCTGAAGTCCGGCGGGTTCCGGCCGGTCCGCATCCTCGCCGATCGGGACGGCTACCGGTTCGTCGAAGGCAGCAAGCCCACGCCTCAGCCCCAGGTCTGACGTTGCCACTCTTTGTCGTCGCGATCGGGCTGAGCCTGCTCGGCGGGCTCGGCGGACTCGCCGTTGCCTCCGCGTTCCTGCTCTTCCCGAAGTCCACACGCAGCCAGCTCGTCCCGTGGCTCGTCAGCTACGCGGTCGGCGTGATGCTCGGCGTGACGCTGCTCGCCATCCTGCCGCAGGCCATCGAGAGCCTGCCGCCCGTGCAGGTCTTCGCCACGCTGCTCGGCGGCATCCTGCTGTTCTTCATGCTGGAGAAGCTCGTCGTCTGGCGGCACTGTCACACGCACGAGTGCGAGGTCCACGAGCAGGCGGCGCCGATGGTGCTCATCGGCGACACGTTCCACAACTTCGTCGACGGCGCGCTCATCGGCGCCGCCGTCCTGACGTCGGTGCCGCTCGGCATCAGCACGGCGATCGCCGTCGCGGCCCACGAGATTCCGCAGGAGGTCGGCGACTTCGCAATCCTGCTGCACTCCGGCTACTCGCGGCGCAAGGCGCTGCTGCTCAACGCCCTCTCCGGCCTGGCCAGCACGGCCGGCGCGCTCATCGCCGTGTTCGCGCTGCCGCTGGTGCCGACGCTCGTGCCGTACGCGCTCTCGATGGCCGCGTCGAGCTTCCTCTACGTCGCGATGGCGGACCTGATTCCGGGTCTCCACCGGACGACGGAGGACTCGAGCGCCGTGCGGCAGATCGTCCTCGTCGGCCTCGGCATCGCGACGATCGTCTTCCTCGGTCACGCCTGATTCCCGGCCGCGCAGGCCCGCGATCCCGGCGAGCCGTGCGTGGTGTTTTGTCGACACCTGCAGGCGACTTGGCTTGTACACGAGCCAGGTGCGTTTCTCCCGCGCGCACGGAGCCAGCAGTGGCGACGAAACACCACGTGCGGATCGCTATGAGAGCAGTGTCGCCGGATCAGGACACAGCCGGAGTCAGTCCTTCGTTTTCCGCCTAGAACACACGCCGAACGCACCGGCCGGCGCTGGCACCCGGTTTGAAGTGGCCTCCCGCAGGAATAGGAGACCTGCCATGACCAAACTGGTGCTGTCTGTTGCCGTGCTGCTCGGGATCGCCGGGCCCGCGTCCGCCGCCGACCGTTCGAACTACGACATCTACAAGGACGTCTCGCGTCAGGTGACCGGCTACGCCTTCTTCACCATCTTCGACAACGTGCGGGCCGACGTGGACGACGGCGTCGTCACGCTCACGGGCAAGGTCACACTGCCGTTCAAGGCCGCGGACATCGAGAAGCGGGTGACAAAGATCGCGGGCGTGACCGCCGTGCGCAATCAGCTCGAGACGCTGCCGGTGTCGCAGATGGACAACCGCCTCCGACTGGGCATCGCGCGTGCGCTCTATGCCAATCCGGCGCTGCAGATGTACGGCTGGGGCGCCAACCCGTCGATCCACGTGATCGTCGAGCGTGGCCGGGTCACGCTGGACGGCGTCGTGAACAACGAGTCGGACCGCACGATCGCGCTGATGGTCGCGCGCCAGTTCAACACGTTCGGCGTGACGAACCAGCTGCGCACGTCGGACGAAGTGCGCCGGGATCTCGAGCGGCTGTAAGCCCGGCTCAGACGTTCGCGGGTGCGCGGTGCCGTTGCGGGTGGGCCTGTGGAGCATGCCGTCTTCACGACAAACGCACCGCAGGCGCCGGGTGGGATGTCGCCGGTGGGACCCGTTGGTCAATCAGGCAACGGGCGGCGACAGGGTTCCCGCCCGGATGCGTCAGGTCCGCCGGAGGTGCGTTT
>CAYNUO010000101.1:1629-9040 GCA_964400405.1 uncultured Bifidobacteriaceae bacterium | reverse complement strand
AACCACATGCTCCACCGCTTGTGCGGGCCCCCGTCAATTCCTTTGAGTTTCAGCCTTGCGACCGTACTCCCCAGGCGGAATGCTTAATGCGTTAGCTTCGGCACGGCAGGGATCGATACCCGCCACACCAAGCATTCATCGTTTAGGGCCAGGACTACCGGGGTATCTAATCCCGTTTGCTCCCCTGGCTTTCGCGCCTCAGCGTCAATACCGGTCCAGGATGCCGCCTTCGCCACCGGTGTTCCTCCAGATATCTACGCATTTCACCGCTACACCTGGAATTCCACATCCCTCTCCCGGATTCAAGCCCTCCAGTATCAGACGCAGTTCCCGGGTTGAGCCCGGGGATTTCACGTCTGACTTAGAAGGCCGCCTACGCGCCCTTTACGCCCAGTAATTCCGAACAACGCTTGCCCCCTCTGTATTACCGCGGCTGCTGGCACAGAGTTAGCCGGGGCTTCCTCACCCGGTACCGTCAGACTCTGACGTGTTAGGTCAGAGCTTTTCGTCCCGGGCAACAGGAGTTTACAATCCGAAGACCTTCATCCTCCACGCGGCGTTGCGTCATCAGGCTTGCGCCCATTGTGAACAATTCCCCACTGCTGCCTCCCGTAGGAGTCTGGGCCGTGTCTCAGTCCCAGTGTGTCCGTCCGCCCTCTCAGGCCGGATACTGATCGTCGCCTTGGTGAGCCATTACCCCACCAACTAGCTAATCAGACGCGGGCCCCTCTTCAAACGCCAGGTCTTGCGATCCCCAGCTTTGATGTCCGCCTGTTCAAAGGCGGGATGTTATGCGGTATTAGCGTCCCTTTCGGGACGTTATCCCCCATTCGAAGGTAGGTCACCCACGCGTTACTCACCCGTTCGCCACTCAGCTATCCCTTGCGGGATAGCCGCGTTCGACTTGCATGTGTTAGGCACGCCGCCAGCGTTGATTCTGAGCCAGGATCAAACTCTCATGTTAAATTCGCTGTTTCCCCTTGTTTTGCCGACTTGCGCCGGCTGACTCGGGGTCGCAACTGTTTAACGCGAGCGCCGATTGACTTGGCTCTGCGTTGTTTGTACTTCGTGTTGGTAGACGGTTCACCGCATTGCTGCGGTGCCGCCTGCTGACACTCGACGGGCGGTTTACCTGCCCAAGCCCTTACGGGCCAGGAACCGGCAAACCAGTCGTTAGTGCTTGCACGCTCTATCTAGTTTTCAAAGAACCGGATGCCCGGCAATGCCTTGCCTCTCGGCTCGACATCGTCGAGTCCCCACCGACCGGCCGTTTCCGTCCGTGTTTAGGGGAACCTTCTGAGAATACTAACTCGTCACCGCGCTGTCAAGCCCCGAGCGCAGTGCACTGGAGTGAAGCCTCAGATTGCGGGTTCGTTGATGCTATCCGCGAACTTGCCCAGACCGCAACCCCGGCAGGCGCCGGGGCCAACGAACTTGAGGATTATACACCGGAAGTCCGCGCAGCTGTCAACAGTCCGCTTCACAAAACCCTAAAAGGAGGCCTTCAGGCGGACCTGGAGATTGCGTCCAGGAGCGTCCGCGCCGGAGCCGTAGAGGCGGTAGTTTCTGTCCGCCAGGTTCTCTCCGATCAGGATGACACTGATGGACGGTGACAGGCGAACGTTCGCACTGGCGCCGACGATGAAGAATCCCGGGTGCTCGGTGAACAGTGGCGCCGACGTGGCCGCACCGAGCACGCGATCCTGGACCTGCGCAAGGGTCTCACCCGTCTGCAGCAACAGCCCGCCGGCGACGAGCCCGCGGTCGGATGCGGTCCCACTGAAGTAGCTCGCAATCGACGCGCGCGTGCGGGTGCCACCAATGCGCGCGTCGGTGAGGTCGCCGGCGTTGAAGCGACGCTGGGGTCGCGCCCAGTTCGCCGTTCCATCGACAACCAACCGGCCACGACTCCACCGTACACCCGCGCCGCCGAGCGGTGGCGGCATGCGACGGAGGTATTCGCCGGTCGCAAGCAGGCGCCCATTGGTCATCGAAGATTGCAGGTGAATGCTGAGTTGCGACGTGAGGCGGACCTGTCCTTCGGCCTCGTATCCAATCAATCTCGCATGGCCGGCGTTGATGCGCGTGGCGATCGGACGAATGTCCTGCGCGATGAAAGCGAGGCCGTTCGCGTCCTGACGAACGACATCGAAACCGGAGATCGTGGTGCCGACAACGTTTCGATTGAACGCGATGGCGCGACGCTCAATCACGTCGAGATACTCGAGGTCGAACACCGTCACGCTCGCCTCGAGCCGGCCAGCGCGCACTCGGATACCAGGCTCGAACGCGTACACCACTTCCGGTCCGAGCGCGGGAACCGGCGCGCCGGTCGACACGGCACCCGCGGCACCAGTGGACCCGACCAGACCACCGAGGGCCGCCGCGGAGGAAGGCGCAATCTCGAATCCACCTCCTCCGGTGAGGCCGACGCTGCCGAAGTCAGCGGCATTTGGCGCGCGGAAGCCGCGGCTCGCATTGAACGTGGCGTTGATGTGCTTCGTGAGGCCGACCACGGTACCCGCCGTGAAGGTCACGGCGTCGGACACGACGCGCTCGGCGGTCACGCCGAAGGTCGAATCCGGGGTGGTCTGGAACTGGAAGCGCCCGTAGCGCACGCCGGCCTTCACAGACAGGCGCTCCGGAATGAGCTCGACGAGATCCTGCGCGAACAGCCCGAGGGTACGGTAGGTGGTCCCGTCTGGCACGTCGGGTCTGTTCGGCGTCACGACACCCGTCACAGGGTTGCGCTGCGTTCTGGTCGCTGAAATGTCTTCATCGAACAGCTCGATACCACCCGTGACGGAGTGGGAACCGGCTCGCTTCCTCGCCTCCAGTTGATAGCCGAGCGCGGTCGTCGTGGCCCCCTGCGCATCAAGGACCGCGGTGGGGCGCGTCTGCTCGAAACGCCCATCGCCCTGCCGGTTCACAGAGAAGGTGGCGGCGAGCTCATCGAGACCGGCAACGCGTGCTGCCCTGTAGCGGAAGATCGCAAGATCCAGCCGCTGGGGTTCGAAGCCGGAGCGATGGAGACCGTCGCCGCCGTCGATGCGGTCGTACCGGCTGGCACCCGTCTGGCTCTCGTGCGCGTAGAAGACGCTCGCCAGCCCCCTTGATCCTGCCTGGATCCGGCCAGAGAAGAAGGCCCCTGTCTGGTCGTAGCCGCTCGACGGCAGATGCTCGCCGTTGACGGCGGTCGACTGCAGGCCAAGGAATCGTGTGACCGCCGCGTGGGAATCAACACCACCGCCGGGCCGGAGGTCGCCGACAGTCATCGAGGATGCCCCGGCAAGGAAGGCCGCGCGCGGAAGGCTCACCGAGATCGTGCCCTGGCCGTTGCCGCTCCGGGCCGCGGTCGTCGCCCCCAGTTCAAAAGTTCCCCCCACCTTGACCCCGGCGGTGCTGAAGTCGGGCGCGGCGGTGAGGACATTGATCGTACCGCCGAGCGAGTCTGAGCCGTATTGCACGCCTGACGGACCCCGGACGATTTCAATCCGATCGGCCACGGCCGAGTTGATCCACGCCAGATACTGGCTGGGGCCCGAGCGCCATGTCGACACGTTGAAGCGGACACCGTCGATCAGGTAGACGTTGCTCTGTCCCGTGAAGCCGCGCAGGATCGGCGATGTCTGCGCGGTCGTGGTCTGCTGCAGCAGGACCCCTGGCTGATCGCGAAGGGCCTGAGGCAGCAGATAGTAGGGCCGCATCCCGATCTCGCTGGCTGTGAGCACCGAGGTGAACTGGGGGGAACCGAACCGGCTCTCAGCGTCACCACGCGCGGCGGTGATGGACACCGCGTCGCCGAAGCCGCGAACGGCGAGGGCGAGGTCCAGCGTCTCAGTTGCGCCAGCCCTGACCACGACGCGGTCCTCGGCCGCGGCAACGAGCATCGCGCGGGAGGAGATGACACAGGCACCGGCCGGCAGCCCGGAGAATGTGTACACCCCGGCCGCGTCAGTCTGGACGTGAACCCGCACAAACCCGCAGGCTGCGTCGACCGGGACGTCCGGCAGAGATGCCCCCTGAGCGTCGCGAACCGTGCCCGTGACGCTACCTGTACGGGCCGACTGGGCGGACACGTCGATAGGGAGAAGCAGAGAGCCAAGAACAACCAGGAGGGCGAAACGGGCGCGAACGGGCATGAACATGTGAACGATTATTCACATGGTCAAATCGGCCGTCTTGTCCAATTGCCAGCCAGCCCTGGGGAGAGTTTGGGCAGGCGAGGCAGCTCAGTCGCGGCGCGTCTCGTAGAAGCGGAACGCAACCGCCTGAGGCTCTCTGGCCAGGTGGCGGACGAACATTGCCCAGAAGAGCGAAATCGAGAGCATCTCGATCCCTTCCTCGAGTGACTGCGAGAAGTGCGTGACGGTATCGAACGGCGTTTCGCCGAACTGGCGGTCTGCGAACTCGGTGAAGTCCCATCGACTGACGATCGCGGAGTAGACGTTCAGTGGATGGTCCGGGGCGAGCCCTTCCTGGAAGTCCAGTCCCACGGCCGCTACCTGGAAGAGGATCGCGAGGATAACCAGCATGCGCCCGCGCGCAGTGCCGAACGCCGTCCAGAGGAACGCGAACATGAAGAGGCCGACAGCTCCCAGCAAGGGCACGAACAGGATCTGCCAGGCATAGCTCGGAAACAGTACGCCGGGGCCGACGCCTCGTTCGCGGAGCGTGTCAAAGGCCGTCCCGATCCGCTCGTGAACCTGCGCACCGTCGTCAACGGCCAGATACAGGAAGAACATCGCCACGACGAACCAGCCACGCACGTGCCAGCGATCCTTCGACTGGTGGCGCACGGAGGCCCAGATCAGAAACGCCGTGAGGCCCGTCAGCAGGGTCTGCGTGACCTGAAACCACGAGGCGAGTCCGTCTTCGCGCGTCATGTTGCACATGCGCCGGATCGCGCCGATGTTCGTCCACTCCGAATAGTTGACGAAGTAGTCGAGCGACCAAAGGAAGACGACGGCCCCGAGGCAGCAGAGGAACAGCCGTCGTGAGAGGCGGCCGACGTCCACGCGACGCGGGTCTACGGAAGAGGGCTTGGCATCAGCCGGGGGCATGCGCGTTGGTGACTGTACCACCGGTTTTCGCGGGGTGGAATGGGTCGACTGGGATACCGGGAAGACAAAAGGCTCGCCCCGTTGCGGGGGCGAGCCTCGAAGAACGTACCAGGCGAAGAAGCGACGGTCTACCCGCCGTGAGCCTGCTGGTTACCGTTGGATACCGGCCCGCTGACCGTGAGCACAATCCGGCCGCTTGCGTCCTTGACCGTGATGGTCGCCACATCTGCCCTGCCCGGCTCACCGGCGTCCGTGAAGGTGAAGCTGACGGTGGCACCAGACTTCCCTTCGTAGGATCCCGTGCCCGTACCGACCATGGTGTCAAAACCCGCTACGGGCTTTCGTGGGCCTATGCCGGGTGCGTCGGTGCAGCGCACGCTGGTCAAGGCAGACAACTTGAAGTTCTGGCCCTTCCCCCAGTTGACTTCCAGGTTGTTCGGCTTCGCGTTGACGTCGCAGTGAAGCTCCATGCCGTGGGTCACGCGGTCGTTCGAGGCGGTAAAGACGCTGCCACCGCCCGTCATGCGCTTCTTGTGCGTCCCCGCCGGGCAGCCATCGCTGTCGTGATGGCCGTGGCCCTTGTTCCCCTTGCACTTGTCGCCGTGATGGCCGCCGGAGCCGTCGTCGCTCCCATGGTCGCCGCTGCTGTGGTCATCGCTCCCGTGGTCGTCGCAGCTCTTGCTGTCGCCGCTGTTTCCGTCGCGGCTCTTCCCGCTCCTGCTGCCGGACTTCCCACTCCGGTGATCGCCGCTGCGATCGTCGCTGCTGTTGCCGTCACCGCTCTTGTCGTCACTGCTGTTGTCGTCGCAGGTGTTCGTGGCCTTGACCAGAATCGTGACCGTGGCCGTCGCCGTGCCGCCCTTGCCGTCGCTCACCGTGTAGGTGAAGGTCGCGGTGCCGGTGAAGCCGGGGGCGGGCGTGTAGGTGAAGGTATTGCCGGTCTTGACCAGCGTGCCGCTGCCACTCGTCACCGCCGTGAATGTCGTCACGGTCAGCGTGTCTCCGTCCGGATCGCTGTCGTTGGAGAGCACGGTGATCGTCACCGGGGTTCCGGCATTGGTCGTCGCAGTGTCGTCGACGGCGACCGGCGGCCGATTCGTCACGGTGATCGTGACCGTCGCCGTGGCGCAGTCGCCGTCGGCATCGCAGAGACGATAGGTGAACGTGTCGGTCCCGACGAACCCGGCGTTCGGCGTGTAGGTGTAGACACCTGCCGCCGTCATCGTCACGGTTGCGTGCGTGGAACCGCCGTTGGTGCCGACCAGCGTCCAGGTATTGCCGCCGTCACCCGACTGCGTATCGTTACCCGTCACCGACGCGCTCACCGCCACGCCGGCCCGGGTCGTGTTCGTGTCGGCGGCCGCCGTCGGGGCGTCGTCCACCGAGTTGATCGTGACCGTGACGCGCGCCTGACTGCAGTCGTTGTCGAGGTCGCAGACCCGGTAGCTGAACACGTCCACGCCGTGGTAGTTCGCGGCCGGCGTGTAGGTGTAGACGCCAGCGGACGTCATCGTGACCGTGCCATGCGCGGCACCACCGTTGGTGCCGACCAGCGTCCACGTGTGCGCGCCGTCGCCGAGGGTATCGTTGGTCGCCGCCGTGTCCGTCACGGGCGTGTCCTCGTTCGTCGTTGCCGCGTCATCAACCGCAGTCGGCACCTTGTTCGGCACCGTGACCGTCACCGTGACCGTAGCCGTATCGCAGTTGGTCGGGTTGACGACCTCGCAGATCGAGTAGACGAGCGTGTAAGTGCCGGCCGGCGTGCCGGCCGCGACGACCACGCTCCGGCCGCTCAGCGTGACGCCCGCGTGCGAGGTAGACACCTGCGAGACGGTCACCGCCGTGGACGAGACCGGCGTCCCGTTCAGCGTGTCGTTACTGATGACATCCGCCACAGCCGTGCCGCCCGCCGTGCCGTCCGCGCTGCCCGAATCGTTCACCGCGTCGATAACCGGAGCGTTCACCGTCACCGTCACGACTGCCTGGTCACAGTTGGACGGATTGAGCGTCTCGCAGATCGAGTAGGTCAGCGTATAGACACCCGCCGGGGTTCCGGCCGTCACGGTGACGCCGGTGCCGCTCAGTGTGACGCCAGGGTTCGAGGTTGACACCTGAGTGGTTGTCACGAGGCCGAGCGCGGCGAGCACGCTGTTGAGCGTGTCGTTGCCGAGCACGTTGGCGACCGCGGTGCCGCCTGTGAGGCTGTTCACCGACCCGCTGTCGTTGACGGCATCGATCGCGGCCGCAACCACCGGCACCGTCACGACAGCCTGGTCGCAATTGCCGGGATTGATGGTTTCGCAGAGGCGATACGTCAGCTGATAGGGCGACCCGACCGGCGACGCCGC
>CAYNUO010000101.1:0-1529 GCA_964400405.1 uncultured Bifidobacteriaceae bacterium | reverse complement strand
GCCAGAATCGGCACCGTCACCGTAGCATCGTCGCAGTTGCCCGGGTTCAACACCTCGCAGATCCGATAGGTCAGCGTGGCCGCCGGGTTCGCCGCCGTCCCGGCCGCCACCGTCACCGCACCCGTTGCCGGGTTCAGCGTCAGACCCGCCGTGCCATTGACGAAGGAGATGACGACGTTCGCCGTCGTGGCCGCCGCGCCGTTCAGCGTGTCGTTCGTCAGCACCGTTGCCAGGGCGAGACCACCGGTGGCACCGTTAATCGAGGCACCCGCGTCGTTCACGGCGTCGATGACCGCGGCCAGAATCGGCACGGTCACCGTCGCGGTGTCACAGTTGCCCGGGTTCAGCACTTCGCAGATCCGGTAGGTCAGCGTCGCCGCCGGGTTCGCCGCCGTCCCGGCCGCCACCGTCACCGCGCCCGTCGCCGCGTTCAACGTCAGGCCCGCCGTGCCGTTGACGAAGGACAGCGTCACGTTCGCCAGCGTCGCCGCCGCGCCGTTCAACGTGTCATTCACCAGCACGTTCGCCAGCGCGGTTCCGCCAAGCAGACCGTTCACGGAGGCGCCCGCATCATTCACCGCGTCGATCGGCGCCGCGGTCACAGGGACCGTCACGGTCGCCGTGTCGCAGTTCGTCGGGTTCAGGCCCTCGCAAATCCGGTAGACCAGGCTGTGACTCGCCGCAGGCGTGCCGGGCGCCACCTGGACGCTGGTGCCGACCAGTGAAATGCCGGGGTGGGAGGCGCTGACGAACGTCAGCACCGTACCCGAGGTCGCCGGCGCGCCGTTGAGGGTGTCGTTATCGAGCACGCCGACGAAGCTGACGCCGCCGAGGGCGCCATTCACGGAGACGCCGAGGTCGTTCACGGCGTCGATAACCGCCGCCAGAACGGGAACCGTGACATCCGCTTCGTCGCAATTCGTCGGGTTCACGACGTCGCAGACCCGGTACCGCACGACGTAGTTGCCGGCGGGCGTGTTCGGAAGGACGCCCACCGCCGTGCCCGTTCCCGTGAAGCCCACGTTCGGATGGGTCGAGCTGACCGTTGTCAGCACCACCGCCGCCGGGGCAAACGCCGCGCCGTTCAGCGTGTCGTTCGCGAAGACGGACGGGACGCTCTGGCCGCCGGTGGCGCCGTTCACAGCCAGGCCGGCATCGTTGACCGCGTCGATCACCGGCGCGGCCACGTTGAGCGTCACGTCAGCCCGGTCGCAGTTGGTCGGGTTGATGACTTCGCAGATCTGATAGGTCAGCTGGTAGGGACCCGCGGACGTGCCGGGCGCGACCACGACGTTCAGCCCGCTCAGGCTGACGCCGGCCGGAGCCGAGACCGTCGTCACCGTTACCGCCGGAGCCGAAACGGGCTGGGCGTTCAGCGTGTCATTGGCCAGGACGTTGGTGAAGGCCGTCCCACCGGTCAGACCGTTGACCACGACACCCGCGTCGTTGACCGCGTCGATCGCGGCGGCCGTGACCTCGACGCGCACAATCGCTTCGTCGCAGTTCCCCGGGTTCAGCACCTGGCACAG
>CAYNUO010000100.1:1834-9325 GCA_964400405.1 uncultured Bifidobacteriaceae bacterium | reverse complement strand
GACGCGTAGTAGCCGTACTCCCACTGCAGCTCCGGCATGTGCGCGAAGTTCATGCCGTAGATGCCCGCGATCATCGTCGGCACGGCGATCATGGCCGCCCACGCCGTGATGCGCTTCATCTGCTCGTTCTGCGCGACAGACATGACGGACATGTGCGCCTCGAGCGCGGCCGAGAGCAGCTCGCGCTGCGCGTCGATCGACTCGTTCAGGCGGATGACGTGGTCGTAGATGTCGCGAAAGTACGGCTTCGTGGCCTCGGGCACCTGCGGCAGGTTGAACTGCATGAGCCGGTTGCAGATGTCGACCAGCGGGGACAGCGCGCGCCGCAGCGCGACCAGATCCCGCTTGAGGTGATAGACGCGTGCCGTGGTGTCGCCGTCCACTTCTCCGCCGAACAGCTTCCCTTCGATCTCCTCGACGTCGCCCTCGATCTCCTGAACGATGGGCAGATACTGATCGACGACGAAGTCCATGACGGCGTAGAGCACGTAGCCCGGTCCCATCGCCAGCAACCCCGGCATCGTTTCGCAGCTCTGCCGCAGCCCGATGTGCGACCGCAGCGAGCCGTGCCGGACCGTGACGACGTAGTTCAGCCCCACGAACAGATGGGTCTCGCCGAACTCCAGCCGGGACCCGTCCTCGCGATGCGCCGTCCGGAGGACGACGAACAGGTCGTCGTCGTACAGCTCGACCTTGGGACGCTGGTGCGCCTTGACGGCGTCCTCGACGACGAGGTCGTGCAGGTCGAGCTGCCGCTGAAGCGTTCGCAACACGGCCAGATCCGGCTCGTAGAGACCGAGCCACACGAACTGCCCCGGTGTGGCGAGCGCGGCCGGGATCTGCTCGATCCCCACGTCCGCGACCCGCCGCCCTCCGGCGTACGCGGCGCAGTCGATGACTGGAGCCGAGGCCGGCACCTCCTGCTCGCGTGGGTCCATGCGGTCAGCTTAAACGATGCGCGACCCCGCGCGGAGTTCGTGGCAGAATCGGGCGGCTGATTCACGGCACCTTCGGAGGCTCATGTGAGAACACACCTTCTCGGACTCGTGCTCGTGGCGGGATGGCTCGGCACCGCACATACCGCGCACGCGCAGGTCATCAAGAGCGACGCGCGGGTCGTCTACGGTCACCACCACCTGCACGTCACCGACGTCGCCGCGCACAGGAAGTTCTGGGTGGACGGGCTCGGCGGCACCGTAGGGCCCAGGAAGCTCGGTCCGTTTGACGTCATCCGCATCAACAACACCGTCGTCCTGCTGCAGGCCATGGCGCCGAAAGGCGGCACAAAGGGCACGTCCGTCGGTCACATCGGCGTCGAGGTGCCGAACATGCGCGCGGCCCTCGACAGGCTCCGCGCCGCCGGCTACCCCATCGTCACGAAGACCGAGCTTCCGCCCACGATGCCGGTGAAAGACGACATCCTCGAGACCGGCGGCCTCACCGTCGCCTTCGCGATGGGTCCCGACGACACGCTCGTCGAGCTGGTCGAGAACACGTCGGCCGCCGGCGTCGGCAACCACCACCTGCACTTCGCCACAACGGCACCGGACGAGATGAAGGCCTGGTATGCGAAGACCTTCGGCGCGAAGCCCGCGAAGCTGGTCGCCCGCGACGTGCAGGCGCTCCCGGGCGTCATCCTGATGTACACGCCGGCGAAAGAAGCGCCGGCCACGACGAAGGATCGCGTGCTCGACCACATCGGCTTCGAGGTCAAGAACCTCGAGGCGTTCTGCAAGGAGCTCGAAGCGGCCGGCGTGAAGCTCGACATGCCGCACCGGAAGGTGCTCGGCCTGAGCATCGCCTTCCTCACGGATCCGTGGGGCACGGTGATCGAGCTGACCGAAGGGCTCGATCAGTACTAGGCCCCTCGGGGAAACGCCACGGCGACACCCGTGCCGCGGCCCTTCAGGCCTTCTCCAATCGTGACGGCCGCGCCGTGCACCTCCGCGACGCGCGTCACGATCGAGAGGCCGAGCCCGCTCCCCTCGGACCTCGCGCCGGCCCCGCGGTAGAACCGTTCGAGGACGCGCGCGCGGTCCTCCGGGGGAATGCCGTCGCCGCTGTCCAGGACGCGCAGCACGATGCGGCCGTCCTGCCGGTGAATCTCCACGCGGACATCGCCCTCACCCGGGCTGTACCGCACGGCGTTGTCCACCAGGTTCCGGATCAGTACGCGCAGCAGGGCAGCATGCCCTCGCACCGAGGCGTCCGGTGCGGCGTCAAGCCCGATGTCGATCGAGCGCGCAAGCGCCGCGGGCGCGGCCTCGGCCACGACCTCGGCAGCCAGACGCGAGAGGTCCACGGTGTCCGGGGGCGCGCCCGGCACTCCGTCAAGCCGCGCGAGCGTCAACAGCTGCTCGACCAGGCGGGCGGCCCGATCGCATCCCGCGATCACCTTCTGCAGCACGGCGGCGCGCGCATCGGCGTCGGTGGCTCCGAGCGCCACCTGCGCCTGCGCGCGGATGGCGGCCAGCGGCGTGCGCAGCTCATGGGCGGCATCGGCGGTGAACCGCCGCTCGTGATCCAACGAGCGCGTCACGCGCGCGAAGAGCGTGTTGAGCCGCTCGACCAGCGGCACGAGTTCACCGGGTACGCCGCTGAGGTCCAGCGGGTCGAGCCGCTCGGAATCCCGCTGCTGCACCTCGTCTGCCACGCGCGCCACCGGCCGCACCCCGCGGCTCACCGCGAGCCACACCAGCAGCCCGAGCACCGGCAAGGCCACCAGCAGCGGGGCCAGAACCGCGCCCACGAGGTCCTCGAGGATCTCCTGCCGCGCATCGACGCGCTCGCCGACGTGGATCAGGTACTCGCCCTCGTGATCCCAGGAGGTGTAGACCCGCCATCCAATGCCTCCGATCACGCGGTCGCTGAACCCCGTGCGCGTGTCGCCCAGCGGGGTGTCCGGTGCGTTGGCCGAGTGCAGCGCGAGCCGGCTGCCCCTGTCCCAGATCTGGAACGCGACCGCGTTCGAGACGGCCACGCCCTCCCCCGCATGCTCCGTGTCGTACTCCTCCAGGTCCTCGCCGGCCTGCGCCACCAGCAGCGCCAGCGACTGCTCCAGGTGCGCATCCAGCAGCGCGTCGACCTCGTGCCGGGTCTCGAGGTAGGCGCCAGCCGTCGCGAGCGCAAACGCGACGACCACGGCCGCGAGCACCAGCACCAGCAGGCGCGCGCGCAGCGAAAGGGGGCGGGCGGCCATCCTCACTCCCCCTCCGGCACAGGCAGCAGGTAGCCCACGCCGCGAATCGTCTTGATGCGCCCGGCCCCCAGCTTCCTGCGCAGGTGATGGATGAACACCTCCACGGTGTTGCTTTCCACTTCCTGCCCCCACTCGTACAGCTGCTCTTCCAGCTGCGCGCGCGTCAGCACGTTCCCGGCGTGTCGCATCAGCAGGTGCAGGATCGCGAACTCGCGTGCCGACAGTTCCACAGCGGCGCCGGCCAGTGTCACGGTGCGACCCGCCGGGTCGAGCGCAAGATCGCCCACCGTCAGCGTGGGCGTGGCGCGGCCGTCTCCTCTGCGGATGAGCGCGCGCAGCCGTGCCGCGAGTTCGCCAAGGTCGAACGGCTTGACCGCGTAGTCGTCCGCACCGGCGTCCAGGCCACGGATGCGATCGTCGACGGCGTCCTGCGCCGTCAGGATCAGCACCGGCGTGCGGTTGCGCGCCGCGCGCAGGCGACGCAGCACCTCGATGCCACTCAGGCCCGGCAGGCCGAGGTCGAGCACGATGGCCGCAAACGGTTCGACGGCCAGCGCCGCCTCGGCCGCGAGCCCGTCGCGGACCCACTCGACGGTGAACCCGGTCTGCCGCAAGCCGGCCTGGATGCCATCGCCGAGCAGCCCGTCATCCTCCACCAGCAGAATCCGCACGCGCGTCGTCGCTCCTTCAGGCGCGGTCCTGAGGCGCCGCCTTCCAGCCGGTCACCATCGCGCCGATGAGGTTTTCACGATGGCGGACGCTGGCGAGCACGACGCCGGCCACGTGGAGCACCACCAGCGTGAGCATGGCACAGGCCGAGGCCCCGTGAAGCTCACCCAGCCACGCCGGGCCGACCTCCTCGTACACCATCCAGCCCGTGGCGCCCGTGGTCAGGCCCAGCGCCAGCATGCCCACGATGGCAGCCGCGCTCGCAGGGTTGTGACCGACATGCTGCTCGGGGTGCCGGGAGAAGACCGCCTTCAGATAGCGGAGCACGGGCGCGGGTCCGGTCACGAACGCGGAGAAGCGGGCGTAGCGCGTGCCCACGAAGCCCCAGAGGATCCGGAAGAGCACAATGCCCACCACCGCCAACCCCAGCCGCACGTGCACAAGGCGCAGCCGCTCCGTCTCGGCTGTGAGGAACGCGCCCACGAAGGCCGCCGCGAGCAACCAGTGCCCGGCCCGCACCACGAGATCCCACACGAACACACGCGTCATCCGCACCGTGGCCGCCATCACCGCCTCCCTGCGCCAGAGCCCGAGCCAGCGCCCGAGCCCGACATGCCGTCTTCGAAGTTGCCGCGCTCTGCCCCCAGGTGACAGGCCGAGCAGTTGGCCTTGCTCTTCACCTCGGGCGAGGCCCACCGCCGTGCCGGCACCTCACGGTGCTCTTTCGCAAACCACGACGTCTCCGTGATGCGGATGACCGGGCCGACGCCGGGGGCCGTGCTCCGCACCGGACGCATCGAGGCGTTGGCGACGAGGAAGCGCTCGATGACGCTGGCCGTCGGCGCGTCGAGGGCCGCGTTGGTGCCGAAGTGCGACGGCAGGCCCGCCATCAGCGCCCGCCATGACTCCGCCGGGAGCAGGCGTGCGGGATACGGCACGTGACAACTCGCGCACTCCTCCTTGAAGGTCGCGGCTGGCGTGAGCTGGGGTGCGGGGCTCTGGCCTGCCCACGCAGGGAGGGCCAGGCCGAGGGTGAGCAGCGTCGTCAGTCGAATCGTCATGGGAGCCTCCTCAGCGGATGGTGAGCAGCCAGGCGACGACATCCGCCTTTTCGCGGGCCGTGCACTCGCGGTTCAGTACGTCGTGACAGTTGCGGCCGAACCACTTCTCGACCTTTGCCGGGTCGGTCAGCCGATCCGGCTGAGCCGAGGGTGCCAGCGGCTTGATGAGCTTTCCGGTGACGGTGTGGCGGCCGCCGGACGCGGGATTCGCCGTGTGGCAGGTGGCACACGTCCAGTCGTTGCCGTGGCGGGTGTTGAAGAAGGCCTGCCCGCGCGGCGCGGAGGCAGCGAAGGCGGGGTCCGCCTTCTTGGCGCTCGCCTCGAACGAGGCGAGGAAGTCGCGTGGCGCCATCGCGGCAAGGGCGCCGGTCAGCAGCACGCTGAGGGCGGCGGTGGCGGTGATCAGTCGGATGCGGTTGGTCATGGCTGTCTCCTGTCGAACTGGAGTCAGCCTAGGCAGCGAGTCTTAAGAGATCCTTAAGTCCACACAATCGCCGCGGGCCGCTATACTCCCGGGTCAGGGGGATTTACCGATGAGAACCGCTGTTCGTTTTGCCAGTGCGCTGGCTGTGCTCGCGCTCGTATCCACACCCGCCTTTGCGCAGAAGGCCGACGTCAAGGCCGAGGTCCTGAAGGACTGGGCCGACATGAAGGCCACGTTCGTGAAGCTCACGAACGAGATGCCGGAAGACAAGTTCACGTTCAAGTCCACACCCGCGCAGCGCAACTTCGGGGAACACGCGCTCCACGTGGCCGGCGCCAACCTGAACTTCCTCAAGGCGCTCGGCGGCAAGACAGCCGCGCCCGAGGCGAATCTCAAGGCCACCTCGAAGGCCGAGATCATCAAGGCGGTCGAGGCGTCCTTCGATTTCGGCACGGCCGTCATCAACGAGTTCAGCGCCGACCAGCTCCTCGAGCAGGTCAAGGTGCCGCCGTTCATGGGTGGCATGTCGAGCCGGTCGCGCGTGGCGTATTTCCTGCTCGGCCACACGTGGGACACCTACGGGCAGATGGTCGTCTACCTCCGCCTGAACGGCCACGTGCCGCCGGCCAGCCAGCGGCCATAACCCGGGAGTCAGGCGTGGTCACGCTTCAGACGCGGCGCGGCGCGTGACCACGCCACCTTCACTGATTCGCAGCGCCTTCGCGCATCAACGCGTCACGCTGGCGCTGCTGCTCTTCGGCCTGCCGCTGGCGTGCTGGGGCTGGATCGTCACGATGGCGCGGGACATGTACGGCCCGATGACGGGTTCGTCCGCGTGGATGATGGCCGGCACGTGGGATCCGCCGTACTTCCTGCTGATGTGGGCGATGTGGGCGGCCATGATGGCCGCGATGATGCTGCCGTCTGCGTCACCGTTCGTGCTGCTCTACGCGACGGCCGACGCCCGCCGGCCGCCATCTCCGGGAATCCGGAAGCTCCATGCGCTGGTCGGGGGTTACCTGGCGATCTGGGCGCTCTTCAGCCTGGCGGCCACGGCGCTGCAGGGGCTGCTCTCGCGATCCGGGCTCCTGACCCCGATGCTCGAACCAGCCATGTCACACCTCGCCGCTGGCCTGCTGCTCGTCGCCGGCGTCTATCAGTGGACCCCGCGAAAGCTCGCGTGTCTCCGATACTGCCGGACGCCGCTGTCCCTGCTGGCGTCCGAGCAACGCGAGGGTGCCGGCGGCGCGTTCGCGCTGGGCACCGAGCACGGCGTGTACTGCCTCGGCTGTTGCTGGGCGCTGATGCTGCTGCTCTTCGCGGGCGGCGTGATGAGCCTGGCCGTCATCCTGGCCCTGACGGCGCTCGTCGCGGTCGAGAAGCTCGCGCCGTTCGGCGTGTACAGCGCAAAGGTCAGCGGCGTATTGCTCGTCGCCGCCGCCGTCTGGGTCTATCTGCGCTGACGCTCAGGCTGCCGCGGTGCTGGCGGCGTTCGTCCAGGCGAACTCGTAGAGAATCCAGTTCGTCTTCGCGAAGGAGAGATCCAGCGGCGCCGACGCCGCCGTGAACGTCCCCGTTCCGCACTGGCCACGTGTCCAGATGAAGCCATCCGGCAGATCGATGACCGCCTGGTGCGGGTCGCCGGTTACCGGGTTCTTGAACGCTTCACCACGCGCCTCGGCGATGCCCTCCACACGCAGGTGGCGGTTCACGCCTTCCCCCTCCATCGTGATGGCCGCCTTCTGGAGGCCAACGACCTCGAACGTCGTGCCGAGGATCTCCCACGGCATGCCGCCAAGCTTGCCGGTGAAGATCTGCGAGAGGGCGCCGATCTGCGCCTCGGTCGTGGACGGCTCGACGACGAACACGCACTGCCCGTTGCCCTCGTGAATGGCCTTCGGCCACGACAGGATCGCCGCGCAGCGCAGGCCGGACAGGTTGACGTCCCCGCAGCGACCGTCAGCGATCTGCATGCCGACGAGGGCGCGGCAGCTGCCGTCCTTCGAGTTCGGGAAGCCGCCGAAGTTGCAGCCGCAGCCGAAGTCGCAGTTGCAGAACTCATATCCGGTGCCACGAAGGTTCCAGGTCGTTTGCGCGTTCGATGCCATCAGTCCACCCTCCTGCTGCGCACAGCCTAC
>CAYNUO010000100.1:0-1734 GCA_964400405.1 uncultured Bifidobacteriaceae bacterium | reverse complement strand
TTCGGCCGCCGCCTGGCCCGCGTGAAACTCCGCGTACACGTACACCGGGATCGCCAGCCCGCCGAGCCGCTCCTCGACCACCGGCCGTACCTCGGCCCAGTCCAGGCCACCGACGCCGGTCGCCAGGCGCGGCAGGGCCAACGACGCGATGCCCTCCTGGTCCACGATCAGGGCCAGCGAACGCAGCGCATCCCGCACATGCTTGAGCGTCGCCCGGCCGGGCCGGCCACCGTGTCCGTACCCGCCCTCCTGCGTGATCAGGTTGATGACGCGCACGCCGTCCGGACCGCCCCACATCCAGGCCTCGCCCGGCTCCGGGTGCGCCTGGTCGCACCAATGGTGGTAGTCCTTGTGCATCGCAGGGAACTTTTCGTGCAGCTGCCGCGCCAGCCCCTGCGTCATCGGATCCTTCGCGGAGACCCCGTGTGCGATGGCCTGTGCGCCGCTCAGCAGAATGTCGCCAGATACGTAGTGGATCACAGCGCCCGTCCTTCCACGCCAGCGGCGCAATCCACACACGTCGTCGAACTCGGCAGTGCGGCCAGCCGGGCTTCGCCGACTGCGCCGCCGCAGACCGTGCAGATGCCATAGGTACCGGCATCGATGCGCCGGATGGCGTCGCGCAGACCGCGCAACTCGGCAATCGTCACCTCGTCGAGTCCTTCGAGCACCTGGTCGTTCTCGACCTGTGTCGCGCGCTCCGTCCAGTCGCGATCGAGCGCCTTCCGAAGGTCACCTTCGATCCGCCCGGCGCGCTGCGCCAGCGCGGCCACCTGCATCTCGAGCCGTTCGCGAACCGCCTCATGTCTCATCCCGACACATCTCCTGCGCGCGTGGTGCGCACGCAGGAGAGCGTATCAAGCGGGCACGAATATGCAGAGCAGCTCATCCATCGACGACGCTGACTCAGGGCGCGGGAGGCGTCTCACCGCCGCGGCACAACGGGTGCGCGGCTGGACCATATGTGATGTTGTCGCTGGTGGGTGTGACGTTCAGACCGAGTGTCTGCCGCGTCTTCCACGCGATGTTGTGGTCGGCGCACGATGTATCGCCGCTCACGCCGAGCGCACCGACGACCTGCCCGCGCCGGTACAGCGCGAGCCCGCCGCCGAAGACGTTCACGCCACCGGGCTTCGCGCCCACCATCGGGTCGTTGCGCTGACCGTAGTTGCGCGCCGGCCCCTTGTAGGCCACGTCCGTGTCGACAGGGTTGCTCTCCTGCAGGCCGAACAGGCTCTGGCCCGGCTGCACGAGCGGATAGAGGTTCGCCGTCGAGAGGGCCAGGTTATCCAGGCTGAATGCGTTAGCCGTGTTCGCCTTCTGCGCGGAGATCACGCGGCTGCCGGGCCACTGGTCATCCCGCTCCGCCCCCGTGAACACGACCGCGCACACCACGCCGTCCCGATTGACGACCGTCGCCCACATCTGGTTGCCGAAGCCGCGGTTCGCGCCGGAGATACCGGACCCGGAGCCGACGGCTACGCCAAGGGCCGTTCGCAGCTCGGTATAGCTTGGGAGCGTGGAGCACGTGCGCTCCGACTCCGCGTCGGTGGAGTCGTCGTCGGAATCGGCACGGAGATTCTGGAGCGTGACCAGCGACACAGACAGTGCCACCGCGACACATATTGCTGACTTCAAGTACGTCATGGATCCTCCTGCACGCGCGCAAGCGCTGACGGTGATTGTTGGCAGGCGAGGAGCAATCAGCGTGCCCGGTCGAGTGACTCGATGGGC
>CAYNUO010000099.1:5383-9536 GCA_964400405.1 uncultured Bifidobacteriaceae bacterium | reverse complement strand
ATCCGAAGCCGGCCGAGCGCGACCTCGTCGCGCGTGATCGGACGCTTCGAGATGAGCAGCGGCCCGCAGTTGCGTCCCAGCGCGCTGCCGGCGTCGAGCAGCGCGTACTGGTCCGCGCAGTACGCGAAGGCGTGGTAGCTCAGCTTGGTGACGTCGATGTTGCCGCCAAACGCGTCCCGGTTCAGCGCCTCCACGTCGGCCATGCGCACGTCGAACTCGAGCCCTTCCAGGTCGATCCGGCGGTGCACGATGGCGTCGAACATGAAGCAGTCGTTCGGACACGGGGAGAAGCCGAGCGAGAGCCTCACGACCTCTCCCTCATAGCGTTTCCAGCAGAGTCACGGCCGTGGCGTTGAGGGCCTCGACAGCCTCCGGCAGCTTCCACGCCGCCCGGTTCCGCCGCTCCACGTAGTTCGAGATGGCCCGCACCTGCGCGCACGGCACGCCAGCCATGAAGCAGGCGTAGAAGAACGCCGCGCCTTCCATGCTCTCCACATCTGCGTGCCCGCGCTCGGCCAGCGCCGCGATGGACGGTTCGTGGCCGTGCACGGTGTTGACGGTCGCGCCGGTCACCTGCGGCAGCGCCGCGAGCCCGGGCCAGGCTGGGGGCGCGCTGTTCACCAGCAGTCCGTTCGTGAAGGGCGCTTCGTTCGCGCCGACCAGACCGACGGCGGTCGCCGGCACGAAGCGCGGTCCGTCTTCGACTCCAAGCTCGGGAAGGCTGTCCGCCGTGACGTGCACCACGGACCCGAGCGGTCGTGCCCGGTCGAAACTGCCGCAGATGCCGAGGTTCAGCGCCGCATCGTACCGGCTGGATGCCAGCGCGGCGGCCACCCGCGCCGCCGTCGTGACCATGCCGACCCCCGTGACCAGAACGGTGACATCTGTTCCGCGCCCGTGCCGGCCGGCTGGGCCGCCAGCACGGCCGAGCGCCTCCGTGAGGGGCGCGATCTCGGCAGAGGTCGCAGCGACGACGAGCAGACGCATGTCGTGAACGATCGTACTGCAGCCCTACCGCGCAGGCGCAGCTTCGGTGAATCGGATGGTTCGCCTGGCCTCGGCGTCGACGGGAAGTTCGGTAGCACCGGCCGGCAGTTCGTTGAGCTTGAGCAGGTAGGCGGTGACGTCGGCGACGTCACGGGGCGTCAGTGTCCGCGGCTTCGTGCGGGGCATGTTCTCCGCGATGAATGCGGTGATGTCTCCCACCGTGTGCCCGTCCCACCGGCTCATGAAATACGGCCCGACGATGGGCGGCACGCCGTCGTCACCATGCCGGCCATCCTCGGCGTGGCATGTGACGCAGTCCCGTGCGTCGAACACGGCCTTGCCGCGCGCGGCCTGTTCGACCGTGTAGACGCCCGCCCAGACGTTGGGTGGCGCCTGCGCCAGCAGCCCGCCCGCGAACATGCCGGCACACGCGCCGGTGGCCGCCAGGAGGGCGAGTCGCGTCATCCGCTACTTCCACGCCCTGAGGACGGCGATGTCGGCGTCCGTCAGGCGCGTCTCCGGGTGGAACGGCCGGTAGTACCAGAGCGGCATCTCGCCCTCGTCGATCTCCTTCATGACGGCGGCCCACACCTTGACCTGCGTGCCCTCGGACAGGTCCTGGAAGTCCGAGAAGTTCAGGTGTTCCCGCGCCTCGTGGACGTCGTAGGCCACCATCCAGGAAACGGGCGCCACGCGGCTGTACCACGGCCACACGGTCTCGTTCGAATGGCAGTCGTAGCAGGCGCGCCGCAGGATCGCCTCCACCTGTGGAGGCGCACCGGGGCCGCGGCGATCCTCGGGATTGTCCCGGTTCACGGGCACGAGCTGGATGGCCAGGAGCACCGCAAGGGCGATGACGATTCGGCTGATCGTTCTGGGCATGCCGCATTCTAGCGGTCCGATCGCGAGCTGGCGCGCGCGTAGGGCGGCGGGCCGCCCCGTCGACGGGTTTCAGGCGGACGCGGCCGCGGCGGCGATGATCGCGTGGAGCTGCTGCACGCCCTCGGTCAGCGCGGCGGGGCCCGGCTGGAGGATGTAGGCGGACTTCACTTCGTGGAGCCGGCCGTTGGCGACGGCCGAGACGCTGGCCCAGCCGTCCCGCGCCGCGATCGCCTTCGTCCGCACCGGCTTGCCGCACCAGGAGCCGATGATGACCTCCGGGTTGCGCCGGATCACCTCGGCCGGTTCGACGATGCGCTCGGCGCCCATCTTGGCGCGCCGCAACTCAGGGAAGATTGGCTCGCCGCCGGCGATCTCCACGAGTTCCTCGACCCACTGGATGCCGGAGATGAGGGGTTCGTCCCACTCCTCGAAGAACACGCGGGGCCGCGTCGGAAGCGCCGCGGCGGCGAGCCGAATCTCGTCCAGGCCCGCTTCGAGCCGGTCCGCCAGCGCGTCTGCCGCATCGCTTTGGCCGATCAGGCCGCCCAGCATCCGGATCATCTGGAGGATCTCGGCGACCGACCGCTGGTTGAACGTGACCACGGTGTGCCCCCGCTTGATCAGCTCCGAGACGATGTCGCGCTGGAGGTCCGAGAAGGCGAGGATCAGGTCCGGGTTCAACGCCTCGATCTTGTCGAAGCGCGCATTCAGATAGGCCGAGATGCGTGGCTTCTTCCGGGCTTCGGGCGGACGCACGGTGTAGCCGGACACGCCGACGACGCGGTCGCCTTCGCCGAGCAGATACAGCGTCTCGGTGGTTTCCTCCGTCAGGCAGACGATCCGCTCCGGGTAGCGGCTCACGCGGCGGCTCCGGTGAGGACGATATCGCGGAAGACGAACGGCGGCCGGTCGACGCGCTCACCGACCGTGACCGCGAGCGGTTGCCGGAACATCGGTCCCGCCGTGACGCAGCTGTGGAACTCGCCGTTCTCCGCGCACGGGTCCACCCCGGCCGGCAGATCGCGCAGCAGCGCGCCGTCAAACGACCGGCCCGCGAACTCCGCCGGCAGCACTCGCGTGTCCACGACGGAGATGGTCGCCTGCAGGCCGCCCGCAATCATCCGGCGCGCCAGGTCCGGCGTCGGAATCCCCCAGAGCGGAAAGATCGGCGTCAGGCCGCTGCCGGCCAGTCGCTCTTCGCGGTACCGGCGGATGTCCTCAAGGAACAGATCGCCGAACGCGACGTGTGTGAAGCCGTCGGCCACGGCCCGCGCACAGGTCTCGCGCATGCGGGCGTCGTAGATCTCGTTCGTGCACTGGTCCGGGATCGGTACCTGCCAGAGGGGAAGCCCGGCAGCATCGGCCTGGGCCTCGAGCACGGCGCGGCGGACACCATGCATGGCCACGCGGTCGAAGGCCTCGTTGTAGGTCGTGAGCAGGGCGGCCACGGCGCCCGGGTGCTGCTGGTTCAGCGTGTGCAGCGTCCACGCGCTGTCCTTGCCGCTGCTCCAGCTCATCAGGATCTTCACTTGAACGCCTCCGGGTGGAGCATGCGCGCCATGGCCTCGGCGGCATCCGCGATCCGCGGGCCGGGCACGACGAACTGGTCGCCGTAGAGCGGGATGATCCGCTTGTTCCTGACGGCGGGGATCGACGACACCGTCTGCCACACCGCGGCGTCCCGCTGGGCGCGCGCGCGATCGGCGGGCTCGGAAGCACCGTAGTGGAGGTCGATCACGACCTCGGGGGCACGCGACAGCAGCATCTCGCTGGAGACCGTGACGGCCTCGTGCTTCACGTCCGCGAAGGCGTTGGCGGCGCCGGCGATCTCCAGAATGTCGTGGAGAAAGCCCACGCCGCCGCTGGCGTTCAGATTCCGCAGTGTCTGCGTCTCGCGGCCCATCACGAGCAGGGTCCTCGGTTTCGGCAGCCCGGCGGTCCGCGCGCGGACAGCGTCGAGCCGCGCGCGAAGGCTCGCGACGAGCCGGCCCGCCTCCGGGACGTGGCCGGTGGCGCGGCCGAGTTCCTCGATCGAGCTGAAGATGCCGGCGAGGCCGCCGTGGCGGTAATTGAACACGCCGATGCCGGCGCGCTTGAGCTGAGTCTGAAGATCGGTCTGCGAGCCGTAGGAGATGACGAGGCCCGGTCGTGCCGCCAGGATCTGCTCGGTGTTCGGGTCGAGCAACGCGCCCACCTTTGGCAGCCGCGCCACCTCGGGTGGATGCTCGTCGTAGCTGCTGACGGCGATCACCTGCGGCCCGGCGCCGATGGCGAAGAGCATCTC
>CAYNUO010000099.1:0-5283 GCA_964400405.1 uncultured Bifidobacteriaceae bacterium | reverse complement strand
CGCACCAGCAGCCAGAGGAAGAAGGGGCCGCCGATCACGGCCGTGACGATGCCGACGGGGAGTTCGACGGGGCTGATGACCGTCCGTGCCACGAGGTCGCAGAGCACGAGGAACGCGGCGCCGAAGAGTGCGGCGGCGGGGAGCACGAGCCGGTGGTCGACGCCGACGACGAGGCGGACGAGGTGCGGCACGATGATGCCGATGAAGGCGACGGGGCCAGAGAGCGAGACGGCGGCGCTGGTGGCGAGCGACGCGCTGACGAAGGCCAGGCGCTGCGCGCGGGGCACGTCCACGCCGCGGGCCGCGGCCGCATCGGGGCCGAGGCTCAGCAGGTTCAGTGCGCCGGGCAGCGAGAAGAAGATCGCGAACGCGATGACGACCAGCGGCAGCGACGCGAGGATCGGCGCGAAGGCGCCGACGTCGAGGTCGCCGATGAGCCAGCGGACGGCACGGTAGGTCTGCGTGAAGTCCGACAGGTACTGCACGAACAGGATCATGGCCGAGATGAACGCGTTGAGCGCGACGCCGGCCAGCAGCAGGACCGAGGTCGACAGCGCGCGGCTCGTGGCACTGGCCAGCAGGTAGACGACGGTCATCGCCGACAGCGCGCCGACCAGGCTCGCCAGCGGGACAGGCGCGAGCGGCCCGATGCGCGTGTCCGCACCGAACGTGATGGCGAGGATGGCGCCCAGAGCGGCGCCGGCCGAAACACCCAGCGTTTCGGGTGCGGCCAGGGGATTCCGGAACAGCGCCTGCAGCACCGCGCCGGCCACGGCGAGCGTGGCGCCCACCACGGCGCCGGTCAGCACGCGCGGCAGACGCGCCACGAAGAAGATCTGCGCGTCGACGTTGTCCGCGTACGGAATCGCCTGACTGAACACCCGGCTCAGGCTGATCGACGTGCTGCCGACCAGCGGGGCCAGCAGCAGCACTGCGGCCGTCACGGCGCCGAATCCGGCGATCGTGACGGCGAGACGGGCGCGGATGGGACGAGCCGTCACCGGCCCGGCGCTCCGAGCGGCACAACCGTCATGTGGCCCGCCCCCGCATGAAACGTGACTTCGGCGGGCACGCCGTAGAGCGCCTGCACGTTCGCGGCGGTCAGCACGTCGGTCGTCGTGCCGTGGGCGAGCACGCGGCCGCCGCGGAGCAGCAGCAGGTGGTCGCACAGCGAGGCCGCCAGGTTCAGGTCGTGGGTCGCGATGACCAGCGTGACCTGCCGCTCGCGGTTCAGCCGCCGGAGCAGCGCCGCGATCTCCATCTGGTAGCCCAGGTCCAGTGACGCCGTCGGCTCGTCCAGCAGCAGCACGTCGGGCGCCTGCGCGAGGGCGCTGGCGATGATCACGCGCTGTTTCTCGCCGCCGCTGAGCGTCATGTAGGCGCGCCCCGCGAGATGCGCCGTGCCGGTGGCCGCGAGCGCTTCTTCGGCGATGGCCACGTCGGCCGGCCCCTCAAGTGTGAGCATGCCGAGGTGCGGGTGCCGGCCCATCAGCACCATGTCCAGCACCGTGAAGTCGAACGTCGGGTGTGTTTCCTGCGGCACGACGGCGATGCGCCGGGCCACGGCCCGTCGTGTCATTCCGGCGAGCGGCTGGCCGTCGAGCGTCACCGTGCCGGCTCGCGGTGCAACCGCCCCCGCCAGCAGTTTCAGCAGCGTGGTCTTGCCACAGCCGTTCGGGCCGAGCAGCCCGACGAACCCGCCGCGCGGGACGTCGAGCGAGACGCCGGCGAGCGTGAACCCCTGTTCACGCCCGCCGGCCCCACCGTAGCCGTAGCCGAGGTCAGCGGCTCGCAGCAAGGCGGACCCCGGCGAATGCCAGTGTGCCCGGAGCAGGGAAGCCGAAGGCCGACTCGAAACGCCGGTCGCCCAGGTTCTCGACGCGGCCGAACACCTCGACGCCCCGGGCGAGCCGGACCGACGCGCCGAGGTCGACGACGCCGTACGCCGCAGCCGTGAATACGCCACCGAAGGCGCCGAAGCTCGGCTCGACGTCCCGCACCTCACCGCGGAGCACCGCCTGCGTGAACGCCGAGACGCGGCCGCGCGTGAACGTCGCCGAGAGCGTGCCCTGGTGCCGCGGCCGGCGGATGAGCGCCTCGCCGACCGTGTAGGGCGACGGCACCTGTCCGGGCGCCTTGTCCACCGAGAGGATGCGCGTGGCGAGGAACGTGTAGGTGCCTCGGAGGTCCACGGCGCTCGACGGCCGGGCGCTGCCGCCGAACTCGAACCCGCGCGACCGCGCGTTGGACACGTTGTCCGTGCGGAAGCGGCTGGCGTTCACGAAGGAGCGGCCGACCGAGACGATCAGGTCGTCGTAGGTGTTGAAGAACACCGTGCCGTCGACGGCCACGCGGCCGCCCGCGAACGTCTGCTGCACGCCGGCGTCCACACTGCGGGTGCGCTCCGGCTTCAGGCCCGGGTTGTCCGTGAACGCGATCTCGAAGGCATCCGGCGGACGGATGCCGGTGCCCGCGCTGACGCGCAGCCGCGTTTCCTGCCGGTCGGACGAGCCGGGCACCCGATACGCCACCGAGACTTTCGGGTTGGCCGACGTGATGGACTGACCGGCGAACGCGGGGCGGGGCTGGAACGCGAACGGGTCCGCTTCGAGCGCGTCGCGGCGGATCTGCTCGACGCGGACGCCGGCCGCGATGGACCAGTTGGCCGAGGGCGTCAGGCGCGCTTCGCCGAAGTAGCCGGCGACCCAGCGCTCCACGGGAATGGCCGAGCCGGTCGTGCCCGTGATGTAGGTGCTCTCGCCGTTCTCGCGCAGCACTTCGAAACCAGCCGTCACGCCGGCCTTCGCGGAGATGGCGGCGTCCGTCTGCGTCCGGACGTTCACCCGGCGGGTGCCGGAGTCAGACGTGCCGAACGGGCTGACGAAGTGCGAGTCGAAGTCCGCCACGGCGACCGTCGTCCGCTGGCGCACACGGCCGGAGCCGCCGAACGGCTCGCTCCAGTCGCCCGTGACCTGCATGCGGTCGTTCTCGCCACGGGAGACGGTGTCGATCGCCGTGTAGGCGCCGATGGGGTTCGTGCCGAACGGCCCCGGGAATCCGCGATCCGTCCGCGAGATCTGCACCTGCCCGCGCACCTCGCGGCCGTTCAGGCTCCAGCCGCCGCCGAAGCCGGCGTGGTTGGCCGTGCCGTCGTCGTTCGAGACCTTCCCGCGCACGCCGATCGCGTCGCCCGTGTAGCCGTCGCTCTGCACGCGCTCGACGGCCGCGTTCCACTGCCAGCCGTTCCGGCCGCCGCTGGCGCCCGCCCGTGCGCGCATCGTGCCGAGCGACCCGGCTTCGACCAGGCCATCGACGCGGTCCCGCGTGCGGCGCTTTGAGACGATCTGGATGACGCCGCCGATGGCGTCCGAGCCGAACACGGCGCTCTGCGGGCCCCGGACGATCTCGATGCGCTCGACATCGACGAGCGGGATCTGCGAGAGGTCCACGCCGCCGCCGAACGAGTTCACGCGGATGCCGTCGAGCAGCACGAGCGTGAAGTCCGACTCCCCGCCGCGGGTGAAGATCGACGTGGTCGTGCCCGCGGTGCCGTTGCGCGCCACGGTCAGGCCCGGCACGAAGGCGAGCGCGTCACCCGGCGTCCGGAGCTGGCGGGCGGCGATCTCGGCGCCGGTGATGACCGAGATCGTCGACGCCGACTGGCTGAGCGGCAGGTCCGTCTGCGCGCCGGATACGACGATCGATTCGGTCAGCGCACTGAGGCGCAGCCGCACCGTGACCTCGGGCGCGGAGGCGCCGGCCTCCACGCGCTGCACGTCGGCCGCGAAGCCGTCGAGGAGCACGTGCAGGTCGTAGGCGCCGTCCTGCAGGCTCGGGGTCTCGAACCGGCCCTGGGCGTCCGTGGTGGTTTCACCGGCCACGGCCACCGCGCCACGGATGACGACGCGCGCCCCGGGAGTCGGGCGGCCGTCCGGATCGGTCACCGTGCCGCGGACCACGCCCGCGAAGGCTGACGAGGTTATGAGGAGAAGTGAGAAAACGAGCGAAAACGAGCGGAGCATTGGCGTCCTCCCGGCGTCCATCGCGCCAGAAAAGTGGACAAAGCGCCGAAGGGCAGGTCGCCTGACTTGCGGATTGCTCCGCTTACAGTGGCGGGACCGTGTGGGAATCACACCCACTTCCCCTGAACTCCGGGCGGTGTCAGTTTGAGAGGGCCATCGTAGCACGGTAAAATTCAGGCGACTCCCAGATGACTCCACGCGTCCAGGCCGCGGGCCTCGGTGACATTGCGGCAAAGCTCGAGGCCGGCGAACGCCTGACGTTCGACGACGGCGTGCGGCTGTTCGCGTGCGACGACCTCCTCGCGCTCGGCGCGCTGGCCAACCGGGAGCGCGAGAAGCGTCACGCCGGGCGCACCTACTTCAACTACAACCTGCGCCTCGAAGCGACCAACGTCTGCGTGGCGACGTGCCTGTTCTGCTCGTTCTCGCGCCTCGAGCCCGGTGCGCCGATGGCGTACACGATGAGCCTCGAGGAGGCGTGGGACAAGCTGCGGAGCCGCGCGAACCAGCCGCTGACCGAAGTCCATATCGTCAACGGCCTCCATCCCGATCTGCCGTTCAGCTACTACACGGAGATGCTGGCCGGCATGAAGCGCGTGCGGCCGGGCATCCATCTGAAGTGCTTCACGGCCGTCGAGATCGCGTTCTTCGCGGACCTCTACGGCATGACGGACGAGCAGGTGCTCGTCGAACTGATGGCGGCCGGGCTCGATTCGCTGCCGGGCGGCGGCGCCGAGATCTTCGCCGAGCGGGTGCGGAAGAAGATCTGCCACGACAAGTGCGGCGCGGACCGCTACCTCGCGATTCACGGCACGGCCCACCGGCTGGGCCTCAGGACCAACGTCACGATGCTGTACGGGCACATCGAGACGATGGAGGAGCGCGTCGACCACATGCTCCGCTGCCGGACGTTGCAGGATGAGACCGGCGGATTCCAGGCATTCATTCCGCTGGCGTTCCACCCGGACAACAACCAGATGCGGAAGCTCCCGGCGCCGACCTCCACCGATACGCTGAAGGTGCATGCCGTAGCGCGGTTGATGCTGGACAACATCCCGCACGTGAAGGCGTTCTGGATTGCGACGGGCGTCGATCTCGCGCAGCTCGCGCTGTGGTTCGGCGCCGACGACCTCGACGGCACCGTGCAGGAAGAGAAGATTTACCACATGGCCGGCTCCGCGGCGCCCGAGGCGATGACCACGGCTGAACTGGCGCGGCTGGTGCGCGCCGCCGGCCGGGAGCCGCTCGAGCGCGACACGCT
>CAYNUO010000098.1:7258-9608 GCA_964400405.1 uncultured Bifidobacteriaceae bacterium | reverse complement strand
TCAGTGCCCTTCGTTGATGATGCGGCGGGCGCGGAGGAAGTAGTCCGCGCTTGAGATGACCGTGAAGGCCAGCGAGAGCCAGATCCCCGCGTCGATGATCGGGGACGTCCGCTCCAGGTAGTTGAACACCATGAACGCCACGCCGGTGCCCATGTAGGTACCGGTGGCCAGCTTGCCCCAGATGGACGGGTGGAACGTGCGCGGGCCGATCGCCAGATTCACCGCGGCCACCACGCCCACGATGACGACATCCCGGCCGATGATGAGCACCGTGAGCCACAGCGGCATGTGGTTCACGAACCTCGTGGAGGGCATGGTCAACAGGATCAATGCCGTCAGCAGCAGCAGCTTGTCCGCCATCGGGTCCAGCCACGCACCGAGGCTGCTGCGCTGGCGCGTCAGTCGCGCGGTCAGGCCATCCAGGAGGTCAGTCAACCCGGCGGTCGCGAAGACGAGCAGCGCCGCGCCCGTGTATCCGTAAAGGGTGAGGACGGCAAACGGCGGGATCAGCAGAATCCGCAGGAGCGTGAGCTGGTTGGCGACGGTGAGGCGCACGGGACGGTTCCGACTGGAGCGATTCTAGCGCGCCGGCTCCGCGGGAACTGTCGCAGTGGGCCCCGAGGGACTGGCGGGCCGCCGCACGGCACGGCGCGGGACGTCCGCCTCCACCTGCACGCGTCCGTCGACCGTCTCGTGCCGCACGACCCGGCCGGCCTGATAAAGGCGCGCGATCTCCGCTTCGACGGCCGGGTCACCGGCTGCGGCGTCGATGACGACGCGCTCGGTATCCATCCCCAGCCGCGCCATCACCTGCGTCAGACAGGCCGCGACCCCGTCGCCGGTCGCGGCGGAGAGCAGGCACGCCTCGGGGTGGCGTTCCGTCAGGTGGCGGCGCTCGGCGGCCTCCAGGCGGTCAACCTTGTTGAAGACGTCGATCCTCGGCACGTCCCCGGCGTCCACCTCGTCGAGCACGCGGAGCACGGCGGCCACCTGGCGATCGCGGTCCTCGTTCGAGGCGTCGATCACGTGCAGGACGAGGTCCGCTTCCGCCACCTCCTCCAGCGTCGCGCGAAACGCCGCCACGAGGCCGTGCGGAAGCCGGTCGATGAACCCGACCGTGTCGGAGACGAGCAGCACACGGTTGTCGGGCAGCCGGGCCTGACGCACGAGCGGGTCGAGCGTGACGAAGAGGGCGTCCGACGCCACGGCCGTCGCCTGCGTCAGACGGTTGAACAGCGTGGTCTTGCCGGCGTTGGTGTAGCCGACCAGCGCCACCGTCGGGATGCGGGCCTTGTGGCGCCGTTCGCGGAGCTGGGCCCGGCGGTCACGCACGCGCCCGATCTCGCGCTCGATCGCGCTGATCCGCGTCCGTACGCGCCGGCGATCCGTCTCCAGCTTGGTCTCGCCGGGGCCTCGCGTGCCGATGCCGCCGCCGAGGCGCGACAGCGCCTCGCTCGAACCTGCCAGACGCGGCAGCATGTACTGCAGCTGCGCCAGCTCGACCTGCCACTGCCCTTCCCGTGTCCGCGCACGCTTCGCGAAGATGTCGAGGATCAGCTGGGTGCGGTCGATGACCCTGCAGCCGACGACCGTCTCGAGCCGGCGCAACTGGCCCGGCGAGAGTTCCGCGTCGACGATGACGACGGTCGCGTCGAGCTCCGCCGCCATCGCGGCGACCGAGAGGGCCTTGCCGCCACCGATGTAGGTGCCCTTGTCGGGACCGGGCCGCTCCTGCAGCACACGCGCCACGACGGACGCACCGGCGGCATCCGCCAGGCCGGCAAGCTCGTCGAGCGACCGCTCCGCGGCTTCGCGCCGGAGCGTGGACGTGGCAAGGCCGACGAGGACCGCGCGCTCGACGGAAGAAGGCGTGGCCGGCTGCGACCCGCGGACGGAGGAGCTAGAAGCGGAGCTTGACGTTGTCGTGATTGGACAGCACGTGCATGCTGTCGATGAAGCGGACCTGATGGGGATTGGTCTGCATGACCATCGACGCCGTCCGTACGCCGTCGCCGAAGAACCGCACGCCCTTCATCAGCGTGCCCTCGGTGACGCCCGTGGCGGCAAAGATGATGTTGTCGCCGCTGGCCAGGTCGGCCGAACGGTAGACCTTCTTGAAGTCGGTGATGCCCATGGCCAGGCACCGCTCCTCGTGCTCCGGCTTCGAGACCACGAGCCGGGCGAAGATCTCGCCATTCAGGCACCGCATCGCCGCTGCCGTGATCACGCCTTCCGGCGCGCCGCCGCTGCCCATGACCGCGTGGACACCGCTGCCCATCACGGCGGCCGTGATGCCGGCCGAGAGGTCGCCGTCGCCAATCAGGCGGATGCGCGCGCCGGCCGAGCGGAT
>CAYNUO010000098.1:0-7158 GCA_964400405.1 uncultured Bifidobacteriaceae bacterium | reverse complement strand
GCGCAGAGGTTCGTGCCCTCGAGCGGGTCCACCGCGATATCGACGGCCGGATAGTCGCCGGTCCGCCCCTTGTTGGCGAGACCGACCTTCTCGCCGATGAAGAGCATCGGCGCCTCATCCCGCTCGCCTTCACCGATGACGATGGTGCCGTCGATCGGCAGCGAGTCCATCTCCTTCCGCATGGCCTCCACGGCCACCTGGTCCGAATGGTGGCGGTCGCCCTGCCCCATCGTGTGGGCACACGCGATGGCGGCCTGTTCCACGACGCGGAGGAAGTCCAGCGAGAGGTCTTCAGTCATGTGACTGGTACGATACCTGAGGATCGAGGCCGCCCGTGAGCCTTGACTTCGCGCAGCGCGTCAGGTCCGCGCGACACGCACCTCCGCGCCGCGGCTCAGCCCGAGCCGTTCCGAGGCGGAGCCGCCGTTCTGGGCTACTTCCAGGTGGTCCGTGCTGCCGAACAGCGCGCAGATCTCCCCGGCCGACGCCTCGGCGTACGTGTTCACCAGCCGGCCGACGTCGTGATTCCCCACCCGAATCTGCAGCGCGCCGCCGGCGGCGCGCTTCTCGAAGAGCTTCCGGTCGATGTTCGTCACGAGGTTCCCGAAGCGATCGACGCGCATCACCTGGCCGACGACGGCCTCGCCGTCCTGAACGGGCTCCGGCACGTCGAGGCTGTGGATCTCCTTGATGGGACGTCCGAGCGCGGCCAGGTCCGTGCCTTTGGCCAGCCAGGCGGCCGCGGGGGCGAAGCGGTCGCGCCCCTCGAACGTGCGGCTGACGGTGGGCCGGGCGTAGCGCCGGTCGGTGAGCTCGACCATGCGGCGGGCGGGATGATCGCGCAGCGCGAGCGTCAGGACTCCGTTGTCGGGCGCCACGAACCGGTAGTCGCCAGTGTCCACGGCCACACCCCGGCGCGCCGACCCGACGCCGGGATCGACGACGGCGAGGAAGATGGTGCCGGCCGGAAAGAACTTCACCGCCGCCGCGAGCTCGAGCGCGCCGCCCAGCAGGTCGTGCGGGGCGATGTCGTGCGTGATGTCGACCAGGGTCGCGTCCGGACAGATGCCCAGCGCGACGCCCTTCATCGTGCCCGCATAGTGATCGCGTGTACCGAAGTCGGTCAGGAACGCCATGATCGGTCTGGCCATCGCGTGTCCTCTCCGCGCGGCCCGTGAGCCGCGCTGATGGTTTCGTGCGGCGTCCGCCGCGCCTGGCTACAGACCGGACGGCTTCGGATCGATCGCCGGGAGGGTCAGGCCGCCTGACGCCGCCCCGGGCTTGCGCTGCATGTCGACCTTGCCCCGGAACTGCGCGCCCTCGGCGATGGCCACGCGTGGCGCCGTGATGTCGCCGTCGACCGAGCCGTTGTCCCGGATGTCGACCTTCTCCGTTGCGATGATGTTGCCCACCACCTCGCCCAGCACCACCACGGCCTTGGCCGTGATCTGCGCGCGGATCTTGCCGTTGGGACCGATGGTCAGCACGTGATCCCGCAGTTCGATCTTGCCCTCGATCTGCCCTTCGATGGCCAGGTCCTCGCTGCCGGTCAGCTCACCCTTGACGATGACCGAGCGACCGATCTGGACGCGGTCGCGCTCGAACTGCCGCCGGAGTTCCTGGGACGGCAACGGGGCCGGACCGGGCACGGCGGGCGCGGGGGCCGCACTGGAGCCCGTCGCGGTGGGGGTGGATGGGGGTTTGACTGCCTCGTCGCGCTTCCACATGACCGATTACCTCAGACCCGCGAACCCACCGGGTGCGGGTGGCGTACGGGGCGTGCCGGGCAGTATAGGTGACGCCGAAAAGCAGTGTCCAGCCGCCAATGGTGCGATCATGGAGGCAGTGCGGATTTACCTCGATCACAACGCCACGACCCCGGCGGACCCGGCTGTCGCCGCCGCGATGGGCGCCGTCCTGACCGGCGACTTCGGCAACCCGTCGAGCGTCCACCACTTCGGCCAGCGCGCGAAGGGCGTGCTCGATGACGCACGCTCGGCCGTCGCGGCGCTGATCGGTGCGCAGGCGGGCGACGTCGTCTTCACCGGGAGCGGCACCGAAAGCGACAACGCGGCCATCCGCGGCGTGGCCGAGGCGCTCGAGTCCACCGGCCGCCGGCATCTCATCACCACCGCGATCGAGCACGAAGCCGTGCTCAACACCTTCAAGGCGCTCGCGAAGCGCGGCTGGCGGACAACGCTCCTGCCCGTGGACGCCACGGGCGTCGTCTCGCCCGAGGCCCTCGCCGCCGCCATCACGGACGACACGGCGCTGGTGTCCGTGATGCACGCGAACAACGAGGTCGGCACGATCCAGCCGATTGCCGAGCTGGCCGCGATTGCGAAGGCGCGTGGCGCGGTGATCCATACGGACGCCGTGCAGACCACCGGCAAGATCCCCGTGAGCGTGACGGAGCTGGGCGTGGACCTCCTCTCACTCTCGGCACACAAGTTCAACGGCCCGAAGGGCGCGGGCGCGCTGTGGATCCGGCGCGGCACGCGCCTCGCCGCGTTTCTTACGGGGGGCAAGCAGGAACGCGGCCGGCGCGCCGGTACCGAGAACGTGCCTGCCATCGCCGGACTCGGCGTCGCCGCAACGCTGGCCCGTACCAAGCTCGCCGCCGAGGGCGCGCGGCTTTCGGCGCTGCGCGACGAACTGGAGGCACGCGTGCTGGCGGCCGTTCCGGGCACCGCCGTGAACGGCACGGGGCCGCGCGTCCCCAACACCACGAACATCAGCTTCGACCGCGTCGAGGCGGAATCGCTCCTGATTGCGCTCGACCTGGAGGGCATCGCCGTCTCGACGGGCTCGGCGTGCTCGTCCGGGACGCTGGAACCCTCGCACGTGCTCAAGGCGATGGGCTTTCCCGCGCACCGCGCCCAGAACTCCATCCGCTTCAGCTTCGGGGCCGGCAACACCGAGGCCGACGTCACCCGCGTCGTTGAGGCACTGCCCCGTGTCGTCGACAAGCTCCGGTCGCTGACACGTCCAGCGAGGCGGGCATGACGACGCGACGCATCGTCGTCGCCATGTCCGGCGGCGTGGATTCGTCCGTCGCGGCGGCGCTGCTGAAGGAACAGGGCCACGACGTGGTCGGCATCTCGATGCAGCTCTACGATCAGAGCGGTGCCCACGGAACCTTCGGCAGCTGCTGCACGCTCGACGACCTCAACGACGCGCGTCGCGTGGCCGCGGCGCTCGGCATCCCGCACTACATCCTCAATCTCGAGCAGCGGTTCGAGGACACCGTCGTCCGCAACTTCGTCGGCGAGTACGCGGCCGGCCGGACGCCCCTGCCGTGCGCGCACTGCAACAGCGACCTGAAGTTCTCGACGCTCGTCGAGCGCGCCGCGGGGTTTGACGCGGCCGTCGTCGCCACCGGGCACTACGCGCAGGTCGAGCAGCGTGCGGATGGCCGCTGGCTGCTGAAGCGCGGGGCTGACCCGGACAAGGACCAGTCGTACTTCCTGTTCTCTCTGACACAGACCCAGCTCGCGCAGGCGATGTTTCCCGTCGGCCGGCTCAACAAGGCCGCCGTCCGCGCCTCGGCGCAGGCGCTCGGCCTCGGCGTGGCCGACAAGCCGGACAGCCAGGAAATCTGCTTCGTCCCGTCGGGCGACTACGCCGCCTTCGTCGAGAAGCGCGCCCCCGAGACCGCCGCCGCCGGGCCGATTGTCGACACGGCGGGACGTCAGCTCGGCACGCACGGCGGCATCCATCGATTCACCGTCGGCCAGCGCAAGGGGCTCGGCCTGTCGTCTCCGGCACCACTCTTCGTGCTCAAGCTGGAGCCGGCCAGCGGCACGGTGGTCGTCGGCGAGCGGACCGCGCTCGATCAGGCCGGCCTCGTCGCCTCCGGCGTGAACTGGGTGTCGATCGATGCGCCGTCGGGCTGGACGCCCGTGACGGCCCAGATCCGCCACCGCCACGCCGCCGCGCCGGCGCGGGTGCGGGCGCTCGACGACGGCAGGGCCGAGCTGGAGTTCGAGACGCCCCAGTCGGCGATCACACCGGGCCAGGCCGTCGTGTTCTACGACGGCGACGTCGTCGTGGGAGGCGGCTGGATCGACGCTGCCACGGCGGGCTCCACCTCAGGCCCGCACTGACGTCGACTTCATCGCTCCGCGAAAGGAGTTCGACGCGTCTAGGCGCCGTCGCGGATCACGCGGCAGGACTCGATGTCGAACGTCACGTCGCCGATGGCCAGGTGCGCCTGGTCGCGGAAGCTTTCGAGGAACGTCACGAAACGGTGCACGTCCGCGAACGTGCTCACGAGGCCCAGTGACGCACGGATGGCACCGGCGCTCTTGCCGCCGCGATGCTGAATGACCTGCAGGAACCGCGGCAACGTCATCGCGCCTTCCGCGAGCCCGGCGGCCACGTCCTCCGCCGTCAGGCCCTCGGCGGCCTCGCCCGCGCCGGGGTTGCAGAAGCAGCCGGTTCTGAGCGCAATCCCCTCCGTCGTGGCCAGCTCCTCGACCCGGCGGTAGTCCAGCAGGTGCCCCTCGGGGTCGTACAGGTTGAACGTGATGGTGCCGCCACGCAGCTCCGTCGTGGCCGGGCCGTACAACCGCACCATCGGCCGTCCGTTCCCATGGCGCAGCGCCAGCAGCGCGGCAAGGGTCCACGCCGCCAGGCTCTGTACGCGGGTGCTGATGGTGTCCATGCCGACGTCGCGCAGCAGAGCCAGGCCCGACGAGACCGCGGGAATCGACAGGTAGTTCAACGTGCCGTCCTCGAAACCGGCCTCACCCGGCGCCAGCACATGCACGCGTCCCTGGACCGTGGCGAAGTTCACGGTCCCGCCGGCGAACCACGGGCGCGAGAGGCGCGCGAGTGCGTCCCTGCGCGCGATCAGGCATCCCACTCCTGTGGGATAGCCGAACATCTTGTAGAACGACACACTGACGAAGTCGGCGGGCGTCTCGGCCAGGTTCAGCCGGTTCGTCGGTACGTACGCCGCCGCGTCCAGCAGCACGTCCCATCCCGACGACTTGACGCGCGCAACGAGCTCCAGCGGGTGCTTCACGCCGGAGAAGTTCGACTGCGCGGGGAAGACGAACAGGCCGCGCCCGGACGTGGTGCCTTCGTTCAGGAATGACGCCAGCGTGGATGGGTCCAGGCGGAGGTCCGGCACCGTCAGCGGCACGTGCTCGACAGGCGCCCCCTTGGCAGCGGCGAAGACCCGGATCCCGTTCGCGGAGTTGTGATTGTCAGACGACAACAGCAGCGGCCGCTCCGGCGAGAAGGGATACGCCTCGCCCACGAGCTTGATGGCTGCCGACGCGTTCGCCGTGAAGATCGCCGTGTAGACCTCCGGCGACGCCCCGAACCACTCGAGCACCTCACGCCGCGTGGCCTCGACGCGCGCCGTGGCGGCAGACGAGGGCCTGTTGGCCGAATGCGGGTTGCCGAAGACGCCGCTGGCGAGCCACTCGGCGTGGGCCGTGACCTGGCGAATCGCGTAGAGCCCGCCACCGGTGTAGTCGAGATACACCGTGCCGGAAGCGTCGAGACGCGCGAAGTCCGACGCGCGCAGCTCGTCGAGCCGGCGCGTCGTGGCATATGCGGGAAAGGCCGCCTCGAAGGCGGCCCGATCAGGTGTGCTCAACCGGGGCCGATTCAGCGCGCCAGCGGATTGGGACGCATCTGGAACTTCACGACCTGGCTCGTGGCACCGCGTCCGCCTTCACCGTGGAACGGCGTCCGCGTGCTGACGGTCGACCAGAGTCCCCGGCCCTTCCAGCCTGCCTTCGGATCGTCCACGCGGCCATCCAGCCACTTCGTGTAGAACCCGTTCGGGTACGGCACGCGCAGCACGATCCACTTGCCGTCTTTCAGCACGAGCAGCCCTTCGGAGCCGTTGCCGGTGTTGATGGGCGTATTGGCGCCGAAGCCGCCCACGTCGAACCAGTCCACCCACGTGTAGTAGCTCGCCTCGGCGCTGCCGGCGTCCTTGACGCCCGGGAACTGCGGAAGCGGCTCCGTGTAGAAGGTCCACCCCTCCGGGCAGTGCTGCCCCGTCGCGGCCGGGCCGTTGAGCGGGCTCTTGCACTTGCGGCGGTCGAAACCGGCGAGCTGGCCGCTGGCCAGCGCCGACCAGTAGACGCCGTTCCGATCGACATCTCCGCCGCGCGGCGAGTACCCCTGCACGGGCGCCTTCGGATTGCCGTACGGCAGCTCGTAGTATTCCGCGAGCGCGGTCTCGGACGGATTGGCGCCGGGCACGAGCCGCACGACACCGCCCGGGAACCCGAGCACCGTGCCCCACACGGAACCATCCGGCGCCGGTGACACCGCGTAGAACGCGCCGTTCAACCGCCGGTCCTTTGACGGGTCCGCGGGCGTGTTCGGTTCGGTATACGCATCACGACGGCCGTTGCCGTTCGTATCGAGCACGAGCGGCGTCCAGCCCTGCGCGCGCTCCTCGTCGCCGGTCTCGTCGAAGAGCTTCCGGTTCAGCCAGCCGACGACCTGTCCGCCCCCGCTCGTCCACAGCGTGTGATTCGCGTCCTCCGCAAACATCAGGTGGTGCGTCCCGAAGCACGTGCCGATGTGCGTGAGCTTCTGTGCAGCGGGATCCCACATCGCAAGGTGCCGGCCCGCGTTCTTGAGCGGGAACGCCTTGGCCGAGGGATGCGACGAGCCTTCCTGGCAGAACGCGGGATTGGCCGGCGGCCGAACCGTCGACGTGAGCCACACACGGCCCCGCTCATCCATCATCGGGTTGTGGACGTTGTTCTTGCTGTCCCAGATGGGGTCGACATCCCAGTAGGGCGACGGCGCCGCAACCTTCGGCCCGATCGAAGGCGGCGTGGCGGGGTCGCGCACGGTGAGTTTGACCCGCGTCACCTCGTGCGTCCGCGGGTCGAGCACCGGGAGGTAGTCCGCGCTGAGTTCGAGCGAACCATAGATCTTGCCGTTGGCGTTGATCGACGGATTCCGCCGGTCCGTTGAGACTTCGTCGTGGAGATAGGCACGCGGATCGGCCCAGTCCCACTGCGTGATGACGACGTTCCGCTCGACACCCTGCGGGCGTGGCGGCGCCTGTGGCACTTCTCCGGCGGCGATCCGGTCCGTCCAGTCGGCGAACATCGCGAGCGCCCGCGGGCGGCCGAGCACGTTGAGGAGGTTGGCCATCTGGCCACCGGCCTGACC
>CAYNUO010000097.1:0-9806 GCA_964400405.1 uncultured Bifidobacteriaceae bacterium | reverse complement strand
AGATGGATAATAGATGTTCCAGCCCCGCCGTGCCCGATCCACAGGTAGTCCGAGACGTCCTTCCGAATGGTCTCCGTGTCCTCACGGAGCCCATGCCGCACGTCCGGTCGGTCTCGATCGGCGTCTGGCTGGCGCGCGGCTCGCGCCACGAGCCCGTGAAGCACGCCGGCATTGCCCACTTCGTCGAGCACATGCTCTTCAAGGGCACCGCGACGCGCTCGGCCGAGGACATCGCCCAGACCATCGACTCGATCGGCGGGCAGATGGACGCCTTCACGGCGAAGGAATACGCCAGCTACTACCTGAAAGTGCTCGATGAGCACCTGCCGCTGGCCCTTGACGTCCTCTCCGACATCGTGCGCCGGCCGAAGTTCTCCGCCGACGACATCGAGCGTGAGAAGAAGGTCGTCCTCGAAGAGATCAAGATGGTCGAGGACACGCCGGACGACCTCGTCCACGAACTCTTCTCCGAGCAGTTCTGGAAGGATCACCCGCTCGGCCGGGCGATTCTCGGCGTGCCGGAGACGGTGTCCGCCTTCGACCAGGACGCACTCCGCCGCTACTTCGCCAGCACGTACCACGCGGGCAACCTGATCGTGTCGGCTGCCGGCAATGTGACGCCCGAGCAGGTCCGGGCGCTTGCCGAGCGGTACTTCGGCGACCTGCCCGGCGCGCCGGACACGACGGTCGAGGCGGCCCCGGTCGTGGTGCCGCACGTGCTGATTCGCAGCAAGGACCTTGAACAGAGTCACGTGTGCCTCGGCACCGACGGCTTTCAGCAGGACCATGCGGACCGGTACGCCAGCTACGTGCTGAATACCGTGCTCGGCGGGTCGATGAGCTCGCGCCTGTTCCAGAACGTGCGCGAGAAGCGCGGGCTCGCCTACTCGGTGTTCAGCGGGCTGAACGCCTATCGCGACTCGGGTTGCTTCACCGTCTACGCCGGCTGCTCGAACGAGGCCGTTGGTGAGCTGGTCGATGTCGTCGTCGGTGAGCTTCGCCGCGTGAAGCACGAGCCGCCGTCCGAGGACGAACTCCGCCGCGCCAAGGACCACCTCAAGGGCAGCCTGATGCTGAGCCTCGAGAGCACGTCCAGCCGGATGTCGAACCTGGCCCGCGAGGAGATCTACTTCCAGCACTTCGTGACGCTGGACGAAACGCTCGAGGGCGTCGAGAAGGTCACCCGGGACGACATGGACCGCGTGGCGCAGGCCTTCTTTGCCGAAGAGGCGCTCGCCGCCACCGTGCTGGGCGACGTCAATGGACTTACCCTGCCGCGCGAGCGGCTTGCTCTGACCTGAGGATCCGCAATACCCACATGATCGAGCGCTACACCAACCCCGAAATGGGTCGCCTCTGGAGCGACCAGAAGAGATACGAGACCTGGCTGCAGGTCGAGCTGGCGTCGGTCGACGCGCTGGTCGAAGAAGGCATCGTGCCGGCCGCGGATGCGGCGGAGCTGAGAGCGAAGGCGAACTTCAGCGTCGACCGCATCAACGAGATCGAGAAGGTCACGCAGCACGACGTGATCGCGTTCACGACATCGGTCGCGGAGTTTGCCGGGCCGAGCGCGCGCTGGCTGCACTTCGGCCTGACCTCGTCGGACGTCATCGACACTGCGCAGGCCCTGCAGATGCGGGATGCCTGCGACCTCATCCTGAAGCTGGTCGACGGCCTGATGGCCGCCGTGCACACGCGCGCCGAGGAACACCGGCGGACGCCGATGATCGGCCGTACGCACGGCGTGCACGCTGAGCCGATGACGGTCGGTGTGAAGCTGGCGCTCTGGCACGCCGAGCTGGCGCGCGACCGCGAACGGATCGTCCGCGGCCGTCAATCCGTGTCGGTCGGCAAGCTCTCCGGTGCCGTGGGCACGTTCGCGCACCTGCCGCCCTCGGTCGAGGAAAGCGTGTGCCGCCGCCTCGGAATCGAGCCGGCGCCGGTCGCGTCGCAGGTCATTCAGCGCGATCGCCACGCGGAGCTGATGTCGGCGCTCGCCATCACCGCGTCGACGCTCGAAAAGATCGCACTCGAGATCCGCGGGCTCCAGAAGACGGAGATCGGCGAGATCGAGGAGCCGTTCGCGAAGGGCCAGAAGGGCTCGTCGGCGATGCCGCACAAGCGCAACCCGATCGGTTGCGAGCAGATCGTCGGCCTGGCGCGCCTGATGCGAGGGAATCTCGTGGCGGCGCTCGAGAACAACGCGCTGTGGCACGAGCGCGACATCTCGCACTCGTCGGTCGAGCGCGTGATCCTTCCGGACACGTTCATCGGCCTCGACCACATGCTGCGCCGCATGACGCGCATCGTGGCGGGCATGGTGGTCTACCCCGAGCGCATGCTCGAGAACCTGAACCGCTCGCGCGGCGTGGTGTTCTCCGGCACGGTGCTGCTGGAGCTGGCGCGGCGAGGCGTCTCGCGCGAGCAGGCCTACGAATGGGTGCAGCGCAACGCCATGAAGTCCTTCCACGAGAAGGTGGACTTCAAGGGGCTGCTGCTGGCCGACGCCGACGTCACGAAGGTGCTGCCGCCGGCCGAGATCGAGCGCGCGTTCGACCTCGACGAGCAGCTCCGCCACGTGGACCACATCTTCAACCGCGTCTTTTCACGTTCCTGAGGAGTCCGATGCGCGCCCGAGTGTTCGTCACGCTGAAGCCGTCGGTGTTCGACCCGCAGGGCACGACCGTCGCGGAGGCCCTGCACACGCTGGGCTACGCGTCGGTATCCGACGTGCGCCAGGGCAAGTACTTCGAGCTGGAGATCGCGGCGGCCACGGCCGACGAGGCCAGGAAGATCGCCACCGAGGTCTCACAGAAGGTGCTCGCCAACCCGGTCATCGAGTCGTTCCGGGTGGAAGTCGTCGACGCGAAGGCCTGACGTGAAGTTCGCCATCGTCGTCTTCCCCGGTTCCAACTGCGACCACGACGCCTACCACGCCGTGAAGCATGTGCTCGGCGCGGAGGCCGAGTTCGTGTGGCACAAGGAGACCGGCCTCAAGGGGGCCGACTGCGTGGTGCTCCCCGGCGGCTTCGCGCACGGCGACTACCTGCGCACGGGCGCGCTGGCGCGCTTCTCTCCCGTGATGACCGAGGTCGCGCGCTTTGCCGAAGCGGGCGGCCCCGTGATCGGCATCTGCAACGGCTTCCAGGTGCTGCTCGAAGCCGGCCTGCTGCCCGGTGCGATGCTCCGCAACGAGAGCCTGAAGTTCCAGTGCGAGCACGTGCACGTCAAGGTCGAGCAGACCGACACGCCGTTCACGCGTCACTGCAAGGTCGGCCAGGTCCTGCGGCTTCCCATCGCGCACGGCGAGGGCAACTGGTACGCCGAGCCGGAGACGGTCGCCGCGATCGAACGCAACCGGCAGGTGATCTTCCGCTACGTCACGGCGTCGGGCGAGGCCACGGCCGCGGGAAACCCGAACGGCTCGGTGGCCAACGTCGCCGGCCTGTGCAGCGAGAAGCGCAACATCGTCGGCCTGATGCCGCACCCCGAGCGCGCCTGTGAAACGGCCCTCGGCAGCGCGGACGGCCTCGTGCTCTTTGAATCGGTGCTGGGCGCCGTGAAGGAAGGGGCCGTTCATGCCCTTTGATGCAGAGGTCCTCGAACGCCACGGCGTCACAGCCGAAGAATACGACCGCATCGTCGAGCTGATGGGCCGCGAGCCCTCGCTGACCGAGCTGGGCGTCTTCTCCGTGATGTGGTCCGAGCACTGCAGCTACAAGAGCTCGCGCGTCCACCTGAAGACGCTGCCGACCACGGGCCCGCGCGTGCTGCAGGGTCCGGGCGAGAACGCAGGCGCCGTGGACATCGGCGACGGCATGGCCGCCGTGTTCAAGATCGAATCGCACAACCACCCGTCGTTCATCGAGCCCTACCAGGGCGCGGCGACAGGCGTGGGCGGCATCATCCGCGACATCTTCACGATGAACGCGCGTCCGGTGGCGCTGCTGAACTCGCTCCGCTTCGGGTCGCTCGATGAGCCGCTCGTGCGGCGTAACGTCGAAGGCGTCGTCGCGGGCATCGCCGGGTACGGCAACAGCATCGGCATTCCGACCGTCGGCGGCGAGATCGACTTCGACGAGAGCTACACGGGCAACCCGCTCGTGAACGTGTTCTGCCTCGGCCTCGCGAAGGCGGACGAGCTCGTGCTGGCGTCCGCCTCGGGTGAAGGGAACCCCGTCTACTACGTCGGCTCGAAGACCGGCCGCGACGGCATCCATGGCGCCACGATGGCGTCGGCCGAGTTCGACGAGAAGACGGAGGAGAAGCGCCCGGCCGTGCAGGTCGGCGACCCGTTCATGGAGAAGCTCCTGCTCGAGGCGTGCCTCGAGGTCATGAAGACGGACGCGCTCGTCGGCATCCAGGACATGGGCGCCGCGGGCCTCACGTGCTCGACCTGCGAGATGGGCGCGCGCGGTGGCGTGGGCATCGAGATCGATACGGCGCTCGTGCCGCAGCGCGAAACCGGCATGACGCCCTACGAGATCCTGCTCTCTGAATCGCAGGAGCGCATGCTGCTGTGCGTGAAGAAGGGCCGTGAAGCCGAAGTCGAGGCGATCTTCGCGAAGTGGGATCTTCATGCCGCGCGCATCGGCCAGGTGACCACCGGCAACAACATGCGGGTCCGGCATCACGGCGAGCTTGTCGTGGACATCCCGAACACCGCGCTGACCGACAACGCGCCGGTCTACAAGCGGCCGATGACGAAGCCCACGTGGCTGGCCGAGGTGCAGACGCTCTCGTTCTCGGAGCTGAAGCCGGCCGCGGCCAACGAGACGCTGACGCGTCTGCTCGCGTCCCCCGGCATTGCCAGCAAGCAGTGGGTCTACAAGCAGTACGACCACATGGTGCGCACCAACACCATCGTGATGCCGGGCATGGGCGCCGGCACGATCCGCGTGAAGGGCGGCGACACCGCGCTCGCGCTGTCCGTCGACTGCAACTCGCGGTTCGTCTATCTCGATCCGGCCGCGGGTGCCGCGCTGGCTGTGGCGGAGGCGTCGAGAAACGTCGCCTGCGTGGGCGGCGAGGCTATCGGCGCCACCAACTGCCTCAACTTCGCGAACCCGCAGCGGCCCGAGATCATGTGGCAGTTCGGCGAGGCCGTGAAGGGCATGGGCGCGGCGTGCCGTGCGCTCGACATTCCGATCACGGGCGGCAACTGCAGCCTCTATAACGAGACGGACGGCAAGGGCATTCTGCCGACGCCGACCATCGGGATCGTCGGCCTGGTCGCGCACGCGGACAGGGTCGTGACGCGGGCCTTCAAGGCGGCGGGCGACGTGGTCGTCCTGCTCGGCGAAGGCAAGGGCGAGCTGGGCGGCAGCGCCTACCTGAAGGTGCAGCACGGCCTGATTCGCGGCGTCCCGCCGGCCCTCGACCTCGCGCGTGAGCGCGCCCTGCAGCAGTTGCTCGTCACGCTGGCGATGGATGGCATCAGCCGCTCCGCGCACGACTGCGCGGAAGGCGGCGTGGCCGTCACGCTCGCGGAATCGTGCTTCGACACCGGCTTCGGCGTGGACGTCGACCTGCCGGCCGCGCCGGAGCCCGCTGCGGGATGGGCCGCGATTGCCACGCTCTTCGGCGAATCGGCCTCACGCGCGGTGATCTCGGTCGCGCCGGAGCACCTTGGAAAGCTCGAGAAGGCCGCGCAGGCGGCTGGTGTCCCGATGACGACACTGGGCAAGACCGGTGGCGATCGCATCCGGCTTCGCGTGGCCGGACAGGCTACCGTGGATGTAGCGCTCGCGGACGCGGAGCGGGCGTGGGCCACCGCCATCGGCGATCGTTTCCGTCGTTCGCACTGACTACTGATGACCGTACACTGCAACGAGCCACACGAGGGACACGGACATGTTCGATAAGTTCCGCGAAGAGTGCGGTGTGTTCGGGATCTTCGGCCATGCCGAAGCGTCGAACATGGCGTACCTCGGCCTCTACGCGCTCCAGCACCGCGGCCAGGAAAGCGCGGGTATCGCGGCCAGCGACGGCGAAACGATCCGGACCCACAAGGCGATGGGTCATGTGCACGACGCCTTCTCGCAGGAAACGCTGGCGACGTTGGCAGGCCCCCACGCCATCGGTCACGTCCGCTACTCGACCGCGGGCGAAAGCCGCCTCGCCAACGCGCAACCCATCGTCATCGAATGCCTGCACGGCCAGCTCGCGCTCGCGCACAACGGCAACCTCGTGAACGCCGGCGAGCTGCGCGAGCAGCTCGTGGGGCAGGGGTCCATCTTCCAGACGTCGACGGACACCGAGGTCGTCGTGCATCTGTTCGCACGATCGCCGGAGCCGACAGTCGAGGGCGCGCTCATCGAAGCCGTCTCGCAGGTGAGCGGCGCGTTCTCGTTCGTCATGATGACGAAGGATCGCGTGTTCGGCGTCCGCGATCCGCACGGGTTCCGCCCGCTCGCGCTCGGCAAGCTCGGCGACGCGTGGGTGCTGGCGTCGGAAACCTGCGCGATGGATCTGATCGGCGCCACGTACGTCCGTGACGTCGAGCCGGGCGAGATGGTGATCCTCAGCGCGCACGGGCTTCGCAGCGTCAAGCCGTTCGCACCGGCGCCCCACGCGCAGTGCGTCTTCGAGCACGTCTACTTCGCACGGCCCGACAGCGTGGTGTTCGGCGAGAGCGTCAACGACGTCCGCACGGAGCTGGGCCGCCGGCTGGCGAAGGAAACCGGTGTCGAGGCCGACGTCGTCGTGCCGATCCCGGACTCCGGCGTCTGCGCGGCCATCGGCTACTCCGAGCAGTCCGGCATTCCGCTGCGCTTCGGCCTCATCCGCAACCACTACGTCGGCCGCACGTTCATCGAGCCGCAGCAGTCGATCCGGCACTTCGGCGTGCGCGTGAAGCTGAACCCGGTGAAGAGCATCCTCGACGGCAAGCGCGTCGTGCTCATCGACGACTCGATCGTGCGCGGCACCACGAGCCGGAAGCTCGTGCGCATGATCCGGAACGCGGGCGCGAAGGAAGTGCACATGCGCATCAGCTGCCCGCCGACCATCTCGCCGTGTTTCTACGGCGTAGACACGCCGCGCCGGCAGGACCTGATCGCCGCCACGCATTCGCTCGAGGAAATCCGGAAGTATCTGAGCGCGGACAGCGTCGGCTACCTCAGCCTCGACGGCCTGACCAGCTCGGTGCGGGACGGCAAGTCCCGCTACTGCACGTCCTGCTACACGGGTGTCTACCCGGTGGCGTTCCCGCGCAACGAGAAGGCGTACCTCCAGCTGGCCCTCAAGCTGAACGGCGACGGCACGCCGGTGCAGGAGCAGGAGCAGCAGCTCACGGACGGTGCTCCCGCGATTCCTGCGACACGCTGATGGCTGGTAGCCCGCGGTTCTGGGCTGCGGTCGCGATCCTCTGCGGCGCCCTCGCGGGGCACGTGGTGGCACAGACGCCTGCCCCGGCCCAGGCGCCGTCGTCTTCCTCGGAGGCGTCGCCGCTGGCGGGTCAAGTCGCGAAGCTCGGCGACTTCGATTACGACATCCGCACAAAGGCGGCGCAGGCCGTGCGCCGCGCTCCGGCGAGTGACGCCGGCCCCGCGCTCGTGGCTGCCATCACGACCAGCCTCGACTCGTACGTGCGCTTCAAGGCCTTCGTGCTGCTGACGGGCCTGCTCGATCCCCGGCTCGAGGACTTTGCCCGCGCCGCGCTGACCGACAAGAACGACCGCCTGCGCCAGGCCGCCTTCGACTGGCTCGAGCGGCATCCCGTGCCGTCGCTGGCGCCGAAGCTCATTCAGCTTGTCGAAACCGAACAGTCCGAGTTCGTCCGGCCTTCGCTGCTGCGCGCGCTGGCCGCCCTCGACGCGGATCCCGTCGTCCGCACGACGCTCACGCGCGAGGTCTCCCGCGGGCTCGACATCTTCCGTGGCGCCGTGATCGAGGCGCTCGGGATGCGGCGCGCCGCCTACGCGCGCGACGCTATCGCCACGGTTGCGGTCGCCGAAGGTCCGCTGCGAGACGTGGCCGCGATGGCGCTGGCCCGCATCGGCGGCCCGGAAGCCGAGGCCGCGCTGGCACCGGTGAAGGACAAGAACAAGGGCGTCGAACTCGTGCTCCGCGTCAGCCAGTCGATTGCCGCGGGACGCACCGCCGAGGGCCGCGAAGCCGTGCAGCGCACGTGGCCGTCGTCGGCCGCGCTCGGGATTGCCGATCAGTCCGCGCAGCTGCTGGCGCTGCTGGCTGAACGGGGCGACGACACCGCCGTGTCGCTGCTTGTCGAGGCCGGAGTTGCCGGTGCCCGCGATCTGCGGGACCATGCAGCCGTCGCGCTCGGCGTGTTCGCGCTGCGGGCTCCGGACGCGCTGCTGGCCTGGATGGCTGCACACGAGGGTCAGCGGGAAGGTGCGCTGGCGCTCGTGAAGGATGGGTTCGACCTGCTTGAAGAAGACGTGGCCGAAGAGGCCTTCTACGCCTCCGTGCGGGCGTCCTACTGGAAGGCGGCCGACGGATCGCCGGTTCGCGCGTCAGCCGCCGCGCTCATCGATGGACTCGAGTTCTGATGGATTACAAAGCCGCGGGCGTTGACATCGACGCCGGCAACGAAACCGTTCGCCGCATCCGGGCGCTGGCCCGCTCCACCTTCACGCCCGGTGTGCTCTCCGACATCGGGTCGTTCGGAGGCCTGTTCCACATGGGCGCCGCCGGCCTGCGTGACGCCGTGCTCGTGGCGAGCGCCGACGGCGTCGGCACCAAGCTCAAGGTCGCCTTCATGGCCGGCCGGCACGACACCGTCGGGCAGGACCTCGTCAACCACTGCGTCAACGACATCCTCGTCCAGGGCGCCGTGCCGCTGTTCTTCCTCGACTACTTGTCGACCGGCAAGCTCTCGCCTGACGTGGCCGCGTCGGTCGTCGACGGCATGGCGAAGGCCTGCCGCGAGAATTCGTGCGCGCTCCTTGGTGGCGAAACAGCCGAGATGCCAGGCTTCTACGCCGATGGCGAGTACGATCTTGCCGGCTTCATCGTCGGCGCCGTCGAGCGGGATCGCCTCATCGACGGCCGCGGCATCAAGCCGGGGGACGTGCTGATCGGCATTCCGTCCAGCGGCCTGCACACCAACGGCTACTCGCTGGCGCGCCGTATCGTGTTCGACCAGATGAAGCTGGGCGTGGACGCGAAGGTCGCCGAGCTGGGCCGCACCGTCGGTGAGGCGCTGCTCGAACCGCACCGGTCGTATCTGCCGATGATCCAGCCGCTCCTGTCCGGGCAGCGCATCAAGGGCATGGCCCACATCACCGGCGGCGGCATCACCGACAACCTGCCCCGCGTTTTCCCGCACGGGACCGCGGCCGAAGTGCACCTCGGCTCGTGGGAAGTGCCCGCGCTGTTCCGCTGGCTGCAGGCCGGCGGCCAGGTGCCGGCCGAGGACATGCTCCGCACGTTCAACATGGGCGTCGGGCTCATCCTCGTCGCGTCGGAAGCCAACGCCGAAGTGCTGCTCGAAGAACTGGCCGCGCGCGGCGGCAGGCAGGCACGCGTGATCGGCAGCGTCGTGGCCGGCCAGGGCGATCCGGCCGTCCGCTACACGGGGACGCTCTAGCGGTGGGCGCGCCAGCAGAGAGCACCGCGAAGCAGGGCCGCCGGCTCGGCGTCCTGATCTCCGGTCGCGGCAGCAATCTGCAGGCGCTGATCCGCGCCACGCGGGACGGCCGGCTCGACGCGACCATCGCCGTCGTCATCTCCAACATTGAAGGCGCGCCGGGGCTGGAGCATGCGCGGAACGCCGGCATCGAGGCGCTGACGATCAGCCACAAGGGCTGGCCGACGCGTGCGGACTTCGATCGTGAGGTCGC
>CAYNUO010000096.1:0-9959 GCA_964400405.1 uncultured Bifidobacteriaceae bacterium | reverse complement strand
ACGGCAACCTCGACAAGGCGCGGCGCCTGCTGTGGCCGATCAAGCAGAAGTACGGCCAGAAGCTCTCGTGGGCCGACCTGATGGTGCTCTCGGGCAACGTCGCGCTCGAGTCGATGGGCTTCAAGCCGTTCGGCTTTGCCGGCGGACGCGTCGACGAGTGGGAGCCGGATCTCGTTTACTGGGGCCCGGAGAAGAAGTGGCTGGCTGACGAGCGCCACACGGGTGACCGGATGCTCCAGAACCCGCTCGCCGCGGTGCAGATGGGCCTGATCTATGTGAACCCCGAAGGTCCGAACGGCAAGCCGGACCCGCTGGCCGCGGCCAAAGACATCCGCGAAGCGTTCGGCCGCATGGCGATGAACGACGAGGAAACGGTGGCGCTGATCGCCGGTGGCCACACGTTCGGCAAGACGCACGGCGCGCACAGCCCGGCCACGTGCACCGGTCCGGAGCCGGCCGCGGCGCCGCTGGAGCAGCAGGGCTTCGGCTGGACGAATAAGTGCGGCAAGGGCAACGCGGGCGATACCGTGACGAGCGGTCTGGAAGGCGCCTGGACGTCCAGGCCGACCGCGTGGACCAACGAGTTCTTCGTCAACCTGTTCGGCTTCGAGTGGGTGCAGACGAAGAGCCCCGCGGGTGCCACGCAGTGGATTCCCGCGAAGGGCGAAGCCGCCGACCGCGTACCGGACGCGCACGACAGTGCGAAGCGGCACGCGCCGATCATGCTGACGACCGACCTGGCGCTGCGCTTCGACCCGGCGTACCAGAAGATCTCGAAGCGCTTCCTCGACAACCCCGAGGAGTTCCGCGTGGCGTTCGCGAAGGCCTGGTTCAAGCTCACGCACCGCGACCTTGGTCCTCGCGCCCGTTTCCTCGGCCCTGAAGTGCCGAAGGAGGATCTGATCTGGCAGGACCCGCTGCCGAAGGCCGCCGGACAGCCACTGTCGCCGAAGGACATCGCGTCGCTGAAGACGAAGATCCTGGCGTCCGGCCTGACGGTTCCCGAGCTGGTCCGCACGGCGTGGGCGTCGGCTTCCACCTTCCGTGGCACGGACATGCGCGGTGGCGCGAACGGTGCACGCATTCGACTGGCGCCGCAGAAGGATTGGGCGGCCAACAACCCGGCCGAGCTTGCCAAAGTGCTGAAGAGCCTGGAAGGCGTCCAGCAGGAGTTCAACAAGGGCAAGAAGAAGGTGTCCCTGGCCGACCTGATCGTGCTGGGCGGAGCGGCGGCCATCGAGCAGGCCGCCAGGCAGGCGGGCCACACGGTCCAGGTGCCGTTCTCGCCCGGCCGTGCGGATGCATCGGTTGAGCAGACTGACGCGGCGTCCTTCGCCGTGCTGGAGCCGAAGGCCGATGGCTTCCGGAACTACTTCGCCAGGGGGCAGGCGGCCTCTCCCGCGGCCCTGCTGGTGGACAAGGCGAGCACGCTCACGCTGAACGTGCCCGAGATGACGGCACTGGTCGGCGGCCTGCGCGTGCTGAACGCCAACGCCGGCGGCGTGTCGCACGGTGTGTTCACGGACAAGCCGGGCACGCTGACGACGGACTTCTTCGTGAACCTGCTCGACATGTCCACGAAGTGGAGCAAGTCGGCGAAGGATGAGGCCCTCTACGAGGGGGTCGACCGCGCAACCGGCAACGTGAAGTGGACGGCGACGCCGGTCGACCTGCTCTTCGGGTCGAACTCCGAGCTGCGGGCCATCGCGGAGGTCTACGCCGAGTCGGACGGCAAGGAGAAGTTCGTTCGCGACTTCGTGAAGGCCTGGACCAAGGTGATGAACCTGGACCGTTTCGATCTGGCCCGCTGATACAACTCGGCACAATTGCCGCTCCTCGGGGCTTGACGTTCGCCCCGGGAAGCGGCACCCTCCGTGCGTTGCGTCCCGCCCGGTGTGCGGGCTGCCTGTAATGAGGAGGGGAAGATGTTGTATCGGCGCGTTACTGGATTTGTGCTGAGTGCCCTGGTGGGTATCTCGGCCTCGGCGTTCGCACAGGTGTCGACCGGGTCGATCGCCGGTGTCGTACGCGACGCATCGGGCGCCGTGCTGCCTGGTGTCACGGTGGAGGCGGCCAGCCCCGCGCTGATTGAGAAGGTCCGGAGCGTGGTGACCGACTCGCAGGGCAACTACAAGATCATCGAGCTCAGGACCGGCACGTACACGGTCACCTTTGCGCTGCCCGGCTTCTCGACGGTCAAGCGGGAAGGCGTGGAGCTGACGTCCGGGTTCACCGCCGCGGTCAACGCGGACCTCAAGGTCGGTCAGCTCGAGGAGACCGTCGTCGTCAGCGGCGCCAGCCCCGTGGTCGACGTCCAGAACGTTCGGACACAGCAGGTGCTCTCGCGCACGGTGATGGACTCGCTCCCCACGAACAAGAGCGTCAGCGCCTTCGCGAACCTGACGCTCGGCGTGACCGGCATGTCCTCGCCGACCATCGACGTCGGAGGAAACAAGGGTGAGACCTTCCTCGCCTTCAGCGTCCACGGCGGCAGCACGGGTGACGCCCGGTCGTTGCTCGACGGCATGGACATCGCCTATGGCGGCACGCTGGCGCGCCGCAACTCGGTGAACCAGGCGCTGATTCAGGAAGTCGCGCTCCAGACACGCGGCATGTCGGCCGAGACGGAGAACGGCGGCGTGCTCATCAACACCATCCCCAAGGACGGGGGCAACGAGTTCAAGCTCTACATGGTGGGCAGCGGAACGGGCCCGAGCCTGCAGGGCAACAACATCGGCGCCGACTCGCGCGCCTACGGCATCACGGAGGTCGCGGGCATCAAGCACGTGTACGAGTTCGCGGCGGGTCTCGGAGGCCCGATCGTCAAGGACAAGGTGTGGTTCTACGCCGCGAACTGGTGGCAGGGCAGCGGCGAGTACTCGCCGGGCGTCTACTTCAACGCCACGCAGCACACGTCCTTCTTCTACACGCCTGATACCACCAGGCGGAAGTTCACGACCTACGACATCCGCGACCACTCGGGCCGCGTGACGTGGCAGGCCACGTCCAAGCAGAAGGTCGCATTCCTGACGAGCTTCCAGTACTCGTGCCTGTGCTTCAAGCTGTCCGGCGGCGTGGACGCGAACCGGTCACCGGAGGCGTCGCTCGATCAGCGCGGCAAGCCGCTCGTGAACCAGATTACGTGGCAGTACCCGGCGACGAACCGCCTGCTGCTCGAGGCCGGCACGACCTTCGTGCGGGATTCGTCAGAGCAGGGCCTGGTCGGCGACGCGAAGGCGGGAGACATCGCCAAGGAAGAACTGGCGACGGGGTTCAAGTGGGGCGCGCGCATGGAGGCCGTCGGCGCCGCCAACGACTACGGCAACACGCGCTACTTCCGCCTTCCGTATCGCGCCAGCCTGTCGTACGTCACCGGTTCCCACGCGTTCAAGGCCGGCGCGGTTGGCCGCCTGGCGGACAGCATGGTCGCGAGCGGGCCGGAGCGGGTCGGCATCGCGCCGTACCGCCTCCAGCTTCGCAACGGCGTGCCGGCGCAGATCACGCTCTTCGCGACACCCTACCTGGAAAAGACCAATACGCACGAGCTCGGCATGTTCGTGCAGGACCAGTGGACGGTGAACCGTCTGACGATCAACGGCGGCGTCCGGATCGACATGCTGGCGTCCTCCACGCCGGAAGTGCAGGGCGAGGCGGGGCTGTTCCGGACCGCGGCCACGTATCCGGCTGACAACCCGGGCTGGATCGGGAAGGACATCAGCCCGCGTCTCGGCGCCGCGTATGACCTGTTCGGCGATGGCAAGACGGCTATCAAGACGTCGCTCGGCCGCTATGTCGCCTTCACCGGGGCTGGCGGTATTGCCGGCGGGCTGGCCGGTGCCAACAACAACGCGCAGCTCATCACGACGAGCACGACACGCAACTGGACCGATACCAACGGCAACCTGACCCCGGACTGCGTGCTGAGGAACTACGCAGCGAACGGCGAATGCGGTGCGCTGGCCAACCTGACGCTCGGCTCGAACCGGCCCGGCACGAACTTCGACTTCGACAACATGAGGGGCTGGCAGCAGCGCGGCTACAACTGGCAGTTCAACGCCAACCTGCAGCACCAGATCAGCGACCGGATCGCGGCCGGCTTTGGCTACTACCGGACGTGGTACGGCAACTTCACGGTGACGCAGAACCGCGCGCTGAGCCGGGCCGACTACGACCAGTTCTGCGTGACGGCCCCGACGGATTCGCGCCTGCCGACCAGCGGCGAGCAGATCTGCGGCCTCTACGACGTGAAGCCGGCGCGCTTCGGTCTGGCGGACAATCTCATCACCAAGGCCAAGCTGTTCGGTGACCTCGAGCAGCGTTACGACGGCTTCGACTTCAGCCTGAACACGCGCCTGGGCGGCGGAAAGCTGCTCGCCGGTGGCGTGAGCTTCGGCCGGACCGTCGTCGACAACTGCGCGCTGGCGCAGAACCCCGAAATCACGGCCACGGGTCTCACGGCCGCGACGCCTCGCGCCGAGGCCTTCTGCCGCAACGAGCAGCCGTGGTCGTCGACGGCGCAGTTCAAGCTGCAGGGTGTGTATCCGTTCCCGTTCTGGGGGCTCCAGATGAGCGGCACGGTGCAGAACATCAACACGTTCGCGGTTGCAGCCAACCGCAACTTCACGAACGCGGAAGTCCGGACGTCGCTCGGTCGTGACCTCGGGTCCTGCCGCGGCGCGGCCACCTGCAACGGCACCTACAACATCTCGATGGTGCCCGATAGCACGTTCTACGGCCCGCGACTGACGCAGGTCGACCTGCGCTTCACCAAGTCGTTCAAGCTTGGCCGGGCGCGCCTGACCGGCAACCTGGACGCCTACAACGTGATGAACTCCGGGGCGCCCGTGCAGGTCAACGGCACCTACGGCAACGGCACGACGCCGGGCACCGGCGCAGCCGGCACGAACGCCTGGCAGCGTCCGCTGACGCTGATCGGACCGCGCCTCTTCAAGTTCGGCGGACAGCTGGACTGGTAGGCACGACGCCGCGGGACTCCGCGGCGCCGGATTGATACACGGGCGGGTGACGGTCATCGTCATCCGCCCGTTCTGCTTTCAGGGACCTTCAGACGTGGTTCAGATGCCGAGCGGCTTCCGCAGATAGACCGTGCCGGGATCGGGGTCCGCGTTGTAGCGGGGCGTCGGCACAAATCCCAGGCTGGCGTAGAGGGCGAGGGCGGGCAACAGCGTGGGGTCGCTGTCCAGCTTCACCTGCCGATACCCGAGCTCGACGGCTCGCTCGAGCGCCGCCTCGCACAGCCGGCGGCCGAGGCCGCGGCCCCGATGCGCCGGCGTCACGTACATCCGCTTCAGCTCACAGGTATCGGGTGGGTCCAGTGGCCGGAGCGCCACGCAGCCCACACAGGTGTCGCCGTGCCAGGCGAGGAGGATGGTGCCGCCGGGCGGGGCATACCGCCCGGGGAGCGTCCGAAGCTCATCGTCGACCCGCTGATGCGCAAAGCTCGGCGCCGCGATGCCGGCCAGGCTCGCGACGTACTCCGTGAAGATCACGCGGGCGGCCGGCATGTCCTCCGAACCTGCGTCGCGGATCTCCACCATGACGCCGGCGCTCAGCCTTCCAGCGCTTCCTTGTAGTTCCGGAAACGGTAGTCCTTGCGCCGCGCCCGGCGGCCGCCCCAATCCACGCTCGCCTGAAAACGCTTGGTGCGTTCGATGTGCGCGCGCAGGATGGCGATGGCCTTTGCGATCTCGCCCTGCTCGAGCAGGTCCGCCATCCGCTCGTGCTCTTCGAGCGCGCGGTTGCGATAGACGATCGTGTCCAGGACCCGGTACCGGAGCGCGTCGATCGTGTGACCAATCGTCTCGTAGCTCGCCTGCAGATAGCTGTTCCGGCAGTTGGTGATGAACACCTCGTGGAACTGCGTATCGAGCAACTTGGTCTGCAGGCGATTTCCGGCCGCGCCGGCTTTCGTCATGCTTGCCACGATCCGGCGCAGGTCCTTTGTGACCGTGGACGCCGCGTGCTCCATCGACAGACGGATGGCTTCAGACTCGAGCAGGAACCTGAAATCCCCCAGCTGCTCGATTTCCTCCGGCGTAGCGCTGAAGACGTACGTCCCGGACTGCGGGACGATCTCGACCAGGCCCTTCACCTGCAGTTCGACGAGCGCGCTGCGGATCGGGCCCTTGCTGACGCCCAGCGCCCGGGCCAGTTCGGTCTCCGAGAGCGGCTCGCCGAAGTCCAGCCGGCCGTACACGATGGCGGCGCGGATCCGCTCGTAGGCGGTCCGGTTCAACCGCAGGGCAGTGGGCGTCTCGGCGCGTGGGTCACGGGAGGAACGGGGCATCGCTTCGGCATCTTACCGTCGGCGCTTGACGAGCCATAACTGACATTGTAGTTTTGATGCCTGAGACAGCCCATGGCGGGCTCGCCGGAAGAGGGTGATTCGCATGGGTGCGGCCGTCGTCGACGCGTTCAAGTACTTCAAGTGGGATGACGTGCCGCTGGAGCAGATTTCCGATCTGTTCTCGCGCCGCGTGATTACCGGTGAGCGCGAGATGGTCGGACAGATCTTCCTGAAGCAGGGCTGCCTGGTTCCCACCCACTCGCACGAGAGCGAGCAGATCACGTACGTGCTGCAGGGCGCGCTGAAGTTCCGCCTGGCCGGTTCCGAAGTCGTGGTGCGTCCGGGTGAGGTGCTCGTGATCCCGTCCTGGGTAGAGCACTCCGCGGAGGCGCTGGAAGACACCGTCGAGCTTGACCTGTTCAGCCCGATCCGTCAGGACTGGCTCGACAAGACCGATGAGTATCTGCGCCGCTGAACCAGATATCTGAACGTTCAGTTCATGAACAAAACGCGTCGGCGCCGCGGTCAGCGACCCACAGACTGGGCCAGCGCCTGCAGGAAGCGATCGTTCTCGTCCGGAAGCCCGACGGTCACGCGCAGGTGGTCCGGCATGCCGTAGTTCGCCAGCGGTCGCACGATGACGCCCTGGCGCAGCAGCGCCTGAAACACCGCGGCCGCGCCGGGTTCGCCGCCCCGCCGCGGGATGTGCACGCAGACGAAGTTGCCGTGCGACGGAATGTGCGCCAGTCCCAGCCGGGCGAAGCCGGCCAGCAGCTGCTGCATGCCGCGGCGGTTCAGGTCGTAGCTGGCCTCCACGAAGGCGATGTCACCGAGCGCCGCCTCGGCGGCAGCCAGCGCCAGATTGTTCACGTTGAAGGGCTGGCGGACCCGGTTCAGCAGATCCGCCACACGGGGATGCGCCAGCGCGTAGCCGACGCGCAGGCCGGCGAGGCCATAGGCCTTGGAGAATGTTCGCGTGATGACCAGGTTCGGGTGCGCTGCGAGCCACCGCACGCTCTCGGTACGCTCGGCCGGCGGCAGGTATTCGTTGTAGGCCTCATCCAGCACGACCACCACGGTGGACGGAACGGCGGCGAGGAAGGCTTCGAGCGCGGGCGCCTCGAGGCGCGTACCCGTCGGGTTGTTCGGGTTGGCGACAAAGATGACCCGGGTGTCGCCGGTCACGGCCGCGCGCATCGCCGTCAGGTCGTGCCCGAAATCGCGCGCCGGCACGACCGCGGCGCGGGCGCCACGGGCCTGCGTGGCCAGCGGATACACCGCGAACGCGTACTGCGAGAACACGGCCTCGCGCCCCGGGGCGAGGAAGGCGCTGGCCACCATCTCGAGCAGGTCGTTTGAGCCGTTGCCGAGCACGACCTGTGTGGCATCCACGCCCACGAAGCGGGCGATCGCCTGCGCGAGTGCGAACCCGTCCGGGTAGCGCGACGCCCCGGCCAGCTCAGCCTCGATCGCGGCCTTCGCGCGCGGCGACATCCCCGCCGGATTCTCGTTCGAGGCCAGCTTGACGATGGCCGAGACCTCGAGGCCCAGCTCTCGCGCGACAGCCGTGATCGGCTTGCCGGGCAGGTACGGGGCGATCGCGCGGACGTAGGCGGGTGCGTGTTCGCAGAGGTCGTCGATGGGAGCGTGGGCGTCGGACGGCTGAGGCATGTTCACGGCATCGTACCCCCGGTTTCAACGCGGCTGAAGCGGGCGTCGCGGCGGTATAGTGTCTGCCGTCGGGCGGCATCGCCCGTCTTCTGGAGGAGCGCGCATGTGTGATCAGGACCACTTTGACGGCGATGTGCTGGCCTACGAGGCGCGCGGCCTCGTGACGCGCCGGCAGTTCGGTGCGCTGCTGGGCGCGGGCGTCGCGATGATGCTGCCGGCCGTCGTCGACGCCGTGGCCGTGCAGGAGTCCGACGTGTTGATCACGACGCCCGACGGCACGGCCGACTGCTATTTCGTCCACCCGGCGAGCGGCACGGCTCCCGGCGTGATCGTCTGGCCGGATCTGTTCGGGCTGCGTCCGGCCTTCCGGCAGATGGGCAAGCGGCTGGCCGAGTCGGGCTACGCCGTGCTCGTCGTGAACCCGTTCTACCGCGTGCAGAAGGCGCCGACCGCGCCGAAGGGCGCAGCCACGCCCGTCAACGACCTGATGCCGCTGATGCAGGCCCTGTCCGAGGCGACGCACATTGCTGACGCGAAAGCGTTTGTCGGATGGCTGGATACGCAGCGCGTCGTGGCGAAGAATCGGAAGATTGGCGCGCAGGGCTACTGCATGGGCGGTCCGATGGCGCTGCGGACGGCCGTGGCCATGCCCGCGCGTGTCGGCGCCGCCGCCTCCTTCCACGGTGGGGGACTGGTGACCGACCAGCCGAACAGTCCGCACCTGCAGGTGGCGAAGACGAAGGCCCAGTTGCTCATCGCCATCGGCGACAACGACGATCAGCGCGCACCGAAGGACAAGGAGGTCATGCGCGACACGTTCGCCAGGGGCGGGCTCGCCGCGGAGATCGAGGTCTACGGCGCGCCGCACGGCTGGTGCCCGCCGGACTCGCGCATCTACAACGAGCCGCTGGCCGAGAAGGCGTGGAGCCGGCTGCTCGCGCTCTACGGCAAGGCGCTGGCCTGAGGGGCTTGAGGACGGCGATGCGCGTACCACGGTTGATGCATGGACTGCTCGTGACGCTCCTGGCCGGGGGCGTGGCCCATGCGGCCGGCGGTGAACTGCGCCTCGTGGACGCCGTGAAGGGCGGGGATGCCGCCGCCGTCCGCCAACTGCTCGCGCGGAAGGTCGATGTCAACGGCCGGCAGCCGGATGGCGCCACGGCCCTGCACTGGGCCGCCGAGCGCGACCGCGTCGACCTCGCGGACGCGCTGCTCAAAGCCGGCGCGCACGTCAACAGCGCCAACGACTACGGCGTGACTCCGATCATGCTCGCGGCGGCCAACGGGAGCGACGGGATGATCGAGCGCCTCGTCGCCGCAGGCGCCGACCCGAACGCCGTGCTGCCGACGGGCGAGACCGTGTTGATGACCGCGGCGCGCACGGGAAAGCTTCCCGCCGTGCGGGCGCTCGTCGCCCGCGGCGCACACGTCAACGCCCGGGAGAACGTGAAGGGGCAGACGGCGCTGATGTGGTCCATCTGGCAGGGTCACGACGATGTCACGCGTGCCCTGATCGAGGCAGGCGCCGACCTGAAGCTTGCGTCGAACAGCGGCTTCACGCCGATGCTCTTCGCCGTGCGCGAGGGCAACATGCCGATCCTGCGGTTGATCTTCGACAAAGGCGCAGGAGACGCGAATCAGGCCGGCAGCGACGGCTACTCGGCGTTGCACATCGCCGTCGTGCGCGGCCATGTCGAGATGGCGAAGTACCTGCTCGACAAGGGCGCGGACCCGAACAACATCAAACCGGGTTTCACCGTGCTGCACTGGGTCGCGGGCACCTGGGAGTCCGGCCACGCCCACGACTACATCTTCAACGAGACGGCCGTGAACCGCGTGCACGAGTGGAGCGTGCTGGCGGGCATTCCGTCGGTGGCGCAGAAGCACGATCTCATCCGGACGCTGATCGCGAAGGGGGCGCAGGTCAACACGCCGATGCAGAAGGCGCCGCCGCGCTTCGGCCATTCGCTGTTCAAGACGG
>CAYNUO010000095.1:3702-10180 GCA_964400405.1 uncultured Bifidobacteriaceae bacterium | reverse complement strand
GACGGCCGGTCGGGGTTGGATGACGCCCCGACGAGTGCGATGGTGCGGGTATCCGTCAGCACGCGGCGGATGTCAGCGTCAGAGGGGTTGGTGAAGGGCATCTGGTCTGATGGTATCCTCTCGCCGGCGCCGGAGACTGACATGACAGTCAGGCGCCCCGAGGAGGAACCATGAAGGGCATCGTGATCGGAGTCGCGGCGGCCGTGCTGAGCGCGCACGTGGCGTGGGCGGACACCCAGCAGGACGTCGTCGCGCTGGCGCAGCGGTTCATCACCGCGCAGAAGACCTGCAATACCGCTGAACTGAACACGATCGTGGCTGACGACATGCAGTTCATCCATGTCGGCGGGATGACGCAGGACAAGTCGGCGTTCGTGGCTGGCGTCGGCGGCTGCGCGCTGTCGAACCTGACGCTTGATGTGAACAAGGTCCGGGTGTACGGCGACAGCACCGCCATCGTGCAGGGCACGCAGGTGCACACGCTGAAGAACGGCACCCAGGGAACGCTGATCGTGTCGCAGGTCTACGTGAAGCAGAACGGTGCGTGGAAGTTTGCCTCGCACCAGTCGACCGCGCCGGCGGCGCCGCCCGCGGCGAAGAAATAGCCGCGACCCGGTCTACTTCGCTGCCAGGAGGCGCTTCTCGATCGCGGGGAGCGCTTCCAGCACCACATCCCCCGTAATCTGCAGGCTCCGCGCGCTCACCGCGTCGAGGGTGTCTCCGGCCGTGTGCCAGGCCGGATAGTCGAAGTCGATGATGTCGACGGCCGGTATGCCTGCGGCCAGGAATGGGAAGTGGTCGTCCCCGCCCAGGTAGAAGGACTGGTTCGGAAACGCCTTGCCGTGGCCCAGGCGCCGCGCGGCGGCCCAGATCTCATCGTTCAACCACTTCGTCGAGTTCGATTCCTTGCCGAAGTTCAGGTTCCGATCCCCGACCATGTCGAGCAGCACGAACGCCCGCAGGGTCCTGAGGGTGCCCGCCTTCTGTGCCGCCTGCACGTAGTAGCGGCTGCCGTAGGTGTTGTCCAGCCCCTGCCATTCGATCACGGCTTCCTCGCCATCGAAGAAGAGCAGTTCGATGGTGAACGGATTGGGCCGCGCTTTCAGCACGCGGCCCAGTTCGAGGAGCGTCGCGGTGCTGCTCGCACCGTCGCTTGCGCCGACGAACCGGAACTCGCGAAAGAGCTTCGTGTCGTAATGGCTGCCAAGCGCGATGCGCTCGCGGCGCAGGCCGGGAATGGTCGCGACCACGTTGACCATCCGGATCGGGCCGAGCGGCGTGTCCGCGTCGAAGGCCTGTTCGGTCGCGGCGATGCCCATTGCCTTGAGCTGATCGAGCAGATAGCGGCGGGTCTCGGCCAGCGCGGCCGAGCCGGACGGGCGCGGGCCGACGGCGACCTGACGCCTGAGGTGCTCCCAGGCCTTGCTGCTGTCGAATGTGGAGGACGTCGCCGCACGCGCGTTGGCGGACGCCGTGGCGGGGGATGGCGGCGTCTGAGCGGACGAGCCGCTCCCGCTGGTGGCCACCAGCAGGAGCGGCACGAAGAAGAGGCTCCGCCGCACGGACGCCCTAGCCGCGCTGGGCGGCAGGTACGAAGTCGCGCCGCGCCGGCCCGACGTAGATCTGGCGCGGCCGGGCGATCTTCTGGTCGGCGTCCTGGACGAGCTCGTCCCACTGCGCCACCCATCCGGCGGTGCGCGCGATGCCGAAGAGCACGGTGAACAGCCCCGTCGGAAGGCCCATCGCCTGGTAGATCAGACCGGAGTAGAAGTCGACGTTCGGATAGAGCTTCCGCTTGACGAAGTAATCGTCCTGCAGCGCGATCCGCTCGAGCTCGACGGCGATCTCCAGCAGCGGGTTGAGCCCGGTGACCTTGAATACCTCGTCGGCCGTCTTCTTGATGATCCGCGCGCGCGGGTCGTACGACTTGTAGACGCGGTGACCGAAGCCCATCAGCAGCGCTTCGTGGTTCTTGACCTGCTTGATGAACTCGGGGACGCGATCGACGGAGCCGATCTGCGTGAGCATCTTCAGCACCGCTTCGTTGGCGCCGCCGTGCAGCGGGCCATAAAGGGCGCCGGCCGCACTGGCTGTCGAGGCGTACGGGTCGGCGTGTGAGCTGCCGACGTTGCGCATCGTGCTCGTGCTGCAGTTCTGTTCATGGTCGGCGTGCAGGATGAAGAGCACGTCGAGCGCACGGGCCAGCACAGGGTTGGCTTTGTACTCGCCCTCACCCTTGAAGAGCATCCGCAGGAAGTTCTCGGTGAAGGACAGGCTCGGGTCGGGTTCGACCAGCGGCAGGCCGGCCGCGTGGCGGTAGCTGTAGGCGGCGATGGTCGGCGTGCAGCCGATCAGGCGGTACTCCTGCCGGCGCCGCACGGCTTCGCTCGCGACGTCCTTGGCTTCGGGGTAACACGCGGAGAGCGCGGCCACGGCGCTCTGGAAGACGCTCATCGGATGCGCGTCGGACTGGAAGGTCGTAATCAGGTCCTGAATCGACGGCCGGACCGCCATGTGGTGGTGGATGCGGTCGGTCCACTCGGCCAGCTGCGCCGGCGTCGGCAGCTCGCCGAACATCAGCAGGTAGGCCACCTCGAGGTAGGACGCGTGCTCGGCCAGCTGTTCGATCGGATAGCCGCGGTACTCGAGGATGCCCTTGTCGCCGTCGATGAACGTGATCCGGCTGTAGCACGACGCCGTCGCCATGAAGGCGGGGTCGTAGGTCATCAGGCCTGCGTCGTCGGCGCCGTTCTTGATCTGGCGGAGATCCGTCGCCCTGATCGTGCCGTCCTTGATCGCGACCTCGTATTGCTTGCCGGTCCGGTTGTCAGTAATGGTCAGGGTGTCGGACATGGTGTTCGGTTTCGACTGCTCAACGGAGGGCGCAAACGCTTCGGCCATGGTGGTGCCTCATCATCTCTGGTGTCGCTACTGACACTCTCCGGCACCGCATGAGGCAGATCAATGACAAACGACGATCGGCCATGTGAATCGGAATTTGCCCGGAAAACAAGCAATGGTAAACCGGAAAAGGTTGAAAACCCGCCTTTACTGATCATCACCATCGAGGTCGGCGTCCGGCGCCGGCTCCGCGGCGACCCGATAACTCCCGTCGATCCAGCGCGCGAGGTCCAGGTTGCGGCAGCGTTCGCTGCAAAACGGTCTGCAGCGGGGGTCAACCGGTGCGCGCCGGCACTCCACGCAGAGGTTGGGGACGGGCATGCCCGTCCATTTTACCCGTGTGTCCGACGCGTTCAGGACTGGGAAGGGAGTGTGTCCGCGTGGTGGCGGACATCCCGTGCGGACACCATGAAGATCACGTCCTCGGCGATGTTCGTCGCGTGGTCGCCGATGCGTTCCAGGTGCCGGGAGATCAGGATCAGGTCGAGGGCGGGTTCGACCGTGGCCTGGTCCCTGACCATGAAGGCCAGCAACTCCCGGAAGATCAGGTTCTTCAGCGTGTCCAGCTTGTCGTCCTCGTCGAGCACATGCTGGGCGAGAACGACGTCCCGCTTCACGAACGCGTCGAGCGCGTCGCGCAGCATGGTCTGTGCGATATCCCCCATTCGGGGGATGTCGGTCAGCTGCTTGACCGGCGGGTGAGCCAGGTAGCGCCGGGCCGCCTCGGCCACGTTGACCGCCAGATCGCCGACCCGCTCCAGGTCCGTGTTGATCTTCAGCGCGGCGACGATGGCCCGGAGATCCACGGCCATCGGCTGATGGAGCGCCAGCAGCTGGAAGGCACGGCGGTCGACCTCCATGTGCAACTCGTTGATCGGCTCGTCGCCCATCGAGACGGTGGTGAGGCGCGACACGTCGGCGGTGCTCAGCCCGATGACGGCCGAACGGACGCGGTCCTCGGCCAGGCCGCCCATCTCGAGCAGCCGTTCCTGCAGTGTCTGCAGCTCTTCCTGAAAATGACGCTCCACAGCAGTCTCCCTAGCCGAATCGCCCGGTGACGTAGTCCTCGGTCAGCTTCTCGCGCGGGGCCGTGAACATCCGGTCCGTGCGGTCGAACTCCACGAGCTTCCCCATCCAGAAGAACGCCGTATGGTCGGAGACCCGGGCGGCCTGCTGCATGTTGTGCGTCACGATGATGATTGTGTACTGCGCCTTGAGCCGGTAGATGAGTTCCTCGATCCGTTGTGTGGCGATCGGGTCGAGCGCCGACGCGGGCTCATCCATCAGCAGCACATCGGGACGGACCGCGAGTGCGCGCGCGATGCAGAGCCGCTGCTGCTGTCCGCCGGAGAGGGCCAGCGCCGACTCGTGCACGCGGTCCTTGACTTCGTCCCACAGCGCGGCCGACCGCAGGCTCTCCTCCACGCGCTCAGCAATCTCCGCACGCGATGTGACGAGCCGGTTGATCCGGAGTCCGTAGGCAACGTTCTCGAAGATGGACTTCGGGAACGGGTTCGACTTCTGGAACACCATGCCGACGCGGCGCCGGAGCTCCACGATGTCGACGTTCGACGCGTAGATATCCCTGCCGTCGATCCGCGCCGAGCCTTCGACCCGTGTCCCCGGAATGATGTCGTTCATCCGGTTCAGCGTGCGCAGGAACGTGCTCTTGCCGCAGCCTGACGGGCCGATGAACGCCGTGACGCGGTTGGTCTGCGCCTGGAGGCTGATGTTCTCGAGTGCGCGCTTCGCGCCGTAATAGAAGGACAGGTTCTGGACGTCCACCTTGACCGGCGTCTCGGCGGCGGCGTCCGTTTCCGGGGCGCGGACGAGGGTCGGGCGCGGGGGCAGCGTCGGCGTGGGGGGCAGAGCGTGCGTCGGCGCGTCAGTCATCATCGGGTTCTCAGGCGCGACACCCGGGCGGTGGCAAAGCGCGCCAGCATCGAACAGCCCAGGACAATCGCGATCAGCACCAGCGCGCCGGCCCAGGCCTGGCGATGCCAGTCGTCATAGGGCGAGATGGCGTAGGTGTAGACCTGCACCGTGATCGACGAGATGGGCTGGGTCAGGCTCGTCGAGAAGAACCGGTTGTTGAACGACGTGAACAGGAGCGGCGCGGTCTCGCCGGCGATGCGCGCGAGCGCAAGGACGATGCCGGTGATGATGCCCGGCAGCGCGGCGGGCACGATGACCGTGTACACCGCCCGCGCCCGCGTGGCGCCGAGCGCCAGCGCGCCCTCGCGCATCGACCCCGGCACGAGCAGCAGCAGTTCCTCGGTGGTCTTGGCGACGATGGGAATCATCATGATGCCGAGCGCGAGGCCACCGGCCAGCGTGCTGAACTGCCGGAACGGCAGCACGGCGAGCCCGTACGCGAAGACGCCGATGACGATGGACGGCACGCCGTTCAGCGTGTCGGACGCAAAGCGCACGACCGAGGCGAGCCGCGTCGCCGGATATTCCGACAGATAGACGCCGCTGACGACGCCGATCGGTACCGCGAGCAGCGCCGCGAGACCGCTCAGCATCAGCGTGCCGACGATGGCGTTGGCCATGCCGCCGCCCGCCTGGCCGACGGGCACGGGCAGGTGCGTGAAGAACGCAAAGTCGAGCGCCTGGACTCCCTGGCTGACGACGAAGAAGAGGATCAGCGCCAGCGGCACCAGCGCCGCGAGAACGGCCAGGCCGCACGCGCCGACGAACACGCGCGAGACAAGCTTCCGGCGGGCCGTGGCCGTCATGCCGACGCTCCCGCGGGTTCCGCGGCGCGCTTGGTCGTGCCGGTCCTCGCCATCGACCAGATCAGCAGCCGCGACAGGCCGTTCACGATCAGCGTGATCACGAAGAGCACCAGGCCGATCTCGATCAGCGCGTGCAGGTAGAGTTCGTCGGCCGCCTCGGTGAACTCGTTGGCGATCACGGCCGCCATCGTGTATTGCGGTGCGAAGAGCGAGGCCGACACCTGCGGGTTGTTGCCGATGACCATCGTCACGGCCATCGTCTCTCCGAGGGCACGGCCGAAGCCGAGCATCACGGCACCGATGATCCCGGTCCTGGCGTAGAACATCGCGGCGCGGATGGCTTCAAAGCGGGTGGCACCGAGCGCGTAGGCGCCTTCCCGCTGCGCCACGGGCACGGCTTTGAGCACTTCGCGCGCGACCGAGGAGGTGAACGGCACGACCATGATGGCGAGAATCAGCGCGGCCGACAGCATGCCCACGCCGAGCGGCGGACCCGAGAAGATCGGCAGCGCGCGCAGGGCGTCGGGCAGCTGCGTCTGAAAGGCCCGCACGGCGGGCACGAGCACGAAGATGCCCCAGAGGCCGTAGACGATGGACGGAATCGCCGCGAGCAACTCCGTCAGGAACATCAGCGGCGTCCGCAGGCGCGCCGGGCACAGCTCCGAGATGAAGATCGCGATGCCGAGGGCGATGGGCGTGGCGATCGCGAGCGCCAGGATCGACGAGTAGAGCGTGCCCCAGATGAACGGGAGGGCTCCGAAGTCGCCCGCGACCGGGTCCCACGTGCTGGTCGCCCAGAAACCCAGGCCGAACTTCTCGATGGCCAGCCAGGACTG
>CAYNUO010000095.1:0-3602 GCA_964400405.1 uncultured Bifidobacteriaceae bacterium | reverse complement strand
ACCTTGACCTGCGCCAGCGCCGCCTGTTCGAGCGCGATGACCGCGGGCGGCAGCGGCGCGTAGCCGAGCTCGGCCGCACCCTTCTGGCCGTCCGTCAGCGCCCACTTGAGGAAGTTCACCATCGCCGCAGCCTGCACCTTGTCCTCCGGGTCCTGGAACAGCAGCATCCACGTGAACGATGCGATCGGATACGCGGCCGCGCCGGGCGCGTTCGTGATCGACACGCGGAAGTCGGCGGGCATGCTGGCCGAGGCGTCAGCCGCCGCAGCCGTGACCGACGCCGTCGACGCCTTGATGAACGCGCCGGCGGCGTTCTGCACGGCGCCGTAGGCTGTCTTCGTCTGCGTGGCGTAGATCAGCTCGACGTAGCCGATGGATCCGGGCGTCTGCGCGACGAGGCCGGAAACGCCTTCGTTGCCCTTGCCGCCGACGCCGACCGGCCAGTTGACGGATGTGGCCACGCCGACCTTCTCCTTGAACGTCGGGGACACCTTGGCGAGGAAGTCCATGAAGATGAAGGTCGTGCCCGAGCCGTCCGACCGGTGGACGACCGTGATGTCCGTCGCCGGAAGCTTCGCAGCCGGGTTGAGCTTCACGAGCGCCGGGTCGTTCCACTTCTGGATCTTGCCGAGGTAGATGTCGGCCAGCACGGCTCCGGAGAACTGGAGGTCGCCCTCCACACCGGGGACGTTGTAGATGGGCACCACGGCGCCAAGCACCGTGGGGAAGTGCAGCACCGGCCCTGGTGCGGCCTTCAGTTGATCGTCCGTCATCGGGCCGTCGGTGGCCCCGAAGAACACCGTCCGGTTGGTGAGCTGGCGTATGCCGCCGCCCGAGCCAATCGACTGGTAGTTGATGCGGACATCCGGGTGGAGCGCGTTGTACTCGGCGAACCACTTCGAGTAGATCGGATACGGGAACGTCGCCCCCGCGCCGTTGATCTGAACACCGGCAGATGCCTGCGGCGTCCCCGGTTCGCCGGCGGGGGCACCCCCGCCACAAGCCGCCGTCAGAAGGGCGGCCGAGACCACTACTGCGCTCACAAATCTCATGACCCGACAGTACCGGGCACGGGTTTCTCTGCGGTTACTGCCGTGTTAATTCCGCGTTACGCGGGCGCGACCGGCCCCCGGCGCCGGAACCGGGGGGACCTGGGCGGCTTCGACGACGCACGGACCACCGAGCAGCCGGGCGAAGGGCTCGCTGTGCCGCTGCGCGGCCCAGACCTCCACTTCGGCATCCGCGGACGACGTGCACGTCAGCGCGTAAGCCTTCCCGGACCGCGTCAGCGTCAGGCCGGTCACGACCTGTGCGTGGCTCCGGTCCAGACTCTCCGCCATCCGGAGGATGGCCGAGAGCACGCGTACCGCCTTCCGGTGCGCCGCGTCGAGGGCGGACCACTCGGGATGCGTGCGCTTGGGCGTGCCCCGCCGGTGATAGCGGGCGACCAGAGCGATGACGGCGATCTCGTCGGGGTGGAAGCCGCGGAGGTCGCCGTTGGTGATCAGGTAGTGGGAATGCTTGTGGTGCCGGGCGTAGCTGATGTGCACGCCGATGTCGTGCAGCAGCGCCGCGTACTCGAGCCACTCCCGTTCGCGGTCCGTCAGTTCGTGGATGGCCCGGGTCTGGTCGAAGAGTGCCAGTGCGAGGCGGGCAACATGAGTGGCGTGGTCGGCCTGGTAGCCGCACCGCTCTGCCAGCTCGATGGTGCTGCGGCGGCGGACGTCGGGGATCGCGTCCGCCTTCGCGATCTCGCGCCGGTGCCGCCGGATGTAGTCGAGGAGGAGGCCTTCGCGGAGCGCGAGGTCGCAGAGCGTCAGCTCCGATGCGCCGAGCAGCCGCAGCGTCGTGTCGAGGACGACGGCGCCGGCCACGATCAGGTCGCTGCGCCTCGCGTCCATGCCGGGCAGGGCCAGGCGCGCTTCCAGGCTGCTCGCGGTCAGTTCTTTGCGAAGGCGGCGGACCTGCCGCGCGGTGACGGAGAGATTCCGGAGTTCCTTCGGCGCCTGCCCGCGGTCGAGCGCGGCGGCCATCGTGCCGAGGCTCAGGATGGTGCCGGACGTGCCGATGACGCGGTCGAAGCCCGCCTCGGCGACCTGCCCGCAGTAGTCCGCCACGGCGCCGCGGACGGTCTCCTCGAGCCGGGCTTCGTCCCGGGCGCTCAGCGGGTCCGTCTTGACGAAGCGCTCGGTCATCCGGATCACGCCGAGCTTGAAGCTGCGGGCGAGCTGCACGGCGCTCCCCGTGCCGAGCGTGACTTCCATGCTGCCGCCGCCGATGTCGATCACGGCTGCGCGACCCCTGCCGACGTGGACGCCGTGCACGGCAGCCTGATGAATGAGCCGCGCTTCCTGTTCACCGGAGATGACCCTGGGCCGGAAGCCGGTGGCCCGCGTCACCTGGGCGAGGAATTCGCTGCCGTTGAGGGCCTCCCGCGTGGCGCTCGTGGCGGCGGCCAGCACCTCGTCCACCTGATGCGCGTCGGTCAGGCGCCGGAAACGGCGCAGCGCGTCGAGCGCCGCGGTCATCGACGCCCGGGTGAGGCGTCGGCCCGACAGACCGCCCGCGCCCAGCCGTACCATCGCCTTCTCGCGGTCGATGACCTCCCACGACAGGTCGGCGCGCACCTGCACGATCAGCATGTGCAGGGAATTGGTGCCGATGTCGATGGCGGCGATACGCATGGGGATCGGATGCGGCCGGACTTAATATCAACTCCGGACGCGCGCCCAAGTTGTACACCAGTCGCGCCGACGATCCACGAGACGCAGCTCCACGATGACCCGACCCGCGCCCACGCCGACCGCTCCGTTGCTGCAGCAGCAGTGGCGCGTGCTGACGACCGCCGTGCCGCAGGCCGCCCTCGGCGACGGCGCCGCGGTCCACAGGGCGCGCGTGGCGTCACGCCGGTTGCGCGAGATCCTGCCCGTCGCGGTCGGCCGCCGCGCGTTCGAGTCATTGAACCGCAGGGTGCGCCGCCTGACGCAGGCGCTGGGGCCGGTCCGCGAGGTGGATGTGACGCTGGCGCTGCTGGCCTCCTCCGTGGCGGACGGTCTGGTCTCGCGCAGGGCCAGCGTGCCGCTGAAGCACGCGCTCGTGCAGCGCCGGGCCGACGCGCGTCAGCGGATGAAGCGCGCGCTGGAACGCCTGGATCTCGCGGATCTGGAAGCGAAGACGATGGCTGCGGCCCGGCCGCGCCCGCGGATCGCGGAGGCGCGGAGCCGGCTGACGGCACGGGCCGTCCGGCTTGAGCGCGCGATGGTCGTGGCGGCGGGGCTCTACGTGCCGGAGCAGCTCCACGAGGTGCGGATCGCAGTCAAGAAGCTGCGCTATGCAGAAGAAGTGCTGGCTGCGGTGTCGGGGTCAGGCGCCGGACCACGGCTGCGGACGCTCAAGCGCGCACAGGACGTGCTCGGACGCATGCACGACCTCGACGTGATGGCCGGCGCGGTGCGCCAGCTCCAGGGGGCCGAGGCGCCGCCCTCGCTCGGCATCTGCGCCGAACTCGACCGGTTCGTGCGCGAACTCGACGGCGAGTGCCGCCGGCTGCACGGGCAGTACATGACGCTCAGGGAGCGCCTGATGGGCGTCTGCGCCGAGAC
>CAYNUO010000094.1:3880-10193 GCA_964400405.1 uncultured Bifidobacteriaceae bacterium | reverse complement strand
TTGGCGAGCTCCCCGAGCACGGTCTGCACGCCGCGCGCGGCCACGGTCTCCGCCTTTTCAGGGTCCCGGATAAGCGCCGTCACCTGATGCCCGCCGCGCAGCAGCGTATCGAGGATCGCAGAGCCGACGTACCCGGTGGCGCCCGTAAGGAAGACCCGCATGATCGCGAGCAGGTATTCTACGTCAGCGATCGCTGAACGGCGCGACGCAGACTCGACCGTGATAGGTCACATGGCAAATCGCAATACCCTCATCGACGTCTTCAAGGACATCGTCACGGAACGTGGCGAATTTCTCGTGTACGACGACGGGTTCAAACGTCGCAGTTTTTCCTACGAACAGGTCGGACGCGCCGCGCGCGGGTTTGCTGCACGCCTTGCCGCAGCCGGCATCGCGAAAGACGACAAGGTCATCCTGTGGGCCGAAAACCGGCCTGAATGGATCGCGTGCTACTGGGGATGCCTGCTCATCGGCGCGGTCGCGGTGCCGATTGACTACCGTTCATCTGCGGAATTCGTCGCGCGCGTCCGTGGCATCGTTCATGCCCGGGTGGCGCTGACCGGCGACGAGGTGGACGCCGCGGCGGCACTCCCCGCCTCCGCCGGCACGCCGTGCTGGCCGCTGGCCGACTTCGACTGGAAGGCGGACGGCCCGTGGCCGGCCGTCGCGATTTCGCGTGACGACATCACGCAGATCATCTTCACGTCCGGCGCCACGGCTGAGCCGAAGGGCGTCGTCATCCGGCATCGCAACGTGCTGGCGAACGTGGTGCCCGTCGAGCGGGAGATCCGGAAATACCGGGGCTACGCGCGGCCGTTCAGCCCGATCCGCTTCCTGAACCTGCTGCCGCTCAGCCACATGTTCGGGCAGTCGATGGCCACCAGCGTCCCGCCGATGCTGGGCGGCACGGTCATCTTCACGAAGAGCTTCAACCCGCACGACCTGATCCGGCTCATCCGCTCCCGCCGCATCTCGGTCGTCGTCTGCGTGCCGAAGATGCTGGACGTCCTCCGCGAGCACGCCAGACGCGCGTGGCCCGAGGTCGCCGACACGGGCACGTGGTCCATTCCAGGCCGCTGGTGGCACTTCCGCCGGGTACACGGCGCCTTCGGGCCGAAGTTCTGGGCGTTCGTCGTCGGCGCCGCGCCGCTCGCGCCGGACCTCGAAGCCTTCTGGCGGAAGCTCGGCTTCGCCGTCGTGCAGGGCTACGGCCTCACGGAAACGGCGCCGATCGTCACGCTCAACCACCCCTTCCGGACGAGCGCCGGATCGGTCGGCACGCCAATCGGCGGCGTCGACATCCGCATCGCGGACGACGGCGAGATCCTCGTCAAGGGTGAGAACGTCACGTCGGGGTACTACACCGCGGACGCGACGGCGACCAGCGAGTCGGCGCTCGACGCCGACGGCTGGCTGCACACCGGCGACATCGGTGAACGCGACGCCCAGGGGCGCGTGTTCATCAAGGGCCGCAAGAAGGAAATGATCGTCCGGCCCGACGGGCTCAACGTCTTCCCGGAGGACGTCGAACGCGTGCTCACGGGACTCCCGGGCGTCACGGACGCGGCCGTCGTCGGCGTGACCACGGGCAGCGACGAGCGCGTGCACGCGGTCGTCGTCGCGCCGGACGGCACGGACCTCGACGCGCTCGTGACCGCGGCCAACGCGCAGTTGCAGGACCATCAGCGCATTCAGGGCATCTCACGCTGGCCCGACGCCGAACTGCCGCGCACGGACGGCACACGCAAGCTGAAGCGCCGGGAGGTCAGGGCGTGGCTCGCGGGCGGCGTGCCGACGTCCACGGGTAACCGCGCCGACGATTCGCTCGAAGGTCTGCTCGCGCGCTTCACCGGCGGACGCGCCGTCGACGGCAGCACGACACTCGACGGGCTCGGTCTCAGCTCGCTCGACCGGGTGGAGCTGATGGTGGCGCTGGAGGACAAGTTCCAGACGCGCATCGACGAGGCGCGCTTCGCGGAGGCCGGCAGCGTCGACGCGCTGAAGCAGCTGCTGACGGCACCGGCGGCAGCGACAGACGTCGCCGAGCCGGTGGAGTTCCCGTCGTGGAATCGCACCTGGCCGGCGCGTGTCGTCCGCCGCGTCTCGCTGGCCGCGTGGATCCTGCCGCTGACCCGCCTGTTCGCGCACATGAAGGTCGAGGGGCTCGAACACGTCCGTGCGCTCGACGGGCCCGTGATCTTCGCCGCCAACCATCAGAGCCATCTCGACGTGCCGGTGCTCCTTGCCGCCCTGCCGGGGTCGGTGCGCGCACGCGTAGCGCCGGCGATGGCCAAGGAGTTCTTCAAGGCGCACTTCTTCCCGGCGGCTCACACCTGGCGCCAGCGGCTGACCAACTCGCTGAACTACTACCTCGCGGCGCTCTTCTTCAACGCCTTCCCCATCCCGCAGCGCGAGGCCGGGGCCCGGCAGACGCTCGGCTATATCGGCGAGCTGACCGGCAAGGGCTGGTCGGTGCTGATCTTCCCGGAAGGCGTCCGGTCGAACGACGCGACCATCGCGCAGTTCCGCGGCGGCATCGGCCTCATCGGGTCCCGGCTCGACGTACCGGTCATTCCGGTACGTGTCGACGGCGTGAATCAGGTGCTCCGGGCGGACTGGAAGATGGCCCGGCCCGGGCGGGTCCGCGTGGCCTTCGGGCGGCCGTTACGCCTTCGCGGAGAAGACTTTCCGGCGCTCGCGCACCAGGTCGAAGCGGCCGTCCGGGCGCTCTGAAGTTCCCTCCCCCCTTTCCGGCGCCGGTATGGCACACTGATTGCTCACGGAAAGGGACCTGATTGAGCAAAGACGATCTGATTGATATGCAAGGCACCGTCGTGGCGGTGCACTCCGGCGGCCTCTACCGGGTGGAATGCGATGCCGGCCACGAAGTTCTCGCCCAGCTCAGCGGCCGCATGCGCCGCTTCCGCATCAAGGTCGTTCCCGGTGACCGCGTCACCGTCGGCGTGTCGCCCTACGACCCCGTCCGCGGCATCATCACGTTCCGCGCCCGCTAGGTGACTGATTCATCAGCCGCCCGTCCGCGCCAGCGCCGTCGCCGCGGCCCCGGTGGTGGCGCACCGAAGAAGGTTGCGCTCCCCAGGCCCGACACCACGCCGGTCGCCTATGAAGAGGCCGTGTTCGACCCGGCCCCGATTCCGTTCGACCAACTGAACATCGACCCACGGCTGCTCGCCGGCACGAAGGATCTCGGCTGGCCGGCCACGCGCCCCGTGCAGAGCGGCGTGATTCCGTACGCGCTCGCCGGCCGCGACGTCATCGCCTGCGCCGAGACGGGCACGGGCAAGACCGCGGCCTTTCTGATTCCGATCCTGCAGCGGTTCCTGGGGGCGGACGCCGCGCGGACAGCCGCCACACGCGCCCTCATCCTCGCGCCGACGCGCGAGCTCGCGCAGCAGATCGAGGACCAGGTGCAGGGCCTGACCTACCACACGCAGATTTCCAGCGTGGCCGTCTTCGGCGGCGTCCCCATGACCGCGCAGGAGCAGGCGCTCAAGGCCGGCGTGGACATCGTGGTCGCGACGCCGGGCCGGCTGATGGACCACATGCGGCACGACTCCGTGTCGTACACGGCGCTCGAAGTGCTTGTGCTCGACGAAGCGGACCGGATGCTCGACATGGGCTTCTGGCCCGACGTGCAGCGGATCTTCGCCGCGCTGCCGCCGACGCGGCAGACGCTGCTCTTCTCGGCCACGATGCCGGGCGAAGTGCTCAAGCTGACCAAGGACTTCCTGCGGGATCCGGCCTACGTGCAGGTGGGCCGCCGTGGCGGTCCGGCCAAGAGCGTCACGCACGCCGTGCACACGCTGCCGGCCGCGGACAAGATCCAGTGGCTGGCGCGCTGGATCAAGAACGATACGCAGGGGCCGGTGCTCGTCTTCTGCCGCACGAAGATCGGCGCGGACCGGCTCGCGAACCGGCTGGGGTCGATGGGCATCCGGACCGCCGCGCTGCACGCCGACCGCACGCAGCAACAGCGCATGGCGGCCGTCGAAGCCTTCCGCTCCGGCACGTTTCCGGTGCTCGTGGCGACGGATGTGGCCGCGCGCGGTCTCGACATCGACGGCATCGCGCACGTCGTGAACTTCGAGGTGCCGGATACGCCCGAGACCTACGTGCACCGCGTCGGCCGGACCGGCCGAGCGGACGCCACGGGTCATGCCCTGACGCTGGCCTCGCCGGATGAGATGCGCGCGCTCAAGGCGCTCGAAGTGGCGCTCGGCGTGGAGCTGGCATGAGCGAGCCGGTCGCCCCATCCGCCGCCGTGGTCCGCTTCCGTTCGTGCCGCTGGTATCAGCCGCCGGAAGGGGGCGCCGCGGAGTTCTGTACCCACCGCGAAGTGAAGCCGTACGCCGGGACGACGAGCTTCGACGCGGACGCCTGGTGCCCGGACTGCGTGCACTACAAGGTGCGGCGCACGCCGAAGAAGCGCGACCCCGCCGACTACTCCTTCTAGCCGGACTACTCGGAAAATTCCTTCGCCAGCTCGACCCACTCGCCGTTCGGGGCGAGCTGCTGGTAGGCCTTCCAGTGGGGCTTTGCCTCGGCGGACCGGCCCGCCTTCTCCAGCGCGACGGCCAGATAGAAGTGGGCGTCCGCGTAGCCGGGATTGAGCCGCAGCGCCTCGCGATACGAGAACTGCGCCTCCGGGTAGCGACCGAGGTCGTGGTAGATGTTCCCGAGGTTGTAGTGCGCCTCGAACATGTCCGGGTCGAGCGTCGTGGCGCGCTCGTAGAGCGCCTGCGCCTCGACGGTCTCGTCCTTCGAGTAGTGGATGTTGGCGAGGTTGACCAGCGCGGGCACGAGGTAGGGGTCGAGCTCCAGCGCGCGCCGGTAGGCCTCCGCCGCCTCACCACGCCCCTCGGCGCTGCCACTGTCCAGAATCGAGCCGGCGAGAAACAGCTGCTCGGCCTGCGAGGCCGCCTGATCCGGCACGCGTCCCAGCATGGCCGCCATCGGCGGCGGGGCCTTGGGCTTCAGCTCCACCACACGCGCTGGCGCGGCATCGAGCCGGAAGTCGAACGCCAGTTGCCCATCCCGCGCCGCCAGCAGCGACCGCAGCACGCTGCGGAACGACGCGCCGCTCGCCAGTTCGGCACCGGCCTGGCGGATCGTGCTGAGATCCTGGAACGCGAAAAAGCAGTCGGCGTGCGTGCGGTAGACGGGCTGCACCAGCCCCCACTTCTGCAGGTACTCCAGGTGGTCGGCCCGCAAGTGGCGATAACGGTCCAGCAGGTCGCGCCGTGAGTGGTACTGGGCGCGGAGCGCCGATGGCGACGGCACGTCGGCCAGCTCGCAGAACTGGTCTTCACTGACGACGCGAATGCGGTCCGGCGTCTGCGTGTTCAGGTGGTCCACACGCCGGCGACGGCCGCCGCCGTCCGCCGCGCTCACGCACACAGTCACGCGGTCGGTCACCTCCTCGCACACCTCGGCGCCGAGGTGGCGAGCCAGCTGCTGGGCTTCGGTGCGGTCGAGCGTGAGGAGCTTTCCGGCGAAGACGACCGTTTCCCCGGCGAGGGGACGATCGGCGTCGATGAGGCGGGGAACGGCCACGGGCACGGTCACTATAATTCAGGAACGCGATGCTGCTGGCCGCTGATATCGGAGGCACCCACGCGCGCATCGGCGTCTTCACGGACGCGGCGCGGCCGGCGCCCATCGCCATCCGCAGCTACCCGACCACGGCGCTCGCATCATTCGCGGATCTCTTCACGCGCTTCGTCTCCGATCATGGTGCGCCGCTCGCGCTGAGCGCCGCTGGCGTCGGCATCGCCGGCCCGGTACGGAACGGCCGTGGCTCGTTGACCAACGGCACGTGGGGCGTCGGCGCCGACGACATCGCGGCCGCCACCGGCACGCGACGGGCGGCGGTCGTCAACGATCTCGTGGCCCTCGGCTGGTGCGTCAGCGCGATTGAAGCGGACAGCCGCGTCACACTGCAGGCCGGCAACCCGTCCGGCGGATCCGGCACGGACGGCGTCATGGCCGTCATGGCTCCGGGCACGGGCCTTGGCGAAGCGACCGTTGCGCGCGTCGACGGGCGCACGTACGTGCTCGCCTCCGAATCGGGTCATGCCGACTTCGCCGCGAGAACCGACCGGGAGTGGGAGCTTGCCGCCCGGCTGCGCCATGTCCATGGGCGCGCCAGCGTCGAGGAGGTGCTGAGCGGCCGTGGGCTCGGCGCGATCGCCCGGCTCACGCACGCCGGACGCACCTGCACGGCGACGACGCCTGAGGCCGTGACCGGGAACGGTCTCGCAGCCACCTGTGACGCCTGCGTCGAGGCCCTGCA
>CAYNUO010000094.1:0-3780 GCA_964400405.1 uncultured Bifidobacteriaceae bacterium | reverse complement strand
CCGTGACCGGGAACGGTCTCGCAGCCACCTGTGACGCCTGCGTCGAGGCCCTGCATGTCTTCACGGGCGCGCTGGGCGCGGAGGCGGGCAATCTGGCCCTGCGCACGCTGCCGGACGGTGGCCTCTACATCGGCGGCGGGCTGGCCGGCGCGCTGCTGCCGCTGCTCCGGACGGGGCCATTCCTCGACGCGTTCAACCACAAGGCACCGATGACGGGTCTCCTGGCCCGCATCGCCATCCATGTGGTGACGGACACCCACGCGGGCCTGCGCGGCGCGGCCATAGCGGCGCGGAACGTGACCTGACCCCGCGCGCGGCGGTTTGAAGTCCCCCGACGCCCCGGGGGACAATCGCGAATGGGCATCGCGGCCGATTTCGTCATCATCGTGCTCGCCGGGCTGGCGGGCGCAGTCGTCGCGCGCGCCCTGAAACTGCCCCTGCTGGTCGGCTACGTCGCGGCCGGCGTGGTCGTCGGCCCCCACACCGCCGGGCCGACGATCTCCCACATCGAGGACATCGAAGTACTCGCCGAGATCGGCGTGGCGCTCCTCCTGTTCGCGCTCGGCCTCGAGGTCTCGCTGAAGGACCTGCGGCCGGTGCGGCGCGTCGCGCTCATCGGCGGCCCGCTGCAGGTCGTGCTGACGGCGGTGGCCGGCACCTGGGTCGTCGGCGCGCTCACCGGCATGCCTACGACGGACGCCGTGTGGTTCGGCGCGATGGTGTCGCTGTCCAGCACGATGGTCGTGCTGAAGACGCTCACGGCCACCAACACGCTCTCGACGCTGGCCAGCCGCGTGATGCTGGGCCTGCTCGTCGTGCAGGACCTCGCGGTGGTGCCGATTCTCATCATCCTGCCGCAGATCGGCAGCGGCGAAGGGCTGGCCGTCCGGGCGGCACAAGCCACGCTCATCGCCGGGGTGGTGCTGGCGCTGATCGTCGTCGTCGGCACGCGCGTCCTTCCGGCCCTGCTCCGGCGCGTGGCGCGCTGGGACTCGCGCGAACTGTTTCTCGTGTCGGTCGTCGCCTGTGGCGTCGGCATCGGATTCCTGGCGTTCCAGTCCGGGCTCTCGTTTGCCATCGGTGCGTTCGTCGCCGGGCTCGTCCTGAGTGAGTCGGAGCTGAGCCATCAGGCGTTGAGCGAGGTCGTCCCGCTCAGGGATGTGTTCGGCCTGCTCTTCTTCGTCGCCGTCGGCATGCTGTTCGACCCGCGGTACGTCGTGACCCACGCCGGCAGCGTGGCGCTGCTCGTGGCGGCGATCGTCGTCGGCAAAGCGCTCATCTGCGGCGGCATCGCCCGGATGTTCGGCTTCCGCAACCTCGCCCCCTGGATCGTCGGCCTTGGCCTCTCGCAGGTCGGCGAGTTCAGCTTCGTGCTGGCCCGCGCGGGTCACACCGGCGGGTTCATCACGAAGGACACCTACGACCTGGCGTTGAGCTGCACCGTGCTCTCGATGGCGCTCTCGCCCCTGGTCTTCCCGGGGCTCCTGCCCGCGGCGCGGAGCCTGACGCGCCGGTGGTCGAACCCGGCCACCGGGCAGGCCCTGCCGCCCGTCGAGGCGCAGGAGAACCACGTCATCGTCGCGGGTTTCGGACGCACCGGTCGCGCCATCGTCGGCGTGCTGCAGAGCGCGGGACTGCCCCACGTCGTCGTCGAACTGCACCACGCCACGGCCATGCACGCCCGTGACGAAGGCGTGCCCGTCGTGTGGGGCGACATCTCGAGCAGCGAGATTCTGCGCGCGGCCGGCGCCGGTTCGGCACGCATGCTGGTGATGGCCTCGCCCGAGTGGCAGGCGCTCCGGTTGGGCATCGCGCGGGCCAGAGAGCTGAACCCCCGGCTGCTCATCGTCTGCCGCGCCACGACGTCCACGCACGTGGAGGATCTGCGCGCGCTGGGCGTCGACGGCGTCGTGCAGCCGGAGTTCGAGGGCGGGATCGAGCTCGTCCGCCGAGCCCTCGTCCTCTGCGAGCGGTCCGAGGACGACATCGACGGCCTGACCCGCCGGATGCGGCAGAGTCTCTACGGCGCGTAGCAGCGTGAGCCCGGCGCGGGCCGGACGGGCTACTCGGCCCAGGTCCCGCGGATGATCGGCTCGATCTCGTTCGGGATCGCCGACTCCCAGGTGGGATAGCGCGCGTGGAACTCGGCGGTGAGCGCCGTCACGACCGCGTCGAGCGACTGGCCCTGCCCCTTCAGCGTGACGACGCGCGCCTTCAGCGCCTCGAGCATCGTGCGCTGTTCCGCGAACACCGAGGCGTCGCCCCAGGGGCCGTGGCACGGCACGATCACCGTCCCGCCCAGCGCCTCGACACGGCCCATCGCCCTGACGAACTCGACGCGCTTCGCGTCGCCGTACAGGCTCGGAAAGCGCCGCCGCGGTGCAAGGTCGCCCGCAAACACGACGCCCTCCCCTTCCACGACGACGACCGTGTCGCCCTTCGAGTGCGCCGGCCCCACCCAGATCAGGCGGACCGTCACGCCTCCCAGGTCCAGCACGTGCTCCCGCTCGAACACGATGCCCGGCTTCCGCAGCGTCGCCCCCTGCAGCATCTCGGCGATGACCGGTGACAGCTTCGCGACGCCCGCGAAGACGCGCGCGCCGGCCGCGTCCAGCTCCTCCTGCTGCGTGCGCGCCACGACGAACGTCGTATCGTCGGGAAAGGCACCCATGCCCGACGTGTGCTCGGCGTGGGAGTGCGTGGTCACGAGGTAGAGCGTCCTGTTCCTGCTGACCTTCGCGACCTCGGCGAGTACCGTCCGGGCGTTGCCGTTGCCCATGCCGGTGTCGACGACGAGCGTCGCGTTCGTACCGACCACGATGCCGACGTTCGGCACAAGCCTGACGCCGCCATCCGGAATGACATAGGCATGCGCGCTGAGCTTCACGGTCTTCGCCTGGACGATGGGCGGTGGATACAGCGCGGGTGACTGCGCGCCGGCCTTCGCCGTGAACGCGAGCGTGAACGCGCTGGCCACTGCAAGCAGGCGAATCAGAGGCCTCATCATGGCCGACAGGATACACGCGCGCGCTAAAATGCCCGTCACGTGCAGACACACATCGCCTTCACCGACGGTGCGGCCAAGGGCAATCCGGGACCAGGCGGCTGGGGCGCCGTCGTGGTCACACTCGACGGACATGTCACGGAGCTCGGCGGAGGCTCGCCGCACACCACGAACAACAAGATGGAGCTCGGCGGCGCGATCGCCGCACTGACACACCTCGCGGAGATGCCGGGTACCGTCACCGTCTACACGGACTCCACCTACGTCATCCAGGGCATCACGAAGTGGCTGCACGGCTGGCGCGCGCGCGGCTGGAAGACGGCAACCGGGCAGGACGTCCTCAACCGCGACCTCTGGGAGCAGCTCTCGTCGCTCGTGCAGGCCCGCGGCAAGGGCGGCGTCGCGTGGCACTGGGTGCGGGGTCACGTCGGCACACCGGGCAACGAGCGCGCCGACGCGATCTCGGTGGCCTATGCGCTGCAGCGCCCGGCCGGGCTCTATGCGGGCCCGCTGAGCGGCTACGAGGTCGACGTGCTGAGCGTGCCGGACGGTGACGGCAAGCCGGCCGAGAGGAAGCCCGGCGCGGCGAAGAGCAAGGCTGCCGCCTATTCGTATCTCAGCGTCGTCGACGGCGTCCCGATGCGGCACGCCACGTGGTCGGAGTGCGAGCGACGCGTCAAGGGCCGCTCGAACGCCCGGTTCAAGAAGAGCGCGAGCGCGGCGGACGAACTGGCCATCCTGCGCGCCTGGGGCGTCGACCCGTCAGGGCTGTAACC
>CAYNUO010000093.1:0-10212 GCA_964400405.1 uncultured Bifidobacteriaceae bacterium | reverse complement strand
CGCGCCTCACGCACGACCTCGACGGCCAGCCCATCCGCCCGCTGCTGCTCGACGAGATCGCCTCGTCCGCGCGCGCGCTGGCGGAGCGCGTGGCCGCACTGGCGGAACTCCCGCCGGCCGAGCGGTCCACGAAGGGTCGTGTGATTGCGGCCGCCGCCGGGCTGCCGCTCGCGGACCTCCGCACACGGCTGAGCGACATCGTGACGGCGGATCATCTGATCCGCGAAGCCAAGAACGAGCTGATGGAAGCGAACCTCCGTCTGGTGGTCTCCATCGCGAAGCGGTACGTGAACCGCGGCCTCTCGCTGCTGGACGTGATCCAGGAGGGCAACCTGGGCCTGATGAAGGCGGTCGACAAGTTCCAGTTCCGCCGCGGCTTCAAGTTCTCGACCTACGCCACGTGGTGGATTCGCCAGGCGATCACGCGCGCCATCGCCGACACGGGCCGCACGATCCGGCTGCCCGTGCACGTGATCGAGTCCATCAACCAGATCGAGAAGGAGCGCAAGGCGTTCCGCACGGCACTCAACATCGAGCCGACGGCCTACGAACTGGCCGAGCGTCTGGAGATGCCGGTCGAGAAGGTGCGCCTGCTGCTCGACGCGCAGAAGACACCGTCGTCGCTGGATGTGCGCGTCGGCGAGGATGACGCGCTGGAGCTGAGCGCGCTGGTGGAAGATCAGTCGATGCCGTCGCCCGAGGAGTCGCTGCTCGACAACGACCGGACGAACGAGGTCGCGCAGGCCATGGCGCCGCTGACCGACCGCGAGCGTCACGTGCTCTCGCTGCGCTTCGGCCTCGGCCGCGACCGCGAGTACACGCTCGAGGAGATCGGCCAGCAGCTCGCGGTCACGCGCGAGCGCGTGCGGCAGATCGAAGTGCGCGCACTGGAGAAGATGCGCGCGGTGCAGTCACGCCGCCGCGCCGCCGCGCCGCTCACGGTGCATGGCTGAGTGGTACCGCCCGCAGCTGGTGTCGCTGAAACCGGCGCCACCTGCGGGCGACAACTGGCTGCACGAGATCAAGTTCGACGGCTATCGGGCCGGGTGTGAAATCCGGTCGGGCACGGCCACGCTCACGAGCCGGAACGGCATCGACCTCACCCGCCGCTTCCCCGCCGTCGCCAAAGCGGCGGCGCAGCTCCCCGTGACCAGCGCCCGGCTCGACGGCGAGCTGGTGGCGCTCCTGCCCAACGGACACTGCTCCTTCAGCGCGCTCCACCACTGGCCGCCCCCGGTCAAGACGGCCACACCGCTCACGCTGGCCTACATGGCGTTTGACGTCTTCGAGATCGATGGTGAGGCGCTGGAAGCGCTGCCGCTCGTCGAGCGGAAGGCGCGCCTGGAAGCCCTCGTCGCTGGCCAGTCGACGCCGGGCACGATCCGCTTCTCGTCGCACGTGATCGGCAACGGCCAGAAGTTCTTCGACTCGGTGGCCACGATGGGGTGCGAGGGCATCGTCTCCAAGCGTGTGGACCTGCCGCACTACGCGGGCCGGTCCGATGCGTGGCAGAAGATCAAGGTCGAGAAGGGCCAGGAACTGGTGATCGGCGGCTACACGGACCAGGTCGGCACGCAGTCCGTGCTCGGGTCGCTGCTCGTCGGCTGCTACGACGGCGGCAGGCTCGTCTACGCCGGCGGCGTCGGCACCGGCTGGTCCGTGCGCGACGCGATCGCGCTCAGGCAGAAGCTCGAACGCCTCGTGCGGAAGACGCCGCCCTTCGCGCAGGTGCCGGACGCGACGCTGCTGCGTACCGCGCACTGGGTCGAACCGCGCCTCGTCGCCGACTTCCGCTTCACCGAGTGGACGCCCGACGGGATGGTGCGGCACGCCGTCTACAAGGGCCTCCGGTCCGATCGGCTGCCGGAAGACGTGCGGCGCGAGGATGCCTCGCAGCTAGACTGAACGGGTGACCGCGGACGTCATCCTCATCGCGCCGGCCGATCTGCTGCCGGCGCTCACCACCGCCTGCGCCGGGCTCGGCACGGTGCAGGCCTTCCCCGAAACCGACGCCCTCGCCGCACTCGACGCCACGTTTCAGTGGCTGCCGCGCGAGATCGTGCTGGAGCGCGGCTTCGCGGAGAGCAGCCGTGGCCGGGCGTTCCTGCGGCGCATCACCGACGACACGTTCACGCGCGAGTGCCTGATCCGGATCCTGGACGCGACGTCGGCCGCCCAGCTGACGTCGGCGCCGGCCGCTGCTGACGCACCCGCACACCGGTCGCCGGACGCGACGCCTGCGGGCGACGCCGTCGGGCTGGTCGAGGGCGAGGCCGTTGCACCGCGAGCCACACCGCGCCTCGGCGTCGCACCGGGGACCACGGTCTCGGTGGACGGCACGGACGTGACGCTGGTCGATCTCTCCATGGACGGCATGCAGGCCGTCGGCACGCTGCCGCTCAAGCCGAATCAGGCGGTCCGGATCACGCTGCCGGTCTCCGCTCTCGGCGCGGCGACGCCGGATGCCGACGTCGGCGCGGCGCAGGGTCTGCGCGTGCGCGCGCGCGTGGCGTGGGCCACCCTCGAACTGGGCGGCCCTGGCGGAACACGCTATCGGGCCGGGTTTGCGTTCGTGGATGCGGACCGCGTGGCGTTGGAGCCGGCGGTCGCACGGCTCACCGGCTCGGTGCTGTGAGCTACGAGAGCCAGCCGGCCGCGACCGAGTCGTCCCGCACGATCGTGTCGTCGCGGTCCGAGCCCGTGGACACGACGGCGCACGGCGCGCCGGTCACTTCTTCCAGCCGGCGGATGTAGGCCCGCGCATTGGCCGGCAGGTCGGCGAACGTCCGCACGCCGCTGGTGGGCGTCGTCCACCCCGGCAGCGTTTCGTAGCGCGGCGTGGCCGCGGCGAGCACGCGCAGATCCCCGGGGAACTCCGTGACGAGCTGGCCGTTGACCTCGTAGCCCGTGCAGATCTTGATCTCCGGCAACCCGTCGAGCACGTCGAGCTTGGTCAGTGCGAGCGCGTCGAGGCCGTTGATGCGCGCGGAGTAGCGCACGACCACGGCGTCGTACCAGCCGCAGCGCCGCGGACGCCCGGTCGACGCGCCGTACTCGTTGCCGCTCTCGCGGAGCCGCTCGGCCATCTCGCCGGTCAGCTCGGTGGGCATGGGTCCCTCGCCCACGCGGGTCGTGTAGGCCTTGGCCACGCCGAGCACGCTGCCGATCGCCTTCGGCGGCACGCCCAGCCCGGTGCACACACCGCCGACCGTGGCGTTCGACGACGTGACGTACGGGTAGGTGCCGTGGTCGATGTCGAGCAGCGTGGCCTGCGCGCCCTCGAAGAGCACGCGCTTGCCCTCGGCGATGCCGCGCGTCAGCGCCAGCGACACGTCGCCGACCCACGGGCGCAGCCGCTCGGCGTCCTTCTGGAGCTGGGCGAACACGGCTTCCCACTTCATCGTGTCGTCGCCGACGAGGCGGTTCCGGGCCGCCACGTTCTCGCGCACTTCGACGGCCAGCGCCTGGGGGTCGCCGAGCAGATCGCCGACGCGGATGCCGCGCCGGGCCACCTTGTCCTCGTAGGCCGGACCGATGCCGCGGGAGGTCGTGCCGATCTTCCGCTCGCCGCGGCGCGCCTCGGACAGGAGGTCGAGGTCCCGGTGGTACGGCAGGATGACGTGCGCCTTCTCGCTGACGATCAGGCGGTCGCCGACCGTCACGCCCAGCCCGGCCAGTTCGTCGACCTCGGCAAAGAGCGCCTTCGGGTCCACGACGACGCCGTTGCCGATGAAACAGGTCACGCCGGGATGCAGGATGCCGGACGGGATCAGGTGCAGGACGAACTTGCGGCCCTTCACGTACACGGTGTGGCCGGCGTTGTGGCCACCCTGGTAGCGCGCCACCATGTTGAAGTGCGGCGTCAGCAGGTCGACAATCTTGCCCTTGCCTTCGTCGCCCCACTGCGTGCCCAGTACCGCGAGATTCGTCGTCATCCGTGCTCCATCGTACCTGAAGATCGCGCGCGAACGTCCCCGTCGGCGGTGTGCGCGAACGCCGATCGTCCATCGGCGCGCGTTGTCAACAAAAAGATTTTGCGGAAAATGGATTGACAAGGTGGCGCGCGCTTTTTAGTGTCTACTCTTTCGCCGCCACCACCACAGCGCACCTCACACGTCAGACAGAGCACACGCACCATGATCGGTACTCAGGCTGGATTCGACCGTCGCGTTCTGAGCGCGCTCGACGCCTCCCCCGCCCGCATCCCCGTCGTTCTTGGCGGCTGCGGCTCCGGCCGGTCGTCGCTCCTCGCGCACCTGAGCGAGTGGGCGGGCCGCTCCGCGTACCTGATCGACGTGGAGCGCTGCGCGACGACGCCCGAGCGCTTCACGGACGCCGTGATCGGCCACGCGCCGATGCCGTGGCACGGCCGCGACGCCGTCAGCACGTCCCCGCGTGACGCCTTTGATCGGTTTCTTGCATTTCTGGCATCGGCGCGCGGTCCGGCCGGCGAGCCCTGCCTGTTCCTGCTCGACGAGGCGTTCGAGCTGCGCACGTTCGAGAACTTCCCCGGCCTGCGTCAGGTGCTGCACGACCTGCTGGAAGCCGTGGCGGTCAGCGACAACCGCTTCGTGCTGACGAGCCGCTACACGGCCCGCGCGCACCGTCTGCTGCGGGATGCCCCGTCCCGGTTCGAGGTCATGCACATCGCGCCGCTCGGCGTGGCCGAGGTCATCGACCACCTGGCGCCCGCGTTCAACCACTACGAGCAGATGGCCACGGCCGACCGCGACTTCCTGGGCCGTGCCGTGCACGCGCTGACCGACGGCCGCCCGGTCTACGTCGACGCTCTGGCCCGCGCGCTGACCGCGCAGGAGGCCGGACCGGCGGATCCGGTGGCCGCGCTGACCAGCCTGATGGTGCGCGGCGGCGTGCTCGACTCCTGGTGCCGGTTCCGCTACGAACTCCGGCTGCACCGCGCGCGCGGCTACGGCGCGCTCAAGGCGATCCTCGACATCCTCGCCGAGCAGGAGCCGCTGACGCTGACCGAGATCTCGCTCCGGCTGCACCGGACGCCCGGCTCCACCAAGGATTACCTGTCCTGGCTGGAAGACGTCGACCTCGTCACGGTGCGCCAGAAGCGCTACACGTTCTCCGATCCGATTCTGCGGTTGTGGGTGGGCCTGCACTGCCGCCCCGTGGCGCCGAGCGAGGAGCACGTGGCCCGCGAGGTCCAGCGGTTCGCGCTGGCGCGGATTCCTGAGCCGTCGATGGCCTACGCCGCCACGGGCACGGACGCGGCGCGGGACGACCGCCGCAACTGGGGCATCATCGAGATCGACTAGCGCTCCGGCGGACTCGCGGCGAGCGCCTGCTCGGCGGCCGCCTGCTCCGCTTCCTTCTTCGAGCGGCCCTCCGCGCGACCGGCCGCGGCGCCATCCACCCACACTTCCACGTGAAAGACCTTCCGGTGGTCCGGCCCCTGCTGGTCGACCAGCCGGTACTCGGGCAGCGGGAGCCCGCGCGCCTGCGTGCGCTCCTGCAGCGCGGACTTGAAGTCCAGGCCGGTCACCGCCGCGCCGGCGGCGGCGTCGATGTCGATCTGGAGGACGGGCCCGAGCCACTGCGAGACGGCCTCGAGTCCCCCGTCGAGATACACGGCCGCGATCAACGCCTCGAACGAATCGGCCAGCAGCGTCTGCTTCTGCCGGCCGCCGGTCTTCTCCTCGCCCTTCCCGAGCAGCAGCGCTTCGCCCAGCCTGAGCCGTTCGGCCTGCCGTGCGAGTGACGCCGTGGAAACGACGGCCGACTTCACCTTGGACTTCTGCCCTTCGCGGGACTCCGGGAACTGCCGGTAGAGCATGTCGGCCACGACCAGCCCGAGCACCGCGTCGCCGAGGAACTCCAGCGACTCGTTGTCGATCACGCCACCGGTCTGGTCTTCCGACGCGAGCGACCGGTGCGTCAGCGCATGCTCGAGCAGCGCGCGGTCCCGGAAGCGATAGCCGAGCCGCGCCTCGAGGTCCCCGAACTCGTCGGCGAGGCGCACCACGGCGTGCCCCTGCTCGACGCGGTGGCTCTCGATCACGCGCAGGGCGGCGTCGGCGTCTTCATCGCGCACGGCGATCGCAAACTCGCCCTCGGCACTGATGGCCATCGGCCAGACGCCGGGCACGAGCCCGCCCGTCCGGACGCCCTCGATGCCCTGGCTGTCGAGCAGCGCGAGCACCACGCGCGCCTCCATCTCGGAGCCGGTGCGGAACACGACGCGCGTCACGCCGGGCGCCCTTTCTCCGGCAGGCGCAGCAGCACGAGCGTCATGTCGTCGTGCTGTTCGGCGTCGCCAACGAACGCGCGGAGCCGCCGCATCAGGCCGTCCTTGATCGTCGCGAGGGGCTGGTCGCGCGTCGCTTCCAGCGCCGCCATCAGCCGCGCCTCGCCGAAGTACTCCTGGCGGCTGTTCATCGCCTCGGTCACCCCGTCCGTGAAGAGCAGCACCACGTCACCCGGCGTCAGCGGCAGCACATCCTCTTCGAGGAGGCGGCCGAACATGCCGGAGTCGGAGAGGTCCAGCCCGAGCACCATGCCCTCGGGCGCCAGCAGCCGCGGCGTGCGGTCGGGCGCCGCGGGGCCCGGCGCGAACAGCAGCGGGCAGTGCCCCGCCCGTGCGTAGGTGAACGTGCCGGCGGCGAGGTCCACGATGCCGTAGGTCATCGTGACGAAGCTGCGGCCGTCGAGATGCTTCGCGAGCGCGCGGTCCGCCTCGATGAGCAGTTCGCGCGGCGACGTGTACCGTGCCGAGAGCGCCAGCATCAGCCCCTTCAGCTCGGCCATGTAGAGCGCGGCGGAGGCGCCCTTGCCGGCGACGTCGGCGACGAGGATGCCCACGCGGCCGTGCTCCAGCGGCAGGACGTCGTAGTAGTCGCCGCCGACCTGGCGCGCGGGTTCGCAGACGCCGGCCACGTCAAGACCCGCCACGGACACGTCGCCCCGCGGCAGGAGCGACGTCTGAATGCGCTTGGCGACGAGCAGCTCCTCCTCCATCCGGTCCTTCTCGGCCTTCTCGCCGAGGAGGGTCTCGATGCTGGCGGTCATCTCGTTGAACGACTTCGCGAGGTCGCCGAGCTGGTCCTCGGTGCGGATCGGGATCTTGTAGGTGAAGTCGCCGCGCTTGACCTGGCTCGTGCCCGTGACGAGCTCGTGCACCGAGCCCGTGATGGACCGCGCGAGGCTCAGCCCGGTGAAGAACGCGACGGCCTCGATCACGAGGAACAGCCCGCCGACGACCGACAGCAGGGCGAACAGGATCTGGCTGATGCTGTAGTCGCCGATCCGCACCGGCGTCGCGGAGACGCGGCGGATGATGTCGGCCGGGCTCATGTTGATCGTCGCCGCCACGTGTCCGGTCTCGCCCGTCTCCCAGTCGATCATGTCGAGGAAGGCGAACCACGCGCGCGGCTGCTCGAGCCAGCCCCGCGGACGGCTCGGCGCGCCCTCGGGTGGCGTCTCCTCGGCCAGGCGTCTGCCGAAGGCGCGCGGCTGCAGCGCGTTCGGCGTGGCGATCGGCAGGAACGCCGCGATCGCAATGCCCGTGTCCTGCCGCAGCTGGGCGACGAGCGAGGCGGTCACGGGTATGTCGACGACCACGGCGAAGCCCGGCACCGCCTCATCGGGAAACGCCACCGCGCGGATGACGATCTGCACCGGCGCGGGCGGACCGTCCGTCACGGGCGGCGCGGTGTTGTAGGCCACGACACCGGCCGCGCCCTCGCAGGGCACCCAGGCCGCGACACCGGGCGGGTCCATGTGGCTCCACGGTCCCTTGCGCATGGCCGGCACGGCGACGGGCCGCTCCGTGCGGCCGGGCCCGCAGTTCCGGTCCACCGGCACCACCGCGAACGACACGCGCGGGTGCCGCACGGCCTCCACGGCACGCCGCCTCGTGATGATGTCGTCCGCTTCCGTGATCGAGCGGGCGCCGTCCAGCTCGAACGCCGCGGCCTGGGCGACGTAGCGGCCCTGGTCGACGAGGCTCTTCACGCGGCCTTCGATCAGGTAGGCGCTGACGTTGAAGAACATCAGCAACCCGCCCAGCGCGAAGAACGCGAGGATGAGCGCGATCGGGACGAAGCCCAGGAAGATGTAGGACGCCGTCAGCTTCCGGCGGACGTACCAGAGCAGGCGCTGCCGGCGGGCTTCGCGCACCAGCTGCACGAACCAGCCGAGCCCGGCGGCGATGAAGGCGAGCGTGCCGACACCGTCGACCCAGCCCGGAGGCACGCGCGCCGCCTCCCGTATGCCGGCGGCCACGATCCGCAGCGCAATCGCCAGCAGGAGCAGGCGTCCGGGCCAGGAGCGCAGAATCCAGCGCCGTGCCCGGTTCCAGGCGAGTGTCTCAGACTCGGTCGTCACAAATCCGGGTTACAGCATACAAGCGCGCGGCCCCCGGGAGGCCGCTGCGGCACACCGCGCGACAGGGGGTGGACCGGCAGGAGGCACGCGCCGTAGACCAACGCTGTACCGGCGGAGTACGCTCGTCCGGTGAAGCTCTCCGACTCGGCCCGTTTCAGCACACTGTGCATCCACGCCGGCCAGACACCGGATCCGTCGACCGGCGCCATCACCACCCCGATCTACCAGACGTCGACCTACGTGCAGGACGGCCTCGGCCAGCACAAGGGCTACGAGTACGCGCGGACGCAGAACCCGACGCGCGCGGCGCTCGAAGCCAACCTGGCCGCCATCGAGCACGGCACGGCCGGGTTCGGCTTTGCGTCCGGCATGTCGGCCATCGCAGCGGTGCTGACGCTGCTTGAGGCCGGCGACCACGTCGTCGTCACGGACAACACCTACGGCGGCACCTACCGGCTCTTCGAGCGCGTGCTCCGGAAGGGTGGGCTGGACTTCACCTACGCGGACACCTCGCGGCTCGACGCGATCGCCGCGGCGATCCGGCCGTCGACGAAGCTGCTGTTTCTCGAGACGCCGACGAACCCGACGCTCCGGCTGACGGACCTCGCGGCGGCATCGGAGCTGGCGCACGCGCATGGCGTGGCCGTCGTGGTCGACAACACGTTCGCGAGCCCGGCCATCCAGCGCCCGATCGACTTCGGCGCGGACATGGTGCTCCACAGCACGACCAAGTATCTGAACGGCCACAGCGACAGCGTCGGCGGCGCGGTGATCGCCACGCGGCAGGACCACATCGACTGGCTTCGCTTCGTGCAGAACGCCGAGGGCGCCATCCTGGGCCCCATGGACAGCTGGCTCGTGCTCCGCGGCACGAAGACGCTGCCCGTGCGCATGGAGCGCCACAACGCCAATGCGATGGCGCTCGCCGAGATGCTGGCCGGCCACCCGAAGGTGACGAAGACGATCTACCCGGGGCTGACCACCCATCCGGAGCACGCGCTCGCGCGGCGCCAGATGCGCGGCTTCGGCGGGCTGGTGTCGATCGACCTCGGCAGCCTCGAGCGGGCGAAGACGCTGCTCGAGTCGGTGCGGCTCATCGCACTGGCGGAGAGCCTCGGCGGCGTGGAGTCGCTCATCAGCCATCCCGCCACCATGACCCACGCCTCCGTGCCCGCCGAACGCCGGCAGGCGCTGGGCATCACCGACGGGCTCGTCCGTCTATCGGTGGGCATCGAAGACCTGGACGACCTGCGCGAAGACCTCGCCACCGCCCTCGCCCGCCTCTGACCTGCATCGCCGGAACCCCATGGACCTGATCGCCACATTTTTCGAAACCGTCTATAACGTCCCCGAGCTCATCAAGGCCGCGGGTCACGTCGGCCTGCCGCTCATCATCTTCGCGGAGACGGGCCTGCTGATCGGCTTCTTCCTGCCCGGGGATTCCCTGCTCGTGACCGCGGGACTCTTCGCCGCGAAGGGCGATCTGGATCTCGGCCTGCTGATCGTGACGCTGGTGCCGGCGGCCATCGTCGGCGACGCCGTGGGCTACTGGATCGGCAAGCGGACGGGCACGGCACTCTACAGCCGCAAGGACTCGTTCTTCTTCCGGCAGGAGCACGTGCGGATCACGCGGGCGTACTACGAGAAGCACGGCCCGATCACGATCGTGCTGGCGCGCTTCATCCCGATCGTGCGGACGTTCGCGCCGATGGTGGCCGGCGTCGCGGAGATGGGCTACCGGCGCTTTGCGACCTACAACATCCTGGGCGGCGTGATCTGGATCGTCTCGACCGCGGTCGGCGGCTACTGGCTCGGCAGCGTCGTCCCCAACATCGAACAGCAGATCCACTATCTGGTCGC
>CAYNUO010000092.1:7893-10348 GCA_964400405.1 uncultured Bifidobacteriaceae bacterium | reverse complement strand
AGGCCGGCGCGGACGAGGTTCAGGGCGGCGTAGCCGGCGACGAGCACGACGAGCCAGCGGACGTAGTCGAGGGGGAGGGATTTCACGATGAACGCGGCGATCAGCACCGCGGGCACGCCGCCGATGGCGAGGCCGATCGCGGCGCCGAGGTCGTAGCGCTCCGAGCGGAAGAAGCGGATGCTCGCGGCGGGCATCAGGAACGCGCAGGAGCCCATCATGATCGGGAATGCGGCAGCCGGATTCATGCCGAGCAGGCTGACGACGACCATGCAGGGCGCGTAGAGGCCGATGCCAAGGGTCATCAGCGCGCCGAGGACGAAGTTGGCGCCGACGCCAACGGCGAGCCACGTGCCGTCCAGGCGCAGGGCCGTGCCGCCGCCGGGCATGGCGTGGGCGGCGCTGAAGGCCATCAGGACGGCGGCGCCGAGCAGCGCGAAGCCCATGCCGATCTGGATCTGCCGCCGCGGGAGTCCGGACACGATGCCGGCGCCGAGCCACGAACCGGCGACCGATGCGGCGATCATCGCGATCAGCGTGACGACGTCGACCTCGACCAGCGTGATGTAGATGAGGGCCTGGGCGACGGTCGGCAGCGAATGGCCGACGTTCAGCGTGCCCGGAATCAACTCATCCGGCATCCGGTTCCGCAGGCGGTAGAACGCCGTGGTCGTCGCAAACGATCCGACGCCGAGCGTGTCGAAGAAGTTCGTGACGAAGCCGACAGCCGTGTCCAGCCATCGCGGACGAACCCACGCAGCGGTGTAGAACACCGTCATCACCAGCAACGCGGCGAGCAGCAGGTCCTTCGGACTCGGCATGCCGCATTGTGTCTCACGACACGCGCCGGTACGGGGATTCGGTTAGAATCCGCGGCCGGAGGGTTTGTGATGCACGTGCAGCGACTTCTGGCTCTGTTGGGCGCGTCCGTCATGGCTGCGATCTGGATGACGGCTCCGGCCGGCGTGAACGCGCAGGGCGCGGCCGCGCTGAGCGGGGAAGTGTCCTCGCAGGCCGAAGGCAAGATGGAAGGCGTCGTGGTCAGCGCCCGCCAGGACGGTGGCAACATGACCGTGTCGGTCACGAGCGACGCGAAGGGCAAGTTCAGCTTCCCGCGCACGCACCTGCCTGCCGGTTCCTACAAACTGACGACCCGCGCCGTCGGCTTCGACCTGGTCGACCCGGGTCCGGTGGCCGTTGCCGCCGGCAAGGAGACGAAGAAGAACCTGACGCTCGAGAAGACGAAGAACCTTCCGGCGCAGCTTTCGTCGGCCGAATGGATGATGAGCGTGAACGGGACTCCCGAGGAGAAGGACCGTTTCAACTACATGCTCATGAGCTGCAACTACTGCCACACGCTGAACCGCGTGTTCATGTCGAAGCACGACTCGGCGTCGCTGCTGAAGGCGCTGGACCGGATGGTCCGCTACTACGCGGACGGCACGGCCAAGAGCAACGACAACCGCCGCGGCCGCGCGGCGATGGTGCAGGAGCCGGGCCGCGAGGCCATGGAGAAGGACCCGACGTGGGGCGCCTTCCAGAACGTGCCGCGGACGGAGATCGCGGCGTTCGTCGAGAAGAACAACCTGAAGGGCCGGACCGAGTATCCCTACGAGTTCAAGACGCTGCCGCGCGTGAAGGGCAAGGGCACGCGCGTGATCGTCACCGAATGGGACATGCCGGTGGCCGGCACGGTGACGCACGACAGCGACCTCGATTCGAAGGGCAACCTCTGGTACACGGACGAGAGCGCGCAACTGCTGGGCCGCTTCAACACGAAGACGTACGAGATCAAGGAGTGGAAGCCGCCGGCCCTCCCCGCGATTCCGAAGGGCCAGATGGAAGGGACGCGCGACATCATCGTCGACCGGAAGGATCGCCCGTGGTTCCCGGTGCGGCAGCCCGGCAACCACGCCGTCCTCGCACGGTTTGACCCCGCCACGGAGAAGCTCGACTTCGTCGAGGGCGTGGGTGGCCAGTTCGTCGCGCTGGGGGGCGACGGTTCCGTCTGGGCCGGCAACACGAAGGTCGACCCCGAAACGATGAAGGTCGTCGACCGCTATTCCTACCAGGGCGCGAAGGTGCTGCCGCCCGGGCAGAACGGCGGCTATCACACGCTGGTCGACTCGAAGGGCAATCCGTGGGTGGCGACCTATCGCGGCCCCGGCGGGTTCATCGGCATCGACGCGAAGACGAAGGAAGTGAAGTTCGTTTCGGCGCCCGGCCTCAAGGCGCGCCGTGGCCGCATCGACCACAAGGACGACAAGTTCTATTTCGGTGAGTACCTGGCGGACAAGGTGGGCGTGTTCGACATTCCGTCCGGCAAGTACCAGCGCTTCGACGCACCGAAGTACTCGACCCCGTATGCGGCCTCGATCGCCGACAAGAAGGGCCGGTTCTACGCACCGAGCAACGGCGTGGAGCGGTTGTTCCAGGTGGACCCGAAGACCGGCGAGAT
>CAYNUO010000092.1:0-7793 GCA_964400405.1 uncultured Bifidobacteriaceae bacterium | reverse complement strand
CCGGCGCCGTCGTGTTCACAAGCGGGCCGGGGCGCATGCTCCGGCCCGTGTCGTCTGAGGAACCTCATGCGCACCCTTCGAATCCTCGCGTGCGTCGCCGCCTTCTCCGGTACGCTCGGGCGGGTCGCGGCCGCTGCCCCGGTCCCTGACGTCCGCGTTGCGGAGGCCGCAAAGGCCCGCGACGGCCGGGCCCTGGCCGCGCTGATCAAGCAGCGGGTGCCGGTCAACGCTCCGTTGCCGGACGGGTCCACGGCCCTCCACTGGGCGGCGCACTTTGACGCCGCCGACCAGGTCGACCTGCTGCTCGGGGCGGGCGCGAAGGTCGACGCCCTCAACGACTACGGGGTCATGCCGCTCTATCTCGCCGCCACCAACGGCAGCGTGGCCGTCGTCGAGCGTCTGCTGAAGGCGGGCGCGCCGGCAAACGCGGCGCTGCCCACGGGGGAGACCGTGCTGATGGCCGCCGCGCGAACCGGCCGTCCAGCCGTCATCGCCGCGCTGCTGGCGCGCGGGGCCGATCCGAATGGCCGGCAGGCGTCGAAGGGCCAGACCGCGCTGATGTGGGCCGCGGCCGAAGGGCATCTGGACGCGGCACGGTTGCTGATCGACAAGGGCGCCGACGTCTCGGCGCTGGCCGGGTCCGGCTTCACGCCGCTGATGTTCGCGGCGCGGGAGCCGTCGCTCGACCTGGTGCGGCTGCTGGTGGAGCGCGGTGCCGACGTGAACGCGTCGTCCGGCGACGGGAGCACGCCGCTGCTGGTGGCGACCGTGCGCGGGCATGTGGACATCGCGACGTATCTGCTCGATAAGGGCGCGAAGCCGGACGGCGACGCGACGAAGGCGGGCTACACGCCGCTCCACTGGGCCGCGGGAACCTTCGAGAGCATCATCACCTACGACTATCCGGACGCCCCCGGTGAATGGAAGGCCGCCGCGGGGATTCCCTCGCGGGCCGGGAAGCTGGAGATGGTGCGCCTGCTGGTGGCGCGCGGCGCCGACATCGAAGCACCACTGACGAAGAACCCGCCGCGATACGGCTACTACCTGTACGGCATCGGACGCGGCGACATCATGATCGGCGCCACGCCGTTCTACCTCGCGACGATCGCGGCCGACCTCGACGTGATGAAGCTCCTGCTCTCGCTCGGCGCGAAGGCCGACGTGCGCACGAAGAGCGGCTGCACGCCGCTGATGGCGGCGGCGGGCCTCGGATACCAGGATCAGGAGAGCCGCATTCCGCAGTCGGCCTACGTCGCGGCCACGGCATTCGTGCTCGGCCTCGGAGCCGACGTCAACGCCGCCAACAACGACCTGTTCACGCCGATGCACGCGGCGGCCTGGGCGGGCTTCGAGCAGGTGATTCAGCTGCTGGCCGACCGGGGCGCGGCCATCAGCCCGAAGAACCGCCGCGACGAGACGCCGCTCGACATCACCGAGGGTTACCACTTCTCGTTCTTCTTCGACCGTCCTGCGGCGGCGGCCGTGCTCAAGAAGCTCGGCGCGGTCGGGGGCGTGGAGCGTGGCGGCTTCCTCGCGGGACAGACGAAGAAGGAGCGCGAGGAGCAGGAGAAGTCGAAGAAGTGACCCTGCTGCCGCGCCGCGCGCTGCCCCGCAGGACCTGGCTGCGAGGCGGCGCCGCGTGCCTGGGCCTGCCTTTCCTCGAGGTAATGGCTGCCGGAACCCGCACGGAGGCGCGTGCCGACGGAACCCCGGACCGCTTCGTCGTCCTCTACGCTCCGAACGGGATGGTGATGCCGGCCTGGACGCCGGCCGGTTCCGGTGCGTCCGGGACAGCGCCGCTGCGGGAACTGCCGCCGACGCTCGCACCGCTCGCGCCGTTCCGCGACCGCCTCCGCGTCGAGTCCGGGCTGAGCACGCTCGACCTGCCCGCCGTGCCCGCGTACCACGCCGGGGCGGCCACGAAGTTCCTCACAGCCGCCAGTCCCTCACCGACGCGCGGTTCGGTGCTGAGGGCCGGCATGTCCGTGGATCAGGTGGTGGCCCGCGCGATTGGCGGCGACGTCCGGCTGCGTTCGCTCGAGCTCTGCCTGGAGGACGCGCCGTTGGCCGGTGCCTGCGACGTGCAGTACAGCTGCGCGTACCAGAACACGGTGTCCTGGGCGTCGGCGGACACGCCGTTGCCGATGGAATCCCGGCCGCGCGCCGTCTTCGAGCGGCTCTTCGGCGACGCCGAGGCGACGCCGGCCGAGCGGGCGAGGGCCGCGCGCGACGACCGGAGCCTGCTCGATTCGCTGCTCGGCGGCCTCGGGCGCCTTCGCCGGCAGGTGAGTGCGGCCGACCGCGCGCGCCTCGACCGTTACGCACAGGCGATCCGCGAGACGGAGGCACGCATCCAGGCCGTCGAACGGCGCGCTGCGACGGACGTCCCCGACGCCGGCGCGGTACTCGAGCCGCTGGGCGGCTTCGCCGAGCGCTACACGCTGATGCTCGACCTGCTCGCCCTCGCGCTGCACGCCGACCTCACGCGCGTGGGCACGATGATGCTCGGCGTCGAGGCGAGCATGCGCGTCTATCCGGAACTCGGCGTCGCGGAGGGCCATCACCAGTTGTCGCACCACCAGTTCGACCCGGCCAGGCTCGACCGGCTTGCGGCCGTGAACCGACTGCACGTGGGCGTGCTCGCCTACCTGCTCGGGCGCCTGCAGGCGCTCGACGACGGGGACGTCACGCTGCTCGATCGCACACTCGTGCTCTATGGTGCGGGGATGAGTGACAGCGACCGTCACCGGCACGATAATCTGCCCGTGCTCGTGGCCGGGCCGCGTGCGCTCACCGGCGGTCAGCATCGGCAGCGGGCACCGGGGACGCCGCTGGCGAATCTGCATCTGTCCCTGCTCGACACGCTCGGTGTGCGCGTCGACGCGTTCGGCAACAGCTCCGGGAGACTGTCGTGATGATGCGCCGCTTCCTCGCCTTCGGTGGTCTGGTTCTCTCATGCGGCATCGTGGCTGCCGGCGCCGGGCGCCCCCAGTGGACGCAGTTCCGTCCGTCCGGGGGCGTGGTCGCCGACGATCCCGCGCTTCCCGAGGAATGGAGCGACACGAAGAACGTCGCCTGGAAGACCCCCGTGCCGGGGCGCGGCTGGAGCTCTCCAATTGTCTGGGACGACCACGTCTTCGTGACGTCGGTGCTCAGTGAGGAACCCGCACCAAGGCCCGGCCTCGACATCATCGAGGACGGCAAGGGCGCCAGCTACAAGGAGGGCATGCGCGCGCCCATCCTGAAGAAGCCGCACCGCTGGGTGCTGTACGACATCGACTTCGCGAGTGGAAAGGTCCGCTGGGAGCGCGAGTTCCACACGGGGGAGCCGCTCGCCGCGAAGCATCCGAAGAACAGCTACGCCTCCGAGACACCCGCGACCGACGGGAAACGCGTCTACGTCTACAACGGCGACTTCGGACTGCTGGCCTTCGACTTCTCCGGGAAGAAGCTCTGGGAGACCCGGGTCCAGCCGCCGAATTCGCTCCCGGGCGAAAACCCGGATTCCGCGAAGGGGCGCATCGACTTCGGGACGGCATCTTCCCCGGTGCTGCACGGGGACCGGCTCTTCGTCGCGGACGACCACGAGCCGAGCCGTCCGTGGTTCCTGGCCGCCTACGACACGGCTACCGGGAAGGAAGTGTGGCGCGTGACGGCCGAGCGGTTCAGGCCCGGCGGCGGCCCGACCTGGGCGACGCCGTTCATCTGGCAGCATGGCCAGCGGACGGAGGTCATCGTCATGGCCGGCGGAGCGGTTCGTTCGTACAGCGTCGATGGGAAGCCGCTCTGGCACCTCCGCGGGCTCGGCAGCAACTCGACCCCGACGCCGTTTGCCGCCAACGGGCTGCTCTATGTCAGTGCCGGCTACCCGGCGGACGCCACGCGGCCGGTCTGGGCCGTCAAGCCGGGCGGCTCCGGGGACATCACGCCGAAGGAGGGTGAGTCCTCGGGCGAGTTCGTGGTCTGGTCCCAGCCGAAGCTGGCGTCCTACATGCCGTCGGGCATCGTCTACGGGAAGTACCTCTACACGCTCGAATCCCAGGGGTTCCTGCAGTGCAACGACGCCCTGACGGGGGAGCGGGTCTACGGGCGGAAGCGGATCGACCCGGCCACCAGCGGGTTCACGGCGTCTCCGTGGGCGTACAACGGAAAGCTCTTCGCGCTCAGCGAGGATGGCGACACCTATGTCATCCAGCCCGGGGCCGATTTCCAGGTCCTGGGCAAGAACTCCTTTGGAGAGATGGCGTTAGCGACGCCGGCCGTCCTCAGGGGCAGCCTGATCTTCCGGACCGCATCGGCCGTCTACAAAGTGGCGAAGAGCGGGAAACCGGGCCGGAAATAGGGCCGGAAGAGCCGGCCTTCACGGCCGGAAGTCACCGGTGCGGGCACCACGGTTGATCAAAAAATCAATCCGGTGCTATATTCGTCAGGTTCGTCGAGGGGCCAGGACACCCTATCTGGTACCCACATCATGGATTCGAGGTCCACAGGACCTCATGTCCCCTGGTGGCGCAGCCGTTTTCACAGGCCGCCCCGCCGGAGAAAAACAGTAATAGGGTCATTTTCGTCTTGAGTGCCAGACGCAATTTGCGTCTTCAGGCTCGAGACACTACGGGAAGGCAGCCTTGAGCTGCCTGTAGATGCGTTTGATCGCCGGAGTGTGTCCGGCGGTCAGATGCGTGATTGACGCATGCCGACTATCAGTCAGCTCGTCCGGCAAGGACGAAAGAAGATCGTGACCAAGACCAAGAGCCCCGCGCTCCAGGTCAGTCCGCAGAAGCGCGGCGTCTGCGTCCGGGTGTTCACCCAGACGCCGAAGAAGCCGAACTCCGCCCTCCGCAAGGTGGCGCGCGTGCGGTTGACCAACGGCATCGAGGTCACCACCTACATTCCGGGCGTCGGCCACAACCTGCAGGAGCACTCGCTGGTGCTCATCCGCGGCGGCCGTGTGAAGGACCTCCCGGGTGTCCGCTACCACGTGGTGCGCGGCACGCTGGACGCCGTCGGCGTCCAGGGTCGCAAGCAGGGCCGGTCGAAGTACGGCGCGAAGCGTCCGAAGCAGTAAGCAGCCGAGAGAACAGATATGCCTCGCAGACGAGAAATCCCGAAGCGCGAAATTGCGGCTGATCCGGTCTACGGCAGCACGCTGCTGAGCAAGTTCATCAACACGGTGATGAGCGACGGCAAGAGGAGCACGGCCGAGGGCATCCTCTACCGCAGCTTCGACATCATCAAAGAGAAGACGGGCGACGATCCGATGAAGGTCTTCAAGAAGGCCCTGGAGAACGTCAAGCCCAGCCTCGAGGTGAAGTCGCGTCGTGTCGGCGGTTCGAACTACCAGGTGCCGGTCGAAGTGAATCCGAACCGGCGCATGTCGCTGAGCATCCGGTGGCTGGTCAGCTTCGCCCGCTCGCGCGGCGACGGCAAGACCATGCAGGAAAAGCTCGCCAACGAGCTTATGGATGCGTCGAACCTGCGCGGCGGCGCCGTGAAGAAGCGCGAAGACACCCACCGGATGGCGGAAGCGAACAAGGCGTTCGCCCACTACCGCTGGTAACGGTTTCCATCTCTCTCTTCAAGAACAGGTAGTCGAGAAATGCCTCGCCAGACACCGCTTAACTTGACGCGCAACATCGGCATCATGGCCCACATCGATGCCGGTAAGACGACGACGACTGAGCGGATCCTTTTCTACACCGGCATCACCTACAAGATCGGTGAAGTCCATGAAGGTACGGCCGTCATGGACTGGATGGAGCAGGAGCAGGAGCGCGGCATCACGATCACGTCGGCGGCGACGACCTGTTTCTGGCGCGACCACCGCATCAACATCATCGACACGCCCGGCCACGTGGACTTCACGGCCGAAGTGGAGCGCTCGCTCCGCGTGCTCGACGGCGCCTGCGCCGTGTTCGACGCCGTGTCCGGCGTCGAGCCGCAGTCGGAAACGGTGTGGCGGCAGGCGGACAAGTACCGCGTGCCCCGGATCTGCTTCGTCAACAAGATGGACCGCATCGGCGCGGACTTCAAGATGACGCTCGGCCAGATCGGCAGCAAGCTGGGCGGCAACGCCGTCGCGATTCAGCTTCCGATCGGCTCCGAGGACAAGTTCGTTGGCGTGGTCGACCTCGTCCGGATGAAGGCGATCACCTACAAGGACGAGACGATGGGCGCGGACTACATCGTCGGCGACATCCCCGCCGACATGCAGGCCGAGGCGAACGCGTACCGCGAGAAGCTCATCGAGAAAGTCGCCGAGCACGACGAGAAGCTCCTCGAGAAGTACCTCGGCGGTGAAGAGATTACGGAAGCCGAGATCAGGGCGGCGCTCCGGAACCGGACGATCAAGTCGGTCCGTGAAGAGGAAGTCGCGTTCGTGCCGGTCATCTGCGGCACCGCGTTCAAGAACAAGGGTGTGCAGCTGCTGCTGGACGCCGTTGTGGATTACCTGCCGTCGCCGCTCGACGTTCCCGCCATCACGGGTGTGAACCCGAACGGGAAAGAAGGCGACCCGCTGCTGGAGCGGCCGGCCGTGGACGACGCGCCGTTCGCGGCGCTGGCGTTCAAGCTCATGTCCGACCCGTTCGTCGGTCAGCTCACGTTCATCCGCGTCTACTCGGGCGTCCTGAACGCGGGCTCGTCGGTCTACAACGCGACCAACGGCAAGACCGAGCGCATCGGTCGTCTCCTCAAGATGCACGCGAACAAGCGCGAGGAGATCAAGGAGGTCTACGCCGGCGACATCGCCGCGGCCGTGGGCCTCAAGTCCGTGCGCACGGGCGACACCCTCTGTGACGAGTCCCAGGCCGTCGTGCTCGAGTCGATGGACTTCCCGGAACCCGTCATCTCGCTGGCCATCGAGCCGAAGAGCAAGGGCGACCAGGAGAAACTGGGTGTCGGCCTCGCGAAGCTGATGGCCGAAGACCCGACCTTCCGTGTGAAGACGGACGATCAGACCGGTCAGGTCGTCATCGCCGGCATGGGCGAGCTCCACCTCGAAATCATCGTCGACCGCCTCAAGCGCGAGCACGGCGTCGAGGCCAGCGTCGGCAAGCCGATGGTCGCCTACAAGGAAACGCTGACGCGTCCGGCTGACGGCGAGATGAAGTACGCCAAGCAGACCGGCGGCCGCGGTCAGTACGGCCACTGCAAGATCCACCTGTTCCCGGGCGAGCCCGGCACCGGGTACATCTTCGAGAACAAGGTCACGCAGGGCTCGATTCCGAAGGAATTCATCAAGCCGATCGACCAGGGCATCGCCGAAGCGCTCACGCGCGGCATCCTGGCCGGCTACCCGATCGACGACGTCCGCATCGAGCTCTACGACGGGTCCTATCACGACGTCGACTCGTCCGAAATGGCGTTCAAGATCGCCGGTTCGATGGCGTTCCAGGACGCCGCCAAGAAGGCCAAGCCGGTGCTGATGGAACCGGTGATGCGCGTCGAAGTCGTGGTCCCGAAGGACTTCATCGGCGACGTGATGGGCGACCTGGCGAGCCGCCGGGGCCGCATTCAGTCACAGGACGACCGGGGCGGCACGCAGATCGTGAACGCGCGCGTGCCGCTGTCGGAGATGTTCGGCTATGCGACGGACCTCCGGTCACGGACGCAGGGGCGCGCCACCTACTCGATGCACTTCGATCGGTACGAGCAGGCCCCCTCGAACGTGAGCGAAGAAGTCATCGCGCGCGTGCAGGGAACGAAGTAGTTACCAACCGACAAGACGGAGCGAACTGCCATGGCGAAGGAAAAATTCGATCGGTCCAAACCGCACGTCAACGTGGGGACGATCG
>CAYNUO010000091.1:0-10554 GCA_964400405.1 uncultured Bifidobacteriaceae bacterium | reverse complement strand
TCCTTCGGCGTCAGCAGCCGCCACCGGCCGATGGGGAGCGTGCCGATGCGCAGCGGGCCGATGCTGACGCGCACCAGCTTCAGGACCACGGCGTCCAGCGCCTCGACCATCCGGCGCACCTGCCGGTTGCGGCCTTCCGTCAGCGTGATCTCGAAGTGCGTGTACTTGCCCGAGTCGCGCACGCGCGTGACCCTGGCCGGGCGCGTCGGGCCGTCGCTGAGCAGCACGCCGTCGCGGAGCTGCTGCAGCTGCTCGTCCGTCAGCACCTTCGACGCCTTGACGAGATACGTCTTCGGCACGTGCGAATCGGGGTTCGTGACGCGCTCCGCCAGCTGGTTGTCGTTGGTCATCAACAGCAGGCCGGAGGTGTCGAGGTCCAGACGGCCGACCGGCGAGACGAAGGTGTCGAGGTCGCCGAGCAGGTCGTAGACCGTCGGCCGTCCTTCGGGGTCCTTGTAGGTCGTGAGATAGCCGGTGGGCTTGTAGAGCAGCACGTAGACGCGCTCGCGCGTGACGAGCGGCTTGCCGTCGAACCGGACGGCGTCCCGCGCCATGTCGATCCAGGTATCCGGGTTCTCGACGACACGGCCGTTCACCTGCACGCGGCCCTTGTGGATCCAGGAGCGTGCTTCGGTGCGCGAGCCGAGGCCGGCCTTCGAGATGACGCGTTCGAGTGTCTTGAGGGGGCGTGCCGCGGGCGGCGAGGGGCGTCCGGGCTTTCCGGCGGGCATGGCCGGGTTCAGGGGGGAGGGGTCAGCCCCGACGACGTGTGACGGTCGTCGGGGCCGGCCTGGTGTGCTGTTACGCGGGGCGGACGTTCTCGGCGCGCGGACCCTTCGGGCCCTGGCCGACCGTGAACGTCACGCTGTCGCCTTCCCGCATCGAGTCAAACGGGGTCGCCGTGCAGGCGGACTGGTGGAAGAAGTACTCGGTGCCCTCGGGCGTCGCGATGAAGCCGAAGCCCTTGTCCGTGATCCGCTTGATGGTGCCGGTGGTGGTCGTCATGTCTGAGAGTCCTTTACTGTGGCCGTGGGGCCGTCAACGTGCTGAGTGAAGTTCATCGCTGTCGCACACTCGGGTACGTCGAGGGCGCCAGAGCCCAGGTTCGGGCACCGGCCGTGAGACTCGTGATGAGAGGGAGGTTCCTATCGCTGGACTCGTTTCGATGGTGCGGAAGAAAGGACTCGAACCTTCATGGGATTGCTCCCACTAGCTCCTGAGGCTAGCGCGTCTGCCAATTCCGCCACTTCCGCACATGGAAATATTGCCAGGGCAGGGAGAGAGCAGTGTAACACGGTCAGGCGGAGGCCCTGGGCGCCCCCCCGACCAGGGTCGCAATGACGAGGTCGCCGCCGACGTTGACGGCCGACCGGCACATGTCCAGGAATCGGTCCACGCCGAGGATCAGCCCGATGCCCTCGGCCGGGACGCCGACGGACTGCGCCACGACCATCACCATCGGCAGCGACCCCCCGGGCACGCCGGCCGTCCCGATGCCGGCCACGACCGACATGAGCATCACCCGGACCTGCTGGGCCAGCGTCAGTTCCAGGCCGTAGGCCTGGGCCAGAAACAGCACCGTGACGCCCTCGAAGAGCGCCGTGCCGTTCTGGTTCGCCGTGGCTCCGACGGTCAGGACGAAACGGGCCACACGCCCCGGAATGCCGAGCCCGTGCTCGGCCGTGCGGAGCGAGAGGGGAAGCGTGGCGTTCGAGGACGCCGTCGAAAAGGCGTAGAGCAGCACGTCCCGGGTGGCCAGGAAGAAGCGGATGGGCGAGTGGCCCGCTGCCCGCAGGACGATGCCGTAGGTCACGAACTGCTGGAGCAGCAGGCCCCCGACCACCGTGCCGACGTAGAGCAGCAGCGACTGGAAGACCTCCGCGCCCTGTGTGAGTGCCGTATTGAACACAATGGCGAACACGGCCACCGGCGCCAGCTTCATGGCGAATCCGACGATCAGCATGCTCGCCCCGAAGATCTGATCCAGCAGCCGGATGAGCAGCGCGCGTTCCTCGACCCCTCCGGACATGCGCGAGATGGCCACACCGAAGATCACCGAGAAGACCATCAGCGGCAGCATCTCGCCGTCGAGGGCGCGGACCGCCGAGTCGAGCGGGTTGCGGGGCACCAGGCTGATGATGACGTCGCTGAACGACTGGGCCGCCGCGGCGTTGGCCTGGAGCGCGCTGGTCGCCGCCGCACCGGCAGGCGCCAGTCCGATGCCGACGCCGGGCTGCAGCAGGTTCGCCAGCAGCAGCCCGATGACGACCGCCGCCGTGCTGAGCACCACCGTGAACCCGAGGGTCCGCGTGACCACGCCCGGGAGGTTCCGCTCCTGGCCGAGCTCGTAGACGCCGATGACGAGCGCCGAGACGACGAGCGGTACGACGACCATGAAGATCGTCCGGAGGAAGAGCTGTCCGATCGGCCGGAAGAGATGCGTGCTCAGGCCTGACAGGACGGGGTCGGCCGCGAGCGGATGGAGGAGCACGCCCGCCAGCGCGCCGGCAATCAGGGCCAGGAGCAGGCGCGTGTGCGGCTTCATCGTCGGCCGATGATGGCACAGGCGATGGACCCTCTCCATCGTCATTCTCCGACGGCAATTCACGGGCGACCTGCGGCTGACTCAGGCTGCGCATCAGGCGCTGCACCTCGTCGGCCCTGAGCGGCACGCCGGTGAACGCGGCGAATTCGAGCACGGAGCACACGAACAGCGTGCGCAGCTTCCTGCGAAGGGACACCACGACCTCCCCGCGGCCTGACGGCCGCACCTCCTCGATGGATGACTGGCCGAACTAGGCCAGGGAGGGTGGAGCTCTGGGGCCGGACGGGGCGGCGAAGGCGAGCGGCTGTTCGGTCCCGAGGCTCAGCGGCGGGGTGACGAGCGCGCCGGGCACGGGCTGGAAGAGCGACCAGACGGGCGTGAGGGTCACCGAGAAGCCGGCGCACGCCATCGGAATCAGGCCGGCAAAGACCACCAGCCCGATACAGAGGACGGCGACGGGCACCCGGACGCGCGGCATGGCCGCCCCAGTCTACCCTTCCGCTCGTCGCCTCCTCCTGTCAAGGCTGGACGTTTGCGGCATTTCGACCGAAAGTATGCGCGGAGGCCCTGGGGGGATGAAGGTAGGTCGGGTTACGCGGTGGGGACTGCTTTGCGCGCTCGGGCTCGTGGCCGGAGTCTGGTCGGTGTCCACACGTGCCCAGGAGGGTCTCCCCGGCCGCGACATCCGGTCGTGGGCCACGGCGGATGTGAGTAGCCTCCTGTCGTTCGGCGGGACGTGGGCGCCCTTTGACTTCGGGTCCGGTCCGACCAGTGGCGTGAACTTCGTCGGGCCCTTCTGGAGTCCCGTCCGCCTGGGCGGTGAGCAGCGCGAGGGTGTGGCGCTGGCCGGCTGGGTCTACAACGGGAGCTTTTCGTCGACGTTGCCCGACAACACCGTCACGCAGATGGCACTGCTCGTCCAGCAGCCGGATGGGACGCTGGTGGAGGCGTCTGCGGAACGTCTGGGTAACACAGCCTCGAAAGGCATCGGCGGCATCATCGCGGGAGACTTCAACGCCGATGGGCTGCAGGATGTCTTCTACTCCGCGCACAACGAGAGTCCCTGCTATCTCCAGCACAGCGTCGCCTTCATGTCGCAGCCGGACGGTTCCCTCCGGCGCGTCGATGTAGCGGATACGGTGATGAATCACCAGGCGCAGCTGTACCGCGTCGGCGGTGTTGACAAGATCATCTCAGCGACGTTCGGCGCGGCCGGCAACGGCCAATGCGGTGGTGGCGGTGGCGTCAACCAATACACATGGAACGGAAGGAACTTCGATGTCGCCCGGCTGGGCAACGCCGGCTTGATGTCGGTGACCGCCGGCGCGTTTACCGCGGACGAGAGGAACTGGGTGATCACCGGCGAGATCACCAACGGTCCGGGGTTTACGTCCCCGCTCCTCGTGCCGCGACACCTGTCGTGGCGGCTCTCTGACAACACGGCGCTCCGCAGCCGGCTGCTGCAGCCACCGGGCGACATGCCGAAGCCCTACTTCGACGACAAACCCGAGTATGCGGAAATCCCGAGCTTCCGCGATCCCTATGCCAAGACGCATACGCCGCGTGTGTTCAAGACCGACCTGAATCAGGACGGGCTTCCAGACGTCCTGGCACTGGCTACGATCTGGCAGAACGGCACGGACGGAAACGCGCGAACGATGCTGCAGTTGATGTTCAACCAAGGTGAGATGCGGTTCGCGGACGTCACCGACGCCCTCCTGCCCGAGATCAATATCGAGACGACCCAGGACCACGGGATGCAACTGAGGGACATCGATAGCAGCGGCATCGACACCGTGTTCTTGTCGTCAAAGGGCCCGGACACGGCGCCTCGTGACGACATCCGGCAGGGCAACTACATCCTCGTGAACGATGGAACCGGTCGCCTCTACAGCGCCATGCACGATGAGTTCCACGGCATGGGTTCGAAGGTGTCCTCATTCCTGCGAGGGCAGAATCTCGGGGGATTCACCCCGAACACGTCCATCACACCGCAGTTCGTCGCCTATCGGACGCCGGAGGGCGCGTTGAACTTCGTGGCCATCGTGCGCTTGTCCGCCACGGGCCAGCCCCGGCGCTTCGGGTTCGTCAACGTGCCGCTCGGCGTCAACCTGACGACGGACTTTCGCCGCGACATCACCATCCCCGGCCGCAACGGCAGCCGCCGCATCCGCACGTTCGCGGGCAACGACACGATCGCGCGGGCGCTGGCGGACCCTGACTGCACGATCAACGGAGGCCTCGGTACTGACGTCGTCGTCTACCCAGGGTCGATGCGCGACTGGTCGCTGCAGCGGCAGGGGACGACCGTACTGATCTCGCACAAGAGTGGCACCGGCGGGACGGACCGCCTTTCGGGCGTCGAGATCGCCCGTTTCGATGACGGCGATGTGCCGCTGACCGAGTAGACCCTGGCCCGATTAGCGTGAGGCAGGGACTCCGTCGCCGAGGCGGTCCCGCACAACCTCCAGGTACGCGGTGCCGAAGTCCTCGTGCGGAAAGCCTTCCGTGTAGGCCTCAGGATTCGGCAGCCGTGCCCGTTCCGGTGCCCGGCGCGTGGGCTCAATCGCCGTCCACTCGTGCCACTCGTTGAAGGTCGTGATCGTCACCATCCGCAGTTCCGGGTCCGCGAACCGTTTCGCCAGGTCGACTGAGCGCTCGAAGAGGCTCGTGATCGACGCCTCCGGGCTCAGACGCCGGGGAATCACGAAGTGGTTCTCGCCCAGGCGCACGCCCCGGTCGTTGTAGCCCGGCATCGCGTTCGGGATGTACGCCGTCCCCGCGGCCTTCGTCGCAGCCTGCCACGTCGTGAAGAGGCGCTCGGCCCCGGCCAGGAATCCCGAGCTGGCGGCCCACCCCTTGTCGCCCGTGCGGGGCCAGTCGTACACGTTGTACGTGGTGATGGCGTCATACGCCTTCACCCGGGTCACGTCCGGCTCATACCAGAAGCCCTCGTCCGCCACGATGAACGGGTTCAGCCCGATGCCGGCGTACATCGCGCGGACGTCTCTCATCCAGCCCGGAATGTCGCCGGTCAATACCCGCGACGCGTAGAGAACGAGCAGGGGCCGCCCGTTGATGCGAAGGGCAGAGGGGTGGGAGAGAAACTCCGTGCCGAGGAAGCGCAGGTCGTTGATGAGGCGCGCCCTGAACACGGGGTCGTTGACGTCGCGGTCCTTGTAGGAGGGCGTCTCGAGGTAGACGGCCTGCTTCACCCCCGTCTGGGCCATTGCGGGCAGTACGTACTTGCGCAGCGTCAGGTCCGCGAAGCTGTCCTTGAGCGACCAGCTCAGGATGAAGAAGTCGATGCCGTATTTCGCGGCCAGGTCCAGATGGTTCGCGATGACCTTCGGGTCGTCGGACACATACTCGCCCAACTGCGGTTCGAGCGGCTCCGGGAGGTGCTTGCCGACATAGTCGTGCGAGGCCCAGTGCCCGGAGTAGTACCACGGGTAGTAGTAGGCCCCGACGAGATACCCGCTCGGGACGGCGGGCTTCTGCGCCGGTGCGCAGGCCAGGACTCCGGACAACGCCGCGAGGGTGAGCGCCGTGAGGGCGGCGAGGCGTCCGCGCACCCCAGCGCCGGACCGGGCGCGCCGGCTCCCGCCGCGTTCAGACAGCCGGTGCATCAGCGGGCGCCGCGGTGCGGCGGATGAGATCCAGGATGGCCAGGCCACCCATGGCGAGCGGACTGGCGATCACACCGTCCGGGTTTACGACGATGCCGGCCGGGCTCGTCGTGATGTCGTAGTCCTCCGCGACTTCATATTCCTGCTGCCGCAGCACGAGCAGGTCGCCTGGCTCCTTCAGCTTGGCGAGATTCCGCGCCACGGTGTCGCGGCTGACCAGCACGAGCGTGATCCGGTCGCCGTGCGCCGTCACTTGAGCCGGCAGCTTCGGCACGAGCGCCTGGCAGGACTCGCAGCCCGGGCTGCTGAAGACCAGCACGACAGGCTTGCCGCGCGCGACAAGGCTCTCGAGCGTGTGCATGTGACCGGCCAGGTCCGGAAGCGTGAACCCGGGTGCGACCGTGCCGGCTGCGACGCCGTTACCGGTGAGCCGGCGTCCCGGCGCAGGTCCGGCCGGATTGGCGGTCGATGCGCTGCCCGCCGAGGGCGCGGCCGCCGCTGCCGTCGTGGCCGGTGGCGCCGAGCGGGCGCGTCGTGCCGGAACGACCGCCTCCGGGGCGTCGTCGGCGTCGTCGTTGTCGGCCTGCGCGTCCGGATCGCCAGGCAGCGCGGCGCGGAGCACGACGAACAGACAGAGTCCCACCACCGCCACGAGCAGCCGCCGCTGGACAGGCAGCACCCGGAACCACGCCCAGAAGTCGGTCGACACCGGCGGCGGTCCGGCGGCGACGAGCCACGCGGCCACGGCAAGCAGAACCACGTTGCGCAGCACGGTCAGCGCGCTGATCGGCGCCGGCCGTACCTGCCCGAAGCAGTTGCAGTCCGGGCGGTGCCCGCGCGCCAGGTTCGCGAGCATCGCGACGATGAAGATGACGAGGAGCGCCGCGGCCGTCCAGGCGCCGAGCCAGGCCGTGGCCGAGAAGGCGAGCGACAGGGCGACCGCGACTTCCACGTGCGGGAGTCCGCGGAGGAGCGGGCGGGCGAAGGCCGGCGCGCCGAATTCGGCTACGGCCGTGGCCGCCGCGCGCGGGCTGGCGAACTTGGCCATGCCCGCCAGCAGAAATGTGCCGCCGAGCACGCCCCGGCTGAGGACGCCGGCCCAGTCGATCAGGGTCACGGCCGTCGATTGTGCCACGCCGGCAGCGGCCTCTCCTCTACGGCACCTTCTCGAGCTCGATGGTGAAGGGCAGGTTGGGGAACTCGAGGTAGGCGAAGAAGGTGCTGCCGGAGCCGGTCGTCAGGCGTCCGCCGAGCTTCTCGAGCGCGACCACCGCGCCGGCGATGTCCTTGACGCCGAACGAGAGGTGCTGCACCGACCCGTCGCCGTGCCGTTCGAGGCCGTCGCGCCACGGACTCTTGCCGCCGGTCGGTTCCAGCAGGTGGATCTCGACGCCGTGCGTCCGAATCTCGGTGGTCCGGACGCCGGCCTTCGGGTCGCCGGGGTAGCCCTTCGGCACCGGGCCCGGAGGCACGACCGCGTGGATCGGGTTGTAGGTCGCACCGAAGGCCTGCGCGAAGTGGCGGGCCGAGGCGTCCACGTCCTTCACGACGAAGCCGATGTGGCGGAACGTGCCGTCAAAGGTCGGCGTGGACGACGCAGCGCGCTGCGCGCGGAGGGATTCCAGGCCCGAGCCCAGGGCCACCAGCAGCACGCCCGCCACGAGGCGGGCCATCCAGGTCGTCGTGCGTGTCGTCATCAGGGGTCTCGGGCTAGCGCGCCAGCGGGTCGGGGCGCAGCTGAATCTGCATGAGCTTGCTCGTCGTGCCGCGGCCACCTTCCGTGTGCCACGGCGCCTGGCTGCTGTAGGCGCTCCAGAGCCCGCGACCCTTCCAGCCGCCCTTCGGGTTGTCGATGCGGCCGTCCAGCCCGCGGCTGTAGTAGCCGATCGGGTACGGCACGCGGATGGTGACGAAACGGCCATCCGGCCGCAGCGCCAGCAGCGAGTCCGAGTTGGTGCCGTTGACGAACGGCGTGTTCGCGCCAAGGCCGAACGTGTCGAACTTGTCGACCCAGTTGTAGTAGTGCATGTCACTGCTGCCCCACGTCGTGTCGCCGGCGAACGCGGGGCCGGGCGTGCGGTGCAGGGTCCACCCTTCGGGGCAGTGGGCACCGGTGGCAGCCGGCCCGCTGTGGATGCGGCACTTGCGGCGGTCGAAGCTGGCCAGGTGGCCGCTCTGGAGTCCGGTCCACACGAGACCGTTGCGATCCACGTCGATGCCGCGCGGGCCGAAGCCCCGCACCGCGTGGCCCTCGCCGAATGGCGGTTCGTACGCCTCGGAGAGGCCCGTCTTCGGGTCGAAGCGGATCAGCATCCCGGGCAACGCGCTGATGGCGCCCCACACGCTGCCGTCGAACGGATGCGGCTCGATCCCGTAGAGGCCCAGGCCGAAGCCCGTCTCGTATCCGGTCGGTCGCCCGCCGATGCGCGTGTCCTTCGCGGGATCGACCGGCTGGCCCGGCTCCACGTAGGCGTCGCGCTTCCCGTTCCCGTTGGTGTCGAGGATGAACGGGGACCACCCCTGCGCGGCCGCGGCATCCTTCGTCTCCTCGAAGACGCGTGTGTTGAGCCAGCCGATCACCTGACCGCCGCCGCTGAACCACAGCGTGTTGTCGGCGTCATGGCCGAACTGCAGATGGTGCGTCGAGAAGCAGAGGTTGATGGACGTGACCTGGCCCGTCTCCGGGTTGTACATCGACGCCTGCCGCGAGCTGTTCGCCAGCGGAAACGCCTTCGCTGATGCGTGCGCGGAGCCGGCCTGACAGAACGCGGGGTTCGGCGCGGGGCGCGTGACAGAGGTCATCCACACCCGGCCGCGCCGGTCGAGCATCGGGTTGTGCATGCTGGCGGTGTTGCGCCAGATGAGCTCATCGCCCCAGTAGGGCGACGACGCCAGCAGCGACTGGGCCTGCGAGTACGCGGCACCCGCTTCCACCGGCAGCGAGACCTTGCTCTCCGCGACGTGGCGCACCGGGTCGACGGCAATCAGGTCCGGTGTGTTGTAGCGGTTGTTGCCATAGACGCGACCGTAGGCATTTGCCGTCGGGTTGCGGCGGTCCGTCGCGGTGACGTCGTGCACGAAGGCGCGGTCGTTGGCCCAGTCCCACTGCGTGATCACGACGTTGCGCTCCACGCCGGACGGACGTGGCGGAGCGGCCGGCACGTCGCCCTTAGCGATGCCGTCCGACCAGTCCGCGAACATCTTCAGCCCGCGTGCGCGGCCGAAGCCGTTCATTGCGCCGCTCATCATCTGCGCCGCCTGCGACGCCTGAACCCGGCGATCCCACGCAGCCGTCGACGTCGGGAACGTACCGAGCGCGGCGGGCAGCTCGCGCGTGGCTCTGGTGCCGAGCTGGTGGCACTGCATGCACTGGCTCTTCATGAGGTCCATCCAGTGCGCTTGACTCTTCATGGCCTCGGGGATGCCGTTTGCCGCCGTGCCGGGAAACTCGCTGGCGGCGGGAATGCGGATGAGGGACAGCCAGTAGCTGGCGGGGTAGTAGTACGCCGCGGCGCGCGGGCTCGCGGCCGGAACGGCGGTCAGGTTCAACACGCGGCCTGGTGAGGTGGCCGTGCGTGGCGAGTCGACGAGGCCGTAGCCGCGCACCCAGACGTCGTAGCTGCCGCGCGGCAGGTCGGGCACCAGATACCGGCCCCGCTCGTCGGTTACGACGATCTTGCGGAAGCCGGTCGGCAGCTCCTTCGTTTCGGCGATGACCCAGACGCCGGCCTCCGGGCCGTTGGCGCCGGTGACTACGCCACCGATGTCGTCCGCGTCGACGCGGATCGTGCCGCCTTGACGGCCGGACACGGTCACCAGAACGATGGGGAGTACGAGGAGCGCCGAGAGGATGGCGCGGAACGAAGGCATGGCGTTCATGGCGCGCCATGCTAACACCCGCCGACGGACCGCGCCCTACTTCCGGCCCGCGATGCGGTAGAGATGGGTCGCCGTGCGGACGAGCAGGCTTCCACGGACGACCGCGGGCGTGGCCATCACCATCTGGTCGAGCGGGTTCTTGGCCAGCACCTTGAACTCCGGTCCCGGCTGAATCGCGTAGGTGTCTCCCTCCTCGCTGATCGCCCAGATCTTTCCGTTGTAGGCCCAGAGCGACGCCGTGAACCCGGTTGACGCCGGGTCGATGCGCTGCCGTGTGTAGACGACACGGCCTGTCTTCGCGTCGTGGCACATCAGGAAGCCCTGCGTGAGCAGCGTGTAGTGGTAGTCGCCGTAGACGAGCGACGAGTTCATGTAGGAGGCGCCCTGCGGCTGATACCACGCCACGTGGGCGTTGCTGGTTTCGCCGGCCTTCAGGGAAATGTCGCCGCTGGCGCCGGGACGGATCGCCACGACGGGGCGCACGCGGTCCGCCGGATACCC
>CAYNUO010000090.1:4784-10734 GCA_964400405.1 uncultured Bifidobacteriaceae bacterium | reverse complement strand
CTCTTTCCCTTCAGAGGCTGATGGCATCCATACCCGCGACCCGCATGAAGAAGGGCATGCTGATCAAGATCGAGCAGGACCTGTTCCGCGTGCTCGAATTGCAGCATGTCACCCCCGGCAACCTGCGTGGCTTCGTCCGCGTCAAGTTCCGCAACATCCGGAATGGTGCGCTGTCAGACCAGAAGCTGCGCTCGGAAGACACCCTCGACCGCGCGACGCTCGATGAGCGCGAGATGCAGTACCTCTACAAGGACGGCGACTCCTACTGCTTCATGGACACCACGTCCTACGAGCAGGTGCACATCAGCGACGAGGCGCTCGGGGACAACGTGAACTACCTGAAGCCCGAGATGGCCATCAAGGTCGAGTTCTACGGTGAGGAGCCCGTCGGCATCGAGATGCCGGTGACGGTCGACCTCGTGGTGACCGACACGGCGCCCGGGATCAAGGGCGCGACGGCCAGCGCGCAGGTGAAGCCCGCGACGCTCGAAACCGGCCTCGTCGTGTCGGTGCCGCCGTTTGTGAACACCGGCGACGCGATCCGCATCAGCACCGACACGGGCGAGTACCTCTCCCGCGCCTGAGTCACGCACAGCCCACGCGCGGAGACGCAGCAGATGGATGTCGCACGGCAGTCGGAAGGCGGCTGGATCGAAGTAGTCGTCGGCAGCATGTTCAGCGGGAAGAGTGAAGAGCTGATCCGCCGCCTGCGCCGGGCCCAGATCGCACGCCAGCGCGTGCAGATCTTCAAGCCGGCCATCGACGTGCGCTACGCCAGCGACCACATCGTCTCGCACAGCGAGATGCGCATTCCGTCCGAGCAGGTCGAGACCGCGCGGGAACTGCTGGAGCGGGTGGCGCCGAAGACGGAAGTGGTCGGCATCGACGAAGGGCAGTTCTTCGACGCGGAACTGCCGGCGGTCTGTAACCGGCTGGCGGACCTCGGCAAGCGCGTGATCGTGGCCGGCCTGGACCAGGATTACCTGGGCAAGCCGTTCGAGCCGATGCCGCAGCTGCTGGCCATCGCGGAATACATCACGAAGACCCTCGCGATCTGCATGGTCTGCGGCGCCCCGGCCAACCACACGCAACGCCTGGTGGCCAGCGGCGACCGCGTGCTGCTCGGGGCCACCGGCACCTACGAGGCCCGCTGCCGGCGGTGCTTCGACCCGACGCTCGCGCAGCCGATCGTCGTCGAAGCGAAGACGTCCTAGCCAAGCTCGTTACCTCTACAATCGGCCCGATGTCCCTCGCGCAGGTGCTCTACCTGTTCGGGCTCGGGTACTTCGTCGCCAACATGCTGGTGGTGGCGGATGTCGTGCGGTTTCGCCGCCGGGTGAAGACGGCGCTCGTGACCTGGCCGAGCCCCAGACCGCCGTTCTATCGCCTCAGCCTGGGCATCGGCGTCGCGCTCGGCGTCCTGCTCGTCTTCCGGCTTGGGTGGCAGCGCCAGGCCCCGTGGGACCTGTTCGGCGAGACGATGATGTTCCTCTACTACGGCTACGCCATCGTGCTGCGGCGTCAGGTGCGGCGGGGACTCTACCGCGACGGCGTCTGGACCGACACCGGCTTCATGCGGTGGGAGCAGATCGAGGGCGTCTCCTGGCGCGAGCAGGGTGAAGCGGTCACGCTGGTGCTGGTCATGCGCGCGCGCCAGCTGGCCCGGACGCTGCAGGTGCCGGGCACCGCCTACGGGGAGGTCCGCCGGGTGCTGCGCGACAAAGTGGCGGCCCACGCCATCCGGTTCAAGGGCATGGGGCTGGATCTTGGGGCCCGGGACGAGCGGGACGCCGTATGAAGGGGTAGCCTTGGGGCCTGGGTCTCCCGATAAGGAAGACTGTTAGAGGAGCGACAGCGTCATGGCACTCAGACCTACGTGGAAGGGCTTCCTGAAGGTAAGCCTCGTCAACATTCCGGTGAAGGTGTATCCGGCCACGGAGGCGTCGGCCACGCTGTCCTTCAACCAGCTCCACGCCGAGTGCCAGACGCGCATTCAGCAGAAGCGCTGGTGCCCGCAGTGCGAGAAGGAAGTGACCAACGCGGAGCTCGTGAAGGGCTACGAGTTCGAGAAGGGCCGCTGGGTCGTGATGGCGGAGGAGGACCTGCAGAAGGTCAAGGTCGAATCCACGCGCGTCATCAACCTGGTCCAGTTCGCGGACGGCGACTCCATCGACCCGATGTTCGTCGACCGGGCGTACTACCTGGCACCCGACGGCCCCGTGGCGGCCGAATCGTTCGCCGTGATGCGCGAGGGCATGGTCGGCAAGGCCGGCATCGGCAAGGTCGCGTTGCACGGCCGTGAGTATCTCGTCGCCGTGAAGCCGCAGAAGAAGGGCCTGGTGATGTACACGCTCCACCACGCCGCGGAGCTGCGCGGCATCGACCAGGTGGAGGAGTTGAGCTCGGTGCCCGCCACCGTGAACCCGGCGGAACTGAAGCTGGCGAAGCAGGTGGTCGGGATGTTCGAGGGTGAACTCAACCTCAAGGACTACAAGGACGAGTACACCGAAGGGCTCCGCGCGATCATCGACGCGAAGGTCGCCGGCGAGGAGATCGTGGCGCCCGACGTGCCCGAGCCGACCAACGTGATCGACCTGATGGAAGCGCTGCGGAAGAGCCTCAGCGCCGTCAGCGCCGACAAGAAGAAGCCCGCGAAGGCCACGCTCGCGGAGCCCGCGGCGTCAAAGGAGTCGAAGGCTGCGCCGGCCCGCCGCCGGAAGGCCGGCTAGAACAATTCCCAGCCGGGGAGGCTGGACGCCATCGGGTCGCGCAGCCAGTCCGGCGGCACGAGCCACGTGAAGGCGAGAATCACGACGACCCAGACGTCGTAGGCGAACGTGGCGCGGTCGTCCGTCCAGAAGAACGCCTTCCAGAACACGCGCGTCAGCACGTTGGACCCGGCGGGGTTCGGCCGGTTGTTCAGCGCCAGATAGGTATAGTGGATCCGGTTGACGACGGTCACAATCGACAGCACCAGGATCACCCACATCACCCCGGCCATGCGATTGGTGGCGGCCCCGATCATCAGCAGCACGATGCGTTCGGGGCGCTCCATGAAGCCGACCTTGCACTTCTGAATGAGCGACTCGGCCCGCGCCCGCGCGTAGCTCGTCATGATGGAGAACATCATGGCCAGTGAGGCCACCATCACGTAGTCCGTCCGGCGGAGGCTCGCATACAGATAGATGACGCCGAGGAAGAGCGCGATGTCGGAGAAGCGGTCGAGCGTGGAATCCCAGAACGCGCCGAACTGCGACTGCTTGCCGGTGAGGTGCGCGACCTTGCCGTCGATGAAGTCGAACATGTTCGCCACGATCATGATGACGAACGCCGTGACGAAGTGCCGGCGGCCCAGTTCGACGGCGGCGGCGACGTTGATCAGCACGCCGATGAGCGTGAGCGTGTTGGGATGGATCCCGAGGGCGACGCTGGCGCTGATGATGGCGCGCAGCGGGAACATGAAGACAGTTCCGATGAAGCCCGTAAACGTCATTTTGTAAACTCGGCATCGTAGCATGCCCGTTTCCGATCTCAAGGAACAGATCGCCCGCCTGCCGGAACAGCCCGGGGTCTATCTCTGGGGCAACGCCGCCGGAGAGACGATCTACGTCGGTAAGGCGCGTTCCCTGCGGGACCGCGTGCGCAGCTACCTCGGGGCGTGGGGCACCAGTCCCCGGCACGACGCCCTGCTGACTGATATCAGCAGCCTCGAGGTCATCGTCACCGACTCGGTGGTCGAGGCGCTGGCGCTCGAGAACAACCTGATCAAGCAGCGCGCGCCGCGCTTCAACATCCTGCTGCGGGACGACAAGAACTATCCGTACCTGCGGCTGACCACCGGCGAGGCATTTCCGCGCGTGCTCGTCGCGCGCGCCATCGAGCCGGGGCCGGACTTCTTCGCCGGCCCGTTCCTGCCGGCGTCGCTGGCGCGGAAGACGATGAGCCTGACGCACAAGCTGTTCGGCATCCGCTCCTGCAACGAGGTCATCACCGGCGATCGCGCGCGGCCGTGCCTGGAGTACGACATCGGACGCTGCGTGGCGCCGTGCGTGCGCGAGGTCTGCGACGAGGCCCGGTACGGCGAGGCCGTGGACAGCGCACGGATGCTGCTCGACGGCCGGACCGACGAGCTGATCGAGACGCTCCGGACGCGGATGACGGAGGCCGCGCAGGGGGAGCGGTTCGAGCAGGCCGCGCAGGTCCGTGACGCGATGCGGACCGTGGAGGCGCTCAGGGACCGCCAGCAGAAGGTGGCCACGGCGCAGCTCGGCGAGCGCGACGTGTTCGGCCTGAAGCGAGGCCCGAGCGGCGTAGTGGTGCTGGTGTTCCAGATGCGCGGCGGCCGCGTCGTGGAGCGCGTCGAGCTCGCGTCGAACGCCGACGCGGCGCCGGCGGGCGACGCCGAGGCGCTGGCCGGCGCGCTGCAGCAGTTCTACGCCGACCGTGCGGCGCCACGCGAGATCCACCTGCCAGAGCCGGTCGAGGAGAGCGAGGCGGTGGAGGAGTGGCTGACGGCGGCGGCCGGACACCGCGTGCGGATCATCGTCCCGCAGCGGGGCGACAAGCGGGCCCTGATCGACCTGGCCACGCGCAACGCCGAGCTGTCCTACCGCACGCGGTTCAACGACTCGACGGCGGCGCACTTCGAGGCGCTCGAGACGCTGCGGTCGGCGCTGGCGCTGCCGTCCGTGCCGCGCCGGATCGAGTGCTTCGACATCTCGACGATCCAGGGCAGCGAGACGGTCGCGTCGATGGTGGTCTGCGAAGACGGCAGGATGAAGAAGGCGGAATACCGCAAGTTCCGGATCGCGGCGAGGCCCGATGCGGCACTGGGGTCGGACGACTTCGCGGCGATGCGGGAGGTCGTGCAGCGGCGGTACCGCCGCGTACTCGAGCGGGGCGGACCGTTCCCCGATCTCATCCTCATCGACGGAGGCCCCGGGCAGCTTTCGGCCGCCTATGAAGCGTTGATGGCCGTGGGGCTCGGCCGTCTGGTCGCCGCCGGCATCGCGAAGAAGGAAGAAGTGCTCTTTACCCGCGACCGCCCCGAGCCGGTCGTGCTCGACACGCGGGACCCGGCGCTGCTGCTCATCCAGCGCATCCGCGACGAGGCCCACCGCTTTGCCGTGACGTTCCACCGGCGCGCCCGGACGATGCGGGACCTGCGGAGCGAGCTGGACGGTGTGCCTGGCGTCGGGATCCGGCGGCGCAAGGCGCTGCTGACGGCGTTCGGCAGCCTTGCCGGTGTGCGCCGGGCGACGCGCGAAGAGCTGGCCGCGGTGGTCGGCCCCCGCACGGCGTCGGCCGTGCTGGACTACTTCGCCCGATCGGCCTGACGAGGCCTTCAGGATCCGTGTGGTACGCTCTGAATTGCCTTGGGCATAGACCCCGCACAGATCTTCATCGGCTTCACGGTTCTGCTCTTTTCCCTGACGGTGCATGAAGCGGCGCACGCGTGGTCAGCCTGGAAGCTGGGTGACCCGACGGCGCGCGATCTCGGCCGGGTGTCGCTGAATCCGGCCGTGCACATCGACCCCATCGGCACGATCCTGTTTCCACTGCTCGCCATGGTGACGGGTGCACCGGTCCTCGGCTGGGCGAAGCCCGTGCCCGTCGACCTGCGCCGGCTGCTGCACTGGCGGCGGGACCACATGCTGATCGCCGCCGCCGGTCCCGCGAGCAATCTGCTGATTGCGGTCATCGCGGCGCTGATCCTGCGGGTGCTCCCTGCCGGGGATGCGGAGGGGTTCAGCCTGGTGACGCCGGTGACGATGATGTGCCAGGCGGCGGTGCTGCTGAACATCATCCTGGCCGTGTTCAACCTCGTGCCCGTGCCGCCGCTGGACGGCGGCAACGTGCTGCGCGGGCTGCTGCACGGCCGGCCCGCGGCGCTCTTCGACCGCGTGCGGCCCTACGGGTTCTTCCTGCTGTACGCGCTGATGCTGACGGG